>CALJER010000001.1 GCA_938074535.1 uncultured archaeon
CCTTCACCTCCGAGGCCTCTCTCTCCAGCTCCTCCAGCCTGAGGGAGAGGGCCCTCTCCTCCGCCTCCGCGGCTCCCCTCTGCTGCTCCAGCTCCCTCAGCTTCCCGCCTATCGAGCCCTCCTCCTCCTCCAGCCTAGCCAGCCTCTTTCTGAGCTCCGTCCTTCTTTTTCTCCTCTCTTCCACCTCAGCCTTCGCCTTCTCTTCCTGGGAGGAAAGCCTCTCCAGTTCCTTCTCCGCCTGGGAGAGCTTCTCCTGGGTCTCCCTCAGGTTCTTCTCCACCTGGGCAAGCCTGGCACTGAGGTAGAGCATCCTCTCCCTGGCGCTGGAGGGGACCTCACTCTTCCCCATTCCCTCCTCCACCTCCCTGAGCAGGGTGCCAAGCTCCTCCACGGCCCTCCTGAGTTCCCTCAAATCGCCCATGGCCTCCTCCAGGGACCTGTACTTCCTCCTCAGGAAAGCCGAGCTGAGCTCCAGGAACGTGCGGCAGCCTTCCCTGAACCTGGAGAGGCGCTCCTTCAGGTGGGGACCCGCTCTCCTGAGTTCTTCCTCCAGGGTCTCCCTCTCCCTCCTCACCTCCTCCTCGTCCCTCCTGAGGGACTCCAGCTGCTCCTGCAGGTCCCTCACCCTCTGCCTCCACTTCTCGGCTTCGAGCGCGGGAGCCGCCTCCTCTATCTCCTCACCCAGCCTCCTCTCCTCCTCCCTCAGGGCGGAGATTTTCTCCGCCAGCGACCGATGCCTCCTCCCCAGCTCCTCCACCCTCCTACCAAGCTCCTCCTTCCTCTCCCTCACCCTGGAGAGCTCACGCCTGCACTTCTCCCTCTTCAACCAGAGAAGCTTCCCCCTCACCTCTTCCAGCCTGCCCTTCAGCTCCCGGTAACGGAGGGCATTTTCCCTTTCCACCCTCAGCCTCTCCAGCGTGCTGGAGATCTCCCCAAGCCGGGCCCCGAGGGAGGAGAGACTCCCCTCCACCCTGTTCAGCTCAGCCAAGGACCTCTCCTTCTTGGCCTCGTACTCCGCTATACCCGCCAGCTCCTCCACGACTTCCCTCCTCTCGAGCGGGTTCATGTTCGCAAAGCGTCCCACGTCCCCCTGCAGGATGAAGTTGTACTCCCCCAGCCCCAGATCCTTGCCCAGAAGGTCTACCACCTCCTGCCTGCTCAGGCGCTTCCTGTTCAGCATGTAGGCGGACCTTCCTTCTCTGTCCACCCTCCTCGTGATCACAACGCTCTCCGAACCCACACGCAGACCGCCGTCCTCATTGTTGAAGTGGAGGGAGACCTCCGCGTAAGGAGAGCTCTTGCCCTTCCCCCTGAAGAGGAAGTCCGAGAACCTCTCCGCGCGCATGGTTTTCGCACTCATCCAGCCGAGCACGAAGCAGAGGGCATCCACGATGTTGCTCTTGCCTGAACCGTTGGGGCCCCCTATGACCGTCAGACCACGTGAGAAGGGAAGCTCGGTTCTATCCCTGAACGACTTAAAGCCCTTCAGCTCCAGCTTGCTGGCGTACGGCAACTCCCATCCTCCCACCCCCCCTTCCTCCGCCAGCTCCAATTCTTCTTTTTTTCGCCCCTGCTAAAAGCTTTTGGGGGGAAAGCCCATTTAAGCCGGAACGCAGAGGTGAAGGTATGCGTCCTACCGGACCCACCAACCCCGTGCTGAGGGGGCTCATAAGGAGGCTCAGGGAAGAGGGGAGAAGGAGGAGAGCCGGGGTCTGGCTGGAGCTGGCGGAGAGGCTCTCCAGGCCCAGGAGGAGCAGGGCAGAGGTCAACCTGAGCCGGCTGAACCGGTGCGCAGAGGAGGGGGAAACGGTGGTGGTGCCGGGGAAGGTGCTGGCGGCGGGCCGGCTCACCAAGCCTCTAAAGGTGGCCGCCTTCGGGTTCTCCAGCACAGCCAGGAGGAAGATCGCGAGCGCCGGAGGGGAGGTACTGAGCCTGGCGCAGCTCCTGGAGCGGAACCCCGAGGGGAAGAACCTTAGGATAGTGGAGTGAGAGGATGCTGGTGGTGGACGGAAGGGGCCACGTGCTGGGGAGGCTGGCCAGCGTGGTGGCCAAGCGCCTCCTGCAGGGGGAGAGGGTGACCATCGTGAACGCGGAGGAGGTGCTGATCACGGGGAAGAAGCCCGGGGTGCTGGCCTCCTACCAGGCCTGGTTCCAGACCAGGAACCTGGCCAATCCCAGGAAAGGACCCTTCCACTACAGACGCCCTGACGACCTGGTGAGGCTCACCGTAAGGGGGATGCTGCCCAAGCACCGGGAAAGGGGGAGGAAGGCCTACCGCCTTCTCAGGGTGCACGTGGGTGTCCCCCCCGAGCTCCAGGGGAGGGAGCTGGCCAGGTTCCCGGAGGCGGAGGCCGAGAAGCTGGGTAGGACGCGGTTTATTAAGGTGGGGGAGCTGAGTAGGCTGCTGGGGGCAAAGCTTTGAAGACGGTGATAGCGACGGGAAGGAGGAAGGCCGCCGTGGCCAGGGCGGTGCTGACCGAGGGGAGCGGGAGGGTCTACCTCAACGGCGTCCCCCTGGAGATCTACGGCCCAGAGCTGGCCAGGCTCAAGATTATGGAGCCCCTCCTGCTGGCGGGTGAGCTGGCCAAGAAGGTGGACGTGAGGGTGAACGTGAAGGGTGGAGGGGTGATGGGGCAGGCGGACGCAGCCAGGACGGCCCTGGCCAGGGGACTGATAGAGTGGGCGAGGGAGGAGAATCCCCAGCTGAGGGAGACCTTCAGGCAGTACGACTGGACCCTCATCAAGAGCGACACCCGCTTCAAGCTGCCCAAGAAGCCCGAGGGGTACGGGGCCAGGGCCAAGTACCAGAAGAGCTACAGGTGAGGGGATGAGGCCCATCAGGTGCATCACTTGCGGGAAGCTCCTGGGCGACAAATACGAGGAGTTCGACAGGAGGGTCAAGGCGGGCGAGGACCCGAAAGCCGTGCTGGACGGGCTGGGCCTGAAGAGGTACTGCTGCAGAACGGTGATGCTCACGAGCGTGGACCTCACCGAGGAGATCCAGAAGTACAAGAAGTGGTAGAGGGGAGGAAGAGGGTGCATGGGCTCCCCCTCTGCGCGGAAGGGGGTTCCCCGGAAGGTGGAGTTCATTTGTGAGCTGAAGGAGGAGCTGGAAGACTCGCGGCTGGAACCGGGAATGGGCGACAAATCTCCCCAGAGTTAAGTGACAGAAGATCGGGAAAGACCACCCTGATGAAGCAGACGGTGAAGGAACTGATGGGAGCCGGCGCCGACCGGAGCAGCACTCTAATCGTGAATTTCGAGGAGCCGGAGTTCGAAGGGGCGGATGTCAGCCTCCCCCAGAGGATATACGAGGCCTATCTCGAAGAAGCCCTCAGAAAAGCCCTTCGTGTTTCTGGACGGAATCCAGAGCGTAGAAAGATGGGAACGGCTTGTAAGGGCCCTCCTCCAAACTCCTGAGCGAGGAGCTGGCAACCGTCCTCACGGGCAGGCAGATCTACTTTGAGGTCTTCCCCCTGAGCTTCAGGGAGTTCCTCGGCTTCCGGGGGCTGGAGATGGGGGCGAGGGACCTCCTGCTGGACTCCTCCAGGATAAGGGGCCTCCTCAGAGACTACATGGAAGCGGGAGGGTTTCCTGAAATAGTTTTGGACGAAGATCCCGACTGCAGAACGAGGACCCTCAGGAGTTACTATGAAGACCATAGGCAGGGATGTTGCACAGAGGTTCAGGATAAGGAAACCCGACAAGCTGAAGGCCCTCGCGGGATTTTACCTCACGAACCTTCCCCCACCCATCAGCTTCAACGGGATTTCCAGTTTCCTGCAGCTACCGACCGAAACCGTGAGGAGATTCTCTTCCTACTTGGAAACTGCAAATCTCCTCTTCTTCATCAAGCGTTTTTCCTGGTCTGTGAAGGAACGGGAAAACATCACGAGGAAGGTTTATTCAGCGGATGTTGGGTTGGCGAACACCGTTGGGTTCAGATTCAGGGAGAACCTAGGGAAAGTCGCAGAAAATCTGGTGGCGGCGGAGCTCAGGGGGGAGGGTGGTGCAGAACCCGGAGCTGGAGATCTTCTACTGGAGAGACCTCAGGCAGAGGGAGGTTGATTTCGTGGACCACTTCGGTCTCCGGGAGGGGCCGGTGCTGACGGAGGACTCCGAGGGGGAGGAAAAAAGCGGGAAAAGGGGATCGTGTACAGGGCGCTCTGGAAGTGGCTGCTGGGGGGACCTGCTGAAGGTACTCCACCTCACCGGGCTCCGAACCAGAAAGGTGGTGGGACCTCCGGGGAGGGCGGCGGTTCCTAGAGTTCGGCGAGTGCTTTTAGTATTGTTTCCTCAAGGAAACAATTCTTATAAATAATTGTTTCCTAAAAGAGACGATAAAATGCGGAGGGAGGATTTTAAAGCCGTTCTGGTGTGGTGGAAAAAGCTAGAGCTTCCGGAGATGGTCAGCCGGGAGCTCACCCTTCCCGCGTCCCCGGCCCAGGTGATCTCCGTCGTGGGTGTGAGGAGATGCGGGAAGACCTACCTGCTCCTCAACACGATGAAGCGGTTGCTTGGGGAGCTGGGGAAAGACAACATCGTCTACGTAAACTTCGAGCACGAGAGGCTGAGGAACCTGGACGCCGGCGACCTGGCGGAGCTCCTTGTGGCCCACAGGGAAGTTTTCGAACCGGATGAGAAGAAGCCGGTCTACATGTTTCTGGACGAAATCCAAAACGTCAGGGATTGGGATAAGTGGGTCAGGAGAATCCATGACGAGAGGAAATTCAGGATTTTCATAACGGGTTCTTCTTCCAAGCTCCTGAGCAGGGAGCTCGCAACCTCCCTGAGGGGGAGGTGCTTGAGCTTCACCCTCTACCCCTTCTCCTTCGCCGAGTTCCTGAAGGCTAAGGAATACCCCGTCAAGGGCTTGGCGGAGATCCAGTACAGCGAGGAAAAGGGAGAGGTGCTGAAACTCCTGAGGGAATACCTGGAATTCGGCGGGTTTCCGGAGGTCGTCCTCGAGGAGGACCGGGAGACGAAGGGGAGGCTGCTCTCCTCGTATTTTGAAACCATCTTCTACAAGGACATCGTGGAGCGGTACGGGGTGAAGAACCTAGCCCTGCTCGACGGCTTCCTGCGCTACGCCCTCAACCATTTTTCTTCCTACCTGAGCCTGAGCAAGGTGGAAAAGTATTTCAAGAGCACTGGAATCAAGTGCAGCAAGAAGACGCTGGCGAACTTTTTGAAGTACTCCGAGTCCGTCTTCCTCCTTTTCCCCCTGGAGATATTTTCGTACGGGATCAAGGACAGGATGCAGTACCCCAGAAAGATCTACTGCGTCGACACGGGGGTGATCAACCGCTTTTCCACAAAATTCACCGAAAATCTCGGGAGGCTGGCTGAAAATGCTGTGTACATAGAGCTGAGGCGAAGGTTTGAGCCGCCGGGGCACGAGATCTTCTACTGGAGGGACCGCCAGCTGAGGGAGGTCGACTTCGTTGTAAAGAGGGGATTGAAGGTGGAGGAACTCATCCAGGTGTGCTGGGATCCGACCGAAGAGGAGACGAAGAAGAGGGAAGTAGGGGGACTGATAAAGGCGATGGAAGAGTTCAAACTGAAGGAAGGACTGGTGCTGACGGAGGACTTCGAGGGGGAGGAAAAAAGCGGGAAAAAGAGGATCGTGTACAGGCCGCTCTGGAAGTGGCTGCTGGGGGGGTGAGCTGGTGCACCTCCCGGTGCCCCATATTCCTCGGCGGCGGGAAAAGGCCCGGAAAGCAGGGCTTATGCTCGGTGAGGCTCCGGGAGCGAACCGCAGGAAAAACCAGGCTAATTTTTTTAAACCCCGACGCGGAATAAAAACCGTGGTGCTCCGGGGAGGGAAAGAGGGCTACTCCATTCCTTTCGATTCCCCTCTGTACGGCGCAGGCCTCTCGCCAGGGACCCCGGCGGAGAAGCTGAAGATAGAGTACAGAAACTGCGACTGCCTGCTGGCCATGGTGGAGACCGACAGGAGCGTGGAGGCCCTCCTCCCGGAGGGGGTGGAGCTCTTCTCCGATCCCCCCTATGCGGGCCTCTGGATTTCCCACTATTCCTTCTCCACGGTGGGGGAATACTATGAGTTCCTCTCCGTGATCCAGGCAAAGGACGCGAAGGGGGAGCTGGGGTACTACATCCCCTACATCTATGTGACCAACGACGCCGCCATGGCCGCGGGGAGGGAGCTGGCCGGGGCCCCGAAGAAGCTGGCCCACATCGAGTTCCTCCAGGAGTACGACCTGATCCAGGCCACCATGGAGAGGCCGAGGGGGAAGAGGCTCCTCACCTTCACCCTGAAGCCGGACGAGAGGGTGACGCCTGAGCTCGTGAACTCCATCCTCCCCCGCCCCACCCCCCTCCTGTCCGTGAGGCACCTCCCCCCCATCAGGGGAGGCGACGGCCTGACCCAGCTGGTGAAGTGGTACGGCCTGATAGACTTCCACAGGGATCCCCAGGGCAGGGAGACCATCTGGACGGGACCGGCCTCCGTGACCTACGACTCCCCCTCCGTGGCGGACCCCATCCACCGCATCCCCGTGAAGGAGCTGGTGGCAGCCCTCTACTTCCAGTTCGACATGACCCTGGGGATCATAGAGGTCCAGAAGGAGTACAGGGTGTAGAGGTGGGTTACGCGGAAATAGAGGAGATCTCTGAGGACGAGAGGCTCCTGAAGGAGGAGGTCCACCGCTTCGCGGAGGAGGTGGTGAGGCCGGCCTCCGTGGAAATAGACAGGATGCCCTCCGACGAGTACCCCGAGAAGGTGGTGAGGAGGGACTCCCCCTACTGGAGGGTCCTGAGGGCCTGGAAGCGCCTGGGCTACCACCGGGGTCCCGTCCCGGAGGTCTTCGGAGGGGAGGGCCTCTCCGGGAGGATGGTGCACATGATGGTGGAGGAGTTAGCCTGGGGAAGCTCGGGCTTCTCCATAGCCCTCGGGGTGGACCTCTTCCCCATCCTCTTCTCCGCCTCAGGCCTCGACGAAGAACTCAACCAGAACTTCGTGCGCCCCTGGCTGGAGGACGATCAGGCGAGGTACCAGGGGTGCTGGGGAGTGACGGAGCCGGAGCACGGCTCCGACTGGCTGCTGGCCTGCGACCTCATCCTGGAGGGGGAGGAAGCGGGGCGCTTCACGCCCGGCCAGGTGAGGGCGGTGAAGGAGGGAGGGGAGTGGGTGATCTCGGGGGCCAAGTCCTCCTGGATCTCCTGCGCCCCGGTGGCCACCCACGCGGCCCTGCACGTGAACCTGGACATAGCGAGGGGAAGCGTGGGGGCAGGATGCGTGGTCCCCCTGGACCTTCCGGGGGTGAGGAAGGGGCCGCCCATCCTGAAGCTGGGCCAGAGGGACTGCCCGCAGGGGGAGCTGGTGTTCGAGAACGTGAGGATACCGGAGGGCTACATGACCCTGCCCGAGGGAGCCCTCCATCCCTCCACCGGTCTCGTGACCCTCCCGCAGATCCTCTGCATCACCAGCTCCTGGATGGCCGCCTCCTCCGTCGGGCTGGCGAGGGCGGCCTTCGAGGAGGCCCTGAGGTACTGCAGGGAGAGGGTGCAGGGGGGAAAGCCCCTGGTGAGGCACCAGCTGGTGAGGAAGAAGCTCTTCGAGC
>CALJER010000002.1 GCA_938074535.1 uncultured archaeon
ACGGTGGACAGCTCCTGGGTCTCGGAGCACCAGGGGGAGGTGCTGCTCTTCGCCACCTACTACGACATGCTGGAGCTCCTGAGCATCAGGCCCGGGCCCGGCTCCCTCTTCATCTACTCGGAGAGCGAGCCCTGGGACGAGGAGGGGGAGATAGAGTTCGAGAAGCTGGCGAACTGGCTGGAGCTGCTGGGCATGCCCATGTTCCACGTCCACGCCTCAGGGCACGCCACCTCCCTGGAGCTGGCGGAGATGGTGGAGAGGCTCTCCCCGAAGAAGGTCGTGGTGGTGCACTGCGAGAGGCCGGAGCTCTTCAGAAGGTTCGTGGAGCACACGGGGGTGGAGGTGGTCTGCCCGGAGAGGGGGAAGCCCGTTCCCCTCCCCTGAGACCGGACCCTCCGCCGGGCCCCATCCTCCAGGCGGGGCCCGGCTCATAATCCGCGGGCGGGAAATGCCCGGCGTTGCCGGTCCCCGGGCCGGAGGCTCGGGCCCGCGTTTCCGGCTCACCTTTCGAGGACTTCCAGCTGCCTGAGGAGGTTCCTCCTCACGAGTCCAGCCTTGAATCTGTCCCCGAAGAGGGCCTCCCCTATGAACTCCGGAGCCTCCTCCTCAAGCAGCGCCCTGAGCCCTCTAGAAGCCATTCCGGCTTTCCACCCCTCCTCCTTCAGGAGCTCGAGGATCCTGGGGGAGGAATAGAACAGCAGGCCGTAGAGATCGCAGGCATCCTTCATCCGCTTCTCCCTCGTCTCCCCCTTCAGGAAGGAATCCACCTTCAGCAAGAAGAGGAAGTCCTCGGTCGGGACCTGCACCTTCCTCCCTTCCATGAACAGGGGCCTGGTTGCCCCCCTCCTCAGAATCTCGGCAACGATCCCGTTGGGCCAGACGCCCACCTCCCCGCTTTCCCTGTTGCCCAGCACGTCGAGAAACACGTGGATCAGGCTGAAGACGGGCCTCCCCCTCGCCTCCTCCTCGCTGAGTTTTTTCATGGACTCCCGGTCCAGAACCAGGGTGTACCTGAACCTGTGCTCTCCGGGCACGAAACCTATCCTCCTTATGGCCCCCGAAAACACGCGCGGGAAGCTGCCCGCGCAGTTGATGAAGACATCGATGTCCCTGGACCTCAGAAACTCCCGCCCGGTTGCCCTGAGAAAGTTCCCGCCTATCAGGGAGTGCACCGCCCATCCTCCCACCAGACCGAAGTCCCGGCTGAAGCCCAGCTCATCCAGGAGCTCCAGGAGGATCCTCCTCGATGCCTCGGTCTCCGAGGGATCGTAGCTCATACCTTCAGCCCCACCTGCCTGGCCAGGAACTTCGCCGCCTCGCGCTCCCTCCCCCCGCAGCTGTAGAGGTCGGCGAAGAGGAGGGAGTCTGAGACCACCCTGATGCCCCTCACGGTCCTGGCACCGTAGAAGGGGTTCAGGTCGGAGACCACCAGGCGAATGGAGCCCCTGCTGCTAGGGTAGATCTGATTCTTCTCGAAGAGCTCGGTCCATTTTTCCTCCTCCCCTTCCCCGACGTACATGTAGATCTCGTTCGGCACGACGTATGGGGCGATGAGCTCGGCTCCGGCCAGGTGGGTGTACGCGTAGGTGAGCCCGCCCGCAAGCTCCGCAATCTTCCCGATCAGGTACTCGGGCCTCTCCAGGCTCTCGAAGCCGGTGCAGGGGAGGGACCTCAGCGGGCGACCGTAGGCCAGCAGGTAAACCAGCTCCTCGTTCACCACCTTTATCCTCGGTCTCTTCCTCACGTAGCCCAGCCTTTCCAGCTCGTTGACGTAGCGAGAACACCTGGAGAGGGCAACCCCGGACTCCCGGGAGAGCTCACGCAGGGAGACAGCCCTCCCACAGCTGAGAAGTACGTGAATCACCCTGAGCGCCGAGGCGGGTATCATCCCCTCTTTTTTCCTTTTTTCTTATATATGTTCACCTTACTTAAAATAGAAGAAAAAAAAGAGGGGAACTCCCTGACCCCCAATCGGGCGGGCGAGGACCCGAGCCTCCGAGCACAGGCTTCTTTCTCAAGCCGCAGTGCACGCGGGAGCGGTCTGCCCGGAGCCCGTTTCCCTTCCCAAGCGCACCCCCTCCCCCTCAAGGCCAAAACTGCCCTTCAGGCCCCCGGCTCCGAAACCGGATCAGAGGGGCACCACCTCGGCGGTGGTGCTCTTCAGCTGCTCCGGCTTGTGCCCCAGCTCCCAGTTCTGCCCGGTGGTCTCGCAGTAGGCGTAAATCTTCCCGCCGTAGGTGTAGTAGGTGAGGGGATAGCCCTTGTTCCATCCCTCCACCATGCTCTGTGGGATGGCCACGCCCACGGCCATGTGCCTGTCCTGCTTCAGGTAGAGGAGCACCACGTCGTACCCCATGGCCTTCACGAGGGAGGCGAAGAGGATGGAGGTGTCCTCGCAGTCCCCTCCCCCGTCCACGATGGTCTCGATGGGGTACCTGGGGTACTCGTCGTACCCGGTGGTGACATCCTCGGTGTAGGGCCAGCCCTGCACGAAGGAGAGGACGAAGCTCAGGGTCTCGAACTCCCCCCAGCCCTCTCCCCTGGCCGCGTTCTCCAGCAGGCCAGCAAGGTGGGCCATCCACTGGTCGTCCGCGGGGTTGTCCACGTACTCCGCGTAGTTCCTTACCCTGGGCCTGCTCCTGAACCACCGGTAGGCCTCCACGGGGATCCTGGTGTCGTACCTCCAGGTCTTTCCCCTGGGTCCGGAGGGGTACCTCCACTCGTAGTGGACCACGTAGTAGCCGTTCTCCTCCCTGACGGTGGGGGGAGGGGGAGGGGGCTGGTAGAGGAGGGAAGGGAGGATCTGAGTGAAGAATTGGAAGGCCAGCAGGCCCGCCAGCGCCCCCCCGAGCATGCCGGCCAGGACCGTCAAACTTTTTCCCATCTTCGTTAGCTCGGGAGGGAAGGAAATAAACCCGACGCCGAAGGGGCTGAGGGATGCCCCTTTCCTCAGCCTGCTGGCGAAGTGGCTTCCGGAGGTGGCTCAAAACCAGCGCACCCCGCCACCGACCAGCCCTTCCGCCGCTTTTTCCGAACGGGTTCCCATTTTCTCGACCCTCAGGTCCGTGTTCAGTCTCCGGCGAGCTTCGTTCCAGGTCCAACAGTGACCCCAAGCCGGATGTGGAGGTTGTGGTCTGGAGAACCGGCATGCTGGCAATGGCCACCAGTACAGCGAAGTTTCAAGGGAATGCTGCCCGCACGGCGGCGGAGGGGATCGGACAGGCCGTGCTTGGCCCTCAGTAAAACCTTCCGGCGCCGAGCGCCCTTTCGGCCGACACGCCTCCTTTTCCACAAAACCCCTCCCGTACGGGTTTGGCACTTTTGCCAAGGATTTTCAAGCCTTCGCCGGGCTCCCATTCAACCGAACGAAGCCGTATCCAAGTCCAGCACGCGGAGAAAGCACGATTATAAATCGAGCGAAAAGCAAAGTGAGGAACGGGGTATCAAACGAAGGGAGGAGGAAGCGGTGAAAATCGACATCATGGCCCCCGCAGCAGTCCGGATGGCCCGCGAGCTGAGCGCAGATGCCGTTTTGGTCTTCACCGAGACCGGCCAGACCTACCGCCTCCTCCGGCAGATGGTCGATCGGGACGGGCCCAGGGTCGTCGCGGCCACCCTCAACCCCAGCACCTTCGAGGAGCTGAGGTCCTCCGGGGCCCCCGTCATCAGGGTTCCGGCGAGCGTCTTCAGCAGGATCGGGGAGATCCAGCAGGCCATCTCTGCGGGGCTCAGGGAGGGGGTGATCAGGAGGGGGGAGCTCCTGGTGTGCCTGATAGGGCCGAAACCAGGGTCGGAGGCCGACACCCTCTTCATCCACTCAGCCACGGGCACCGAGTCGGTGATCGCCCAGCTCGTGGGCTCGAGCCCCGTCGTGGACGCGGTGATCGAGCTCTCCACGCAGATCGGCAGGGAGGGGATGGAGGGGAGGCCGGTCGGGACCTCCTTCACGGTGGGGGACGAGGCGCGCGTGATGGAGCTCTCCGAGCAGATCGGGATAAACCCCTTCAAGGGGCACGAGATCTCCGTGCTCGACCGGAGGAACTGGTACCTGATCAAGCGGTACTCGCTGGCGTGCGAGGGGGCCTTCGTGGTGGACTCGAACGGTGTGATCCTGGCGGCCGACAGGTACCTACGGGCCGAGAACGCCGAGATAGACCTCCCCTCCGGCCTCGGAACGCGCCACCGCGCGGTCGCCAGGGTGACCAAGATGACGAGGGCGGTGGGGGTGGTGGTTTCGGAGGGCGACCGGCGGGTGAGGGTCTTCAAGGAGGGAAGGATGGTCGGGGAACTCAACCCCATGAACGAGGTCCTGGTCGAGTGACGCGGCCGGCGCCCCGAGCAAGCCCGCCATGAGCTCCAGACTTCTTCCCACCTTCTTTAACCCGAAGAGGGGGAATGAACCCGCAGCGGCGGGTCCCCCGACGCCCGCTTTTATCCGCTCCCCGGGGAGAATCTAGCCCGATGCCCGCGGCTGCAGGATCCGCTTCTCCTCCGTTTTCAGATCGGGGTGAACTATCAGGAGGTTCCCGAGCCCCACCTCCCTCCACTCCTCGTCGGTCAGCCCCTCCGAGCACACCAGGACCGCCTCCTCCCCCCTGGCCTGCTTGATCCCGATGAGCGCCCCGGTCTCCTCCGAGCGGGAGGAGAGGTCCGCAGGCCTGCGGAGCCTGTAGAGGGAGTAGTAGCCGGCATTGGGGGCATCCGCATACCTGAAGGCGTAGAGCCTCCTCCCGTCGGAGAGCAGGAAGTTCAGCCCCGTGTGGTACCTCCCGACCACCTCCCCCACGGCCTTTCTGATCCCTCCCTCCACCTCCCCGCACTCCTCGATGTTCTGCAGGAGCCAGTGGAAGTAGACCTCGGAGTCCGTCTCCCCCTCTATCTTCTTCCTGCGCTCCTCCCTCAGGAGGGACCTCAGGTGATCCCCGTCCACCTGGCCGTTGTGGGCGAAGATCCAGTTCCGATCCAGGAAGGGATGGGAGTTTTCTTTGACAGGTGGAGCCCCTGTCCCTTTCCTGACGTGCGCCAGTATAATCTTTGACATCACCTTTTTCCTCATTTCCCGGAACTGCTCGCTCTCGTCAGCACGGATCCCTCCTTCTTTGTAAACCTGCGCGCGGCCTTTCTCATACCAGCCTATCCCCCATCCATCCGGGTTGGCTTCCGAGTACTCCTGAAAACGCTCCAGGGAAAACTGGGCGTCCACCGGCCTGTTCGCGATTATCCCCAGAAGCCTGCACATCCTTCATTTTTCGAGCGCGGTGAGTTTAAAACCAGGAGAGGACCGGCCGGAGAGGAACCAGGCCCGCGCAGCCGGCTGGACCGGGGGGAATCCCGCAGACAATGGGCAGGGTGGTTTTCGACGTCCCTCAAGCGAACTCAGGAATCGGAAACCAGCATGTTGGCAATGTTTTTGGTAAACATTACCAGTACAACGGTAATGTTTTTAAACAAGATTACCAGTATGATGGTAAAGATGGGAAACGAGCAGGCAGTGCTTGGTGCCCTTTACGAGCAAAACCCCTGGTGGATAAGCGGGATTGTGCCAGAAGAGTTCGTAAAACCAATCAAAACTTTAAAAACACCGTTTAAAAGGAGGGATTTCTTCACTTTGAAGGATAAACTTGCTGAAAAGGAAATCACGGCAATCATAGGTCCCAGACAGGTTGGAAAAACCACCATTCTCTACCAGCTCATCGATTCCCTCCTCCAGGAGAAAAAGGTCGACCCAAAGCGGATCTTGTATTTTTCCTTTGACTATCCCCGTTTGGGACCCGGAACCTCCATAAACGAGGTGCTCGACGCCTATGCCACCAGCGTGCTGCGTGAGGCTTTCGGGGACCTCCGGGCACCGGTCTACATCTTCCTGGATGAGGTCTGCAGGGTGGACGGCTGGAGCAGGCTGCTCAAGGGGTGGTACGACCTCAAGTACAAGATGAAGTTTGTGGTGTCCCACTCTTCAAGCTCCGAGGTCCTAAGGGGCGCGTCCGAATCCCTGGTCGGGCGGATAGCACCGTACGTGATGCTCCCCCTGAAGTTCGTGGATGTGGTCAGGTTCCACCAGGCTGAAGCGGGGGAAGCTGTTAACACTCTCAGCCTGCGGGCGAGGGGGGCCCTCGCGCGGGCGATAAGGGACGGAGAGGTGGGGAGACTTTTCGAGTCCCTAAAGGAGGTGCGATCGGCCCTGACCCCATATGAAGCTTCCCTGAAGGCCCTCCTCCAAACGTATCTCCTCAAGGATGGGTACCCGGGGCTTTTGGATGAGGATTCCCTGAGGGTGTGCGCCCGGAAACTGAAGGATTACCTGAGCCTCACGCTTTACAAGGATGTGGTGCAGATCTTCGGTGTCCGCGACCCCGTGGTCCTTGAGGAACTGGTGGTTCTGCTCGCCTCCGCCTCCTCAAGCTTGGTGGAGTACTCAGCCCTTTCCAGCACCCTGTCGACCAAGCTGGACACGATCAAAAACTACATAGACTATCTGGAGGCGGTTTTTCTCATCTCGAGGAGCGAGTTCTACTCCAAGAGCCGCGCCGCCAGGATAAGGAAGCAGGACAAGGTTTACGTATCGAACATCGGCCTGAGAAACGCCCTGCTCGGCCAGCTGGAGGAGGCCCTTCTGGGAAACCACAACATGATGGGAAAAGTCGTTGAAACTGTAGTGCACGAGCACTGTTTGAGGTTGCACCTCTACCTGGCCGGGCCCCCCGCCAAGCTCTTCTACTGGAGAACTCCTAGGGGCGAGGTCGACATCGTGATGGAGGTCTCCCAAAAGCCCATACCCATTGAGGTCACCTACCTGGCAGACATCGATAAGAAAAAGCTGCGGGGAATCGAGGAGTTCATGAGGGAGCACGGGTCGCCGTTCGGCATTCTCGTCACGAGGGATGTGTTCGATCTGAGGGGGAAAATGGTTTGCATCCCCCTCTGGTTCTTCCTTCTCATGTGCTAGGTCGGTG
>CALJER010000003.1 GCA_938074535.1 uncultured archaeon
GCGCGGGAGGTGGAGAAGAGATGGGAGGCCTTCAGGAGGAGGGAGGGTCTTCCGCCCCTGGAGGTGCAGCTGACCCCCCTTCCTTCCTCTCCCCCCTGCCGCACCTACTCCTCCCGCCTGCTCCTGGCGGGGGACGCGGGGGGACTGAACGATTCCTTCACGGGGGCTGGCATTTACGCGGCCCTCCTCACGGGTTACCTGGCGGGATCGGTGGCGGCGGAGGCCGTGAGGAAGGGATGCTTCAAGGCCTCTTTCCTGAAGAAGTACGAGGAACTCTGGAGGAAGTTCATGGGAGAGGAGATAAGGAGGTCCCTTCTCCTCAGGCGCCTGCACCCCCTTCTGGTGCGGGGGGAAGTGGCCCGGTTCCTCCCGCTGGTGGGGGCCAGGAGGGTGGGAGGATGAGGGTTTTCCTGGTCTCTCCCCCCTCCCTCTCCCTTCCCTCCGCCCTCCGGCTCTCCCCCCCGCTGGGCCTGGCGTACGTGGCTTCCTATCTGGAGGCCCACGGCCACGAGGTCGAAGTGCTCGATGCCGCGCTCTCCGGCCTGAACAGGAGGGAGGAGCGGGGAGGGCTGGTGAGGGTGGGCCTTACCCCCCGGGAAGTCCGGAGGAGGGCGGAGGCCTGGGGGGCGGAGGCGGTGGGGGTGAGCTGCGTCTCCTCGACCCTGGCGGGGGAGGTTGAGGCCCTCGTGAGGGAGCTCGGGGAGACGGGGGCGAGGGTGGTGGTGGGAGGGGTGCACGCCTCGCTGAAGCCCGAGGAGGTGGTGGCGTGGGGGGCGGACTTTGCGGTGGTGGGAGAGGGCGAGGAGACGATGCGGGAGCTGGCGGAGGTGCTGGAGAGGGGAGGTTCGCCAGGCAGGGTGAGGGGGATAGCGTGGAGGAGGGGTAAAAAGATAATCAGGAACCCGCCGCGCCCCCTTATCCGGGACTTGGACTCCCTCCCCTTCCCCGCCTGGCACCTCTTTCCCCTGCAGGAGTACTCCAGGGTGAAGGGGCACGCGGCCGCCGTGAGGGGGAGGGCGGCTCCCGTGCTCACGAGCAGGGGGTGCCCCAACCGTTGCCTCTTCTGCTCCGTCCCCTTGGTTTGGGGGTGCTGGAGGGCCCGCTCCCCGGCGAACGTGGTGGAGGAGATCGAGTGGCTGGTGGAGAGATGGGGGACGGAGGAGGTGCACTTCGAGGACGACAACCTTTCCCTGGACCGGGAGAGGATGAGAGGGATCTGCAGGGAGATGGTGAGAAGGGGGGTGGAGGTGTGCTGGGCCACCCCCAACGGGATAGACGTGAGGACCCTGACCGCGGACCTCCTCGAGGAGATGAGGAGGGCCGGCTGCTACTTCCTCAGCTTCGGCCTGGAGCACGGGGATCCCCTCTTCAGGGAGAGAATGGGGAAGCTCTTTTCACCCTCTCATGTGAGGAGGGTGGTGAGGAAGGCCAGGGAGCTGGGGATCTGGACCCACGCCTTCTTCATGGTGGGCTGGCCCTGGGAGACGAGGGAGAGCCTGGAGAGAACCCTGAAGTTCGCGGAGGAGGTGGGAGTGGATTTCGCGACCTTCTCTTTCCCCGTTCCCTTCCCCGGAACTCCCCTGGAGAGGCTCTGGGAAGAACTGGGATTGGAGAAGCCCAACTTAACCCTCTCCCCGCTTTTCTTCCCGCAGGTGGACCTGGAGAGCCTGAAAGCGGGGGAGCTGAGGAGCTGGCTGGAGAGGGCGAGCCTGAGGTTTCAGGTCCGCGTGCTCCTCCGCTGGCTCCGCTCCCCGGGTGAGCTGCTGGGGAGGCTCAGATCGGCGGAGGATCTCCGGTTCCTCTCCCGCCTGGCCGGGCACTTCGGGAAGGAAGTGATGAGGAGGTACGGATGAGCTCCGCCTTCCTCAGGCTGGTGCGGCACTGGTGGTACGGGATCAGGGATCCCAAGCGTATAAGGGGAGGGGAGTTCTCCACGGGCTTCATGCTGGCGGTAATGTTCTACCTGGGCTTCCTGTACAACACCTTCCACTACTTCCTCTACCGCGGCTACATCCTGGAGGAGTTCCACGCCGGCTGGAAGTTCTGGCTGCACTCCCTCTACGGAGGGATCTCGGCCCTCGCCTCCTTCCTCATGGCCGCGGTGGGTGGATACCTGGGCCTCAGGCTGCTCGGGAAGAAGGTGAGCTACCGGAGGTGGGAGACCCTCCTCTTCTCCCTGAGCTTCCTGGCCGTCCTGCCCCTCCTCTTCGGGACCCTCTTCCTGCTAGCGGGCCTCACGGGACCCCTCGGGGGGGTGGCCTTCTGGTCCCTTCCCCTCTTCCCCAAGCGGGTGGCCAGCTGCGTGGTGGTCACGGTGCTCATAGCGCTCCTCCTCTTCCTCAGGCTCTTCAGGTCCCTTGGCCTGGGCTGGAGGGGATTGGCGGTGATGGCACTGGCCGTTCCCAGCTTCTACATCGCGCTGGAGGGAAGCTTTCGCATGGTGGAGAGGACCACCATCTCGCTGGGGCTGACGAGCATGGAGGCGCAGTTCCTGATGGGCACCCTCTGGGGCCTCCTGGAGAGCGCTTTGGCCTGGGCGGTGGGGAGGAGGCTGAGGGGGTCAGCCCCCGGTGCCGGCTAGCAGAGGGGCTTCTGCCACTGGACGGCAAGGGCACCTAGCTCGGTCTTCTTTCCCCAGAAGGCGTCGTCCCCTACCAAGTACATGTCGACTATCATGAATTGGTCGTCCATATCCAGCCCGCAGCTTATGTTGTACAGGTACTTCACTAAGTCGGCGGCGCAGTTCATATTCAGCGTGGCCTTTATCCAATCCCCCCCAGGATTGATGTAAAGGGGGCTCCTGCTCCAGGTCACCCCCGGTATGGAGAGAAGCTCCCCCCCGTATCTCCCCCTGCCCCCTTCGCCGGTATAGGGGACCCTCAGTCCGGTATATCTGCGGAAGTAGTCCACGAGGGGATGGTGGTTCTCGGTCAAATCGTAGACCAGGCCCCAGGCCTTGAACCTCTCCACCAGCTGGTGCTCGTCCACCCACCAGTACTGCCCCTCGCACCTGGTGGGATAGGGGAGGCGGGGCCAGCCGTAGTTCCAGATGAGGTGCTCCCACATGTCCACGGTCTGATAGGTCATGGGCTGGAGTTGGTTGCTCCAGAACGATGGATCAATCGATATTTTGTAGAAACCCCTGAACCTGGCATCAGTTCCCGTGTTGTTGAAGTACCGGGACGCCCAGGAGGCCTGGGGCTGGGTCCCCTCATCCCCTCGGCTCGGATAGTTCTCGAGCCACATGTACATCTTGGCCGAGAGGTTTTCCACCCTGGTGGTTCCCAGGTTGTAGATGCGCAGCGCCAGGCTGAAGCCCCCGTTTATCGACATGGTCTCCACCCAGGGGGTCAGGAAGGGTAGGTACAGGTCCCTGCTGAGGTCCTGGACGAAGCCACCGGGGATGGCCGTGATGATGCTCATCCTGGCGATCCTCGACGCGTTGGAGTTATCCCTCTCGTTGTCCAGGCAGTACTTGCTGGCCGCCCTCAGGTTCTCCACCATGCTCACGTTCTCCAGGATGGCGCGGGAGTGGGCGGCGGCAGCGTTCATCTGAGTCAAGGTCACGGCTTGCAGGAGGGTGGGGTCGTCGGCGTGCAGGTCCTGGTATATGATGGTTTCTATGAGCTCCAGCGCGTTGATCAGGTGGGGAAGGCACCCCTCGTAGATGACGATGAGGGTCTTGCACAGGTTCTCGGGGACCAGGTCCGGCATGTACCGGTGCAGCTCCCAGAGGTTGTTCTCCAGGTACTTGCTGCGGGCCAGGTAGTTTTCGTGCAGGTCCCTGGCTAGGGCCTGGAGCTCGTAGGCCAGCCTGCGGGCCTCGGAGAAATTCTTGTCCTTCATGGCCTGCACCGTGGCATCCTGCCTGCCCAGCATCCTGGCGGCCCTGAGCTGGATGGCCGTGTCCACGTAGGCCCTCCCCGGGGCGGGTTCCACCACCGTGGCCTCCGCCAGCTTGTACCCCATGGGGGTGTAGATCAGCTCCACCTTGTCCCCCACCTTCAGGTTCTCCCCTCTGAAGGAGAGGGCCAGGGCCTCACCGGGGCCAGGGAGGTCGTTCATACCCTTCTTCACGGGTCCGGTGATCAGGGCCAGGTCGATCTCGTTCTCCACCCTCACCCCGTTCACCCTCAGCTCTATGTTCTGCCACCTGATGTTCTCCAGCAGGGTTCCCAGCGGGGTCTCCTCCAGGATGTCCGCCCTGTACGCCCTGCTTATTCCCTCCCCGCTGGCGTGGACGATGGCTATCCCCCCGTATCCCGGGTAGTTGGTCCAGAGCTGCACCACCGTCTGGGGCGGGGTGGAGGGTGCCCCCAGTTTCCCCAGACTCTCCACCAGGAGCCCCCCCGACAGCATGGTGGTCACGATGAGGAGGACGGTGGCCACGAGGGGGGAGACGCTTTTGCGGTCCAGCTGCTCACCCCGAGCGGGCATGCCTCAGCACCCTCCCCCACCTCCCCCACCCCCCCCGCTTCCCCCAGGTGGAGGCCTTCCTGGGGCCCAGTGGACGTTCCAGAAGTACTGTACCTCCCACCGTCCGGTCTTGGGGTGCTGGTAGAGGAAGTAGTAGTCCTCCAGCCATATTTTATTGTCCGCCGCCGTGGGGGGGGTGATCCTTATGTTGTCCACCCAGTAGCTGCCGGGGGCGAGGTTTCGGTTTTCGGGGGCCCTGTGCTCCGGGCGGTTCTCCAGCCGCATGTAGAGCACCACATTGCCGTTGTCGGGGGAGTATGGGACCTGCAGACCGAAGAAGACGAGCTCCGGGCTCAGGTTCTCCAGGTAAGTTTTCCCCTGCAGCCCCGGCCTGGTCGCCCACCAGTTCCCCAGCCGCAGCCTGGCGGTGTACCGGTAGGTGTTGTGGTAGCCGTTGTCGAAGACCCTCGTGCCCCAGGCGCCCACAAGCCGGTTCTCCATGGGGACCAGCCAGTTCTCGGGTGCCACGTAGAGCAGGTTTTCCTGGGTTCCCGTATATCCCAGCTCCTTGGCCCTCCTGAAGTACTTGGAGACCCACCACTTGTTGTCCGTGCTGTACCAGAGGGTGGCGTACCTGGTGAAGCTGTTGGCGTTCTCCCCGCCAACATTGTACACATGGATTACGAACTCGAAGGTCGTGTTGTTCACCCAGGTGAAGCTCTTCAGGACGGGAACGATGGCGGGGCGGTAGAAGTCCTCGTAGATATCGTCCATCTCCGGCGAGACCCCGAAGTAGGTTATGGCTTCCACGGGCACTCCCGGGTAGGGTGGCTGGCTCAGTATGTTCTCTACCTGCCTTATGATGGGGAGCAGATACTTCTTGGTAATGTTCTCGGCCACATTTTCAATCGTCCCCTTCCGGCTGTTGTTATTCTGCCAGGTGCTCACGTAGGAGGGGTCCCAGGCCCTGATGAGCGAGTGTTCCATGGTGTAAATGTTTTCCAGCCCATTCACGAGCAAGTAGAGGAGCCTGTTGTCTGGGGGTACCCCCCTCCTCGCCTGATCCCAGCTCTTGTAAGCCATGCAGAGCTTGTAGTACTCCCGTTCACCCACCATCTCCAGGTAGTAGTCCAGCTCCCTCAGGTCGTTCTCCAGGTACCCGCCCGTGGCCTTGCAGGAGTTCAGGAGGAGCTGAACCTGCCCGGCCAGGTTCTCGATTCGGGGGACGTAGCTCCTGGCCTTGTCGAAGTTCTCCCTGTACCACCTGTAGTTCTCGTTGTACCTGACTTCTACTGTGGGGGAGAGGGCACTCACCATTTCCTTCTCCAGCGTGAGCAATTGCAGCCCCCTGAAGGAGATGCAGGAGTCCACCAGGTTCTGCCCCAGCCAGGCGCTCCCTATCTCGGTGCACTCCAGCGGAGGGGCCATGGTTCTATTGGCCAGGACCCACCCGCTCGGCTTGTGCACCACCGCCACCTCATCCCCGTTCTTCAGGAAACCCTGGCGGTAGGAAAAGGCGACCAGTCCCCCCCCGGACGGGAAGGGGAGCAGGGAGTTCTTCACCTTGGCGCTGGAGGGGAGGGGGGAGGCGTAGAGGACGTACTCCAGCTCGTTCTCCACCGCCCGCCCGTTTACCTTTACCTCCAGATTCTTCCACCTCACGTTCTCGAACAGGCTCCCCATGTCCGTGTCCATCAGGAAGTCGGCGTAGAAGGCCTCTTCCACCTCGTCCCCCGTGACGTTGACCACCCCGACGGCCCCCCTCCCTGGGAAGTTCCTCCAGAGCTGGAAGAGAACTTCCGGGGCTTGGCTCGGGGTTCCCCTCAGGTTGGGCCCCCCCACCGTACCAGCGATGAAGGAAACTCCTACTCCTAGCAGGAAGACCATGGATACGAGCAGGATTGTTCCCAGAAGGGGGGAAACCCCCTTTTTCTTCCTCCCCATCAATTATAGTTTTTCTCCCCTCCTCTATTAACCTTCCTTTTGGTTTAGAGGAGGAGGCCCGCCGCTGCGTAGAGGGCCAGCTCCTCCGCGAAGATCTCCGGCCGCCAGGCCTCTTTCCTGAGCTTCAGGAGTTCTGTTCTTGCCCCCATTTTCCTCGCGGAGAGGAGTCTCACGCAGGAGGAGAGGACCCCCACCAGGAAGAAGGGGTCGAGCACGGAGAGGAGGGAGGAGAGGAGGAGGTGGGGGAAGGGGAGGGCCCTGAGCCATTTGACCTCCTTCACCCTTCCCACGTCGAGCAGGTGGAGAACCTCCAGGTGGAGCTGGAGGAGGAAAAGGAGGGGGAGGAGGAGGAGCACCCTCTGGGAGGGATGGGGTGAGAGGGCGAGGTGGGCCTGGAGCACCAGCAGGGGGGCGCACA
Organism: uncultured archaeon; assembly: GCA_938074535.1. Taxonomy (GTDB): domain Archaea; phylum Hadarchaeota; class Hadarchaeia; order Hadarchaeales; family WYZ-LMO6; genus WYZ-LMO6. The sequence continues at coordinate 6,779 of CALJER010000003.1, forward strand.
GGGGCGGTATCAGGAAGCCCCCTCTCCCCTCCTTGAGTCTGAAGGGCGGGGCGGAGTAGAGGAGGGTGAGGAGGAGAAGGAGCAGAAGGAGGAGGAGGGTGGGGAGGGTGGTGAGCAGGGAAAGGGGGAGAAGCAGGAGGGGGAGGAGGGCGAGGGCCAGGGTTTTTCCTTCCCCCATCCTCTCCACCATCCTGGAGGAAAAGTTCTCCTCCCCCCTCAGCCTGAAGTCGAAGTAGTCGTTGAGGGCGTAGGCGGACATGGAGCCCCCCAGCACCGCCAGGGCGTCGGCCATCACCTCCACAGGCTTGAGGGGGGAGAGGGAGAAGCCCAGCAGGGGGTAGACCATGAACCTCAGGCAGCTGAGCTTGCTCCTCCACCCCTTCACCCTGTAGAAGAGGAGGAGTTCCATCATCCTCCCCACACTCTCCTGAGCACGGGCAGGACCTTCCCCCTCCTCCTCCCCGCCGCCCAGAAGAGGAGGGACATCAGGGAAAAGTACACCGTCCAGAGGGCGTACCTGAGGGGCCTGGAGGTGTGGAAGGCCCTGCGGGTCAGGAAGAGGAAGGCCCCCTTCCCCCCGAAGTACAGGAGGGGGAGCAGGAGGAGGGAGAGGAGGAGGGAGGAGGGGCGCCCGAAGCCGAAGGACCTGAGGATCCTGAAGGCCAACACCGTCCCCAGGATCCCGGCGAGCAGCACCCCGGCGGGCACTCCCACCCAGCCCCGGTAGAACTCCAGGTAAATCCAGCCCTTCAGGTTCAGGGCGTGGAGGAGGAAGGCGGGAGGGAGGGGGAGGAGGTAGAGGAACATGCATGAGAAGACCGCATGCTGGACCCGGTCGTAGGAGACCCTCTTCCCGAGCAGGTTAACCCCGTAGTATCCCAGCACGCTGGCGTAGTAGAAGAGGGTCACCGCCCCCATCCCTCCGGAGAGGTGGTGGAGCCACAGCTGAAGGTCCGGCTCATAGACTACCGCGCCGTCGTGGTAGGCGCAGCCGGGGTAGATGAAGTAGTGGAGGGCGTTGTAGGCAAAGCCGAGGAAGAAGGAAAAGAGCACCATGAAGCCCTCCGTGAACTCTCCCCCCCTGATCCGCCCGGGGTGGAGGAGGGCCCTCCGCCAGGAGCGCAGGACGGCTCGCAGGACGCTCACAGGTAAACCCACCATCCCGCGAAGAGGAGCTGGGAGGCCAGGGCCCAGAGCCTCACCAGCCAGAAGGGATCCCTGCGCAGCAGGCCTTCGGAGAAGAAGAGGGTGGGCAGGAGGAAGGTGGCGGTGCAGACCAGGTAGCTCAGGAACCACTCCGGTCCCCTGGGGTTGAGGAGGAGGAAGAGCAGCACGGTGAGGGAGACCCCCGAGAGGGAGAAGACCAGGGTCTTCCTCACCCCCAGCCTGGCGGGGAGGGTGGGCTTCCCGCTCCTCCTGTCCCCCCTCCTGTCCTTCAGGTCCTTCAGGGGGGAGAGGAAGAGGGAGAGGAGGGTGAAGAGGAGGGCCACCCCCACCGCCCCACCGGTCAGGGGGGAGAGGGAGAGGTGGCCGGCGAGGAAGGGGAGGAACACGTATCCCAGCGAGGAGGTGGGGTAGGAGGTATACCACCTACCCAGGGGGAAGGGGGGAAGGGAGTAGAGCAGGCCGAGCAGGACCCCAAGCAGGCTCAGGAGGAGGACGGACGGTCCCAGGAGGAGGGAGAGGGCGGAGAGGGAAAAGAGGAGGGCGGAGAGGAGGAGGAGCCTTCCGCCCCCCACCCTCCCGCGGGGGAAGGGCCTCTCTGGGTGGCTCATCCTGTCCAGCTCCAGGTCGAAATACATGTTGAGGGCCTGTGCTCCCCCCGAGATCCCCGTTCCCACCGCGCAGAGGAGGAGGAACTCGGGGAGGGGCACGGCCAGGCTGTTCCCCCCCAGGACCATCCCCAGGTAGAGGGAACCCACCACCGCCAGGGAGCTGCCAGGCTTCACGCACCCGAGGTAATCCCGCGCAGACACATCTTACTGGGGGTTGCGGGCATTTAGAGTATTGTTGCCGCGTCCCTGGTTCTAGCTTTTATCCCCTTCGGAGAAAAAGGGATTGAATGCCCCCGGAGCGGGGGGTTTCCCCCCTCGTGGCCACCATCCTGCTTCTCACCCTAGCCATAGCCTTCGGCATCACCATCCTGGCCGGGTACCTGGCGGCCCTGGCCCCCGGCGCCCCGCCCAAGAGGGTCTCCCTCTCCCTCTCCTACGAGAACTCCCCTCCCAGGCTCACCCTGAAGCACCGGTGGGGGGACTACCTCTTCGGGGCCTTCCAGACGAGGCAGGAGGCCAGGGTGGATGCCAGGACGGCCAGGGGGCGACTGGAGAACTGGAAGGCGCTGGAGGTGAGGGTGGACGGGGTGAGGCTGGGCAAGGACAGGGTGGAGAACGTGGTGCTGGTGCAGGAGAACCTCTACTACCAGCCCCTGGCCTCCGTCGTCGTGAACCTGGGACCGGGGGACGAGGTCAGGCTGGAGGGCTGGAAGGTCCCGCTCATGGTGGGAGAAGTGGTGACGGTGGTGTACCTCCCCACCGGGCAGACGCTGGTGGAGCTGGTGGTGGTGTGAGGGGGGTCTCCACCCTCATCGGGACCGTCTTCCTCCTTGGTCTTACCCTTCTCGTTTTCGGGGTCTACGTCTTGGGCGTGGTGGGAAGGGGGGGCGCTGCGCCCGTTCGGCCCCTCCAGGCGGCGGTGAGGGTGGAGAGCGAGGAAGGGATGCTGGTGGTGAGGCACGTGGTGGGGGAAACCGTGCCGAAGGCCTTCAAGCTGTACAACGGGGCGGTCACCTGGCTGAACCTGGTGGTGAAGCTGAACGGGGAGAACCTGAGCGTGACCGGGGGGGCAAGGGTGGGTGCCCTCACCACGGGGATGGTGGACTTCGGCCCGGGGAGCAGGCTGGAGCTTCCGGTGAGCGTGGGGAGGGGAAGCACCGTCACGGTGGTTTACGTCCCCGCGGGACAGATCCTCGGCGAGAAGGAGTTCTGATTCTTCGGGCGGGGATGGACCGGAGCTGGCGAAGGGGCTGGGAGAAGGAGTTTGGGATCATCTCCCCTGCCCTTCCATCCGCGGAGGACGGCGGCCCCCCAGCCGCCGTTTGTGTGCTGGGGCTGACTGGGAGAAGTAAAAAAGGAAAAAATGTGGAGGCAGCTCAGTACGTTACCTCTACCGACACGAGGGTTTGGTTCTTGGGCACCCACTTAAGCGACACCGTGTCACCTATCTTCAAGCCTGTGTCGTATTTTACTCTTATCAGGTCCCCCACCACCATCGATTTGGATCCACTAATTGTGCTGCCAGGATAGATTCTAGTTCCTTCCGAAATGAACTCCACTAAGTTGTCCCCCGCAATCGATGCGATTACCCCGTTTATCCTGAGTTCCAAGTTCTTCCACTTGAGCGTGCCAGCCGCATTCTCAATCACGTCGGGCGCCCTCTCCCCATAGACGTGCTTGATGGTGATCATCTTCCTTCCGCTCTCTATGTTCTCCAGGGAAAGCTGTCCGCTGAAGGGTGTGGCCGGCTGGGGGGCTGAGGCGAGTGAAAGCGCCAGAATGGCTGCGACGGCGAACACTATGGCTATCAGCACGATGGTCGCTATCATGGGTGAAACTCCTCTGCTGTCCATTTCTTCACCTCCTTTTTTCTGAGGAATACTCGGGAGGGAGGCTTAAAAAGGTTTGGGAGAACTGCTCAGGGAAGCACGGGAGGGTACCACACGGGGATGGGTGCATCCTCATCCTTTAACTCCCCTGGAGGGAAGTTAGGGAGATGGGGCCCTGCAGGGGAGTCTCGGTGATGGTGAGCGTGGTGCTCATCCTCCTGGTGCTCATCCTGGCCGGCTCCGCCCTCCTGGTCCTCTACGGCCGCTCGGCCACGAGGAGTTCGGAGGGCAGGCTGCTCAGCTCCCTCCAGACGGAGTTCCTGGACCTCCAGTCCTCCCTCTGGAGCCTGAAGGGGGGGGAGGAGGTGCGGGCGAACCTCAGGCTGAGCGCCGAGGAGCCCCTCCTCTCCGCCTGGAAGGGGAGGGCCGGGAGTCTACGCCTGGTTCCTTCCGGTGCTCTGTACATGAGGAGGATTGCCATCACCAATCCCAAGAGCTACCCCCTTTACTATTTCCCCGTAAAGATAGAGCTCAACACCTCCAACTTCGACTTCAGCAGGGTGAGGAAGGACGGGGGGGATATAAGGTTCTACAGGGGCGAGGTTCCCCTGAGGTACTACGTGGAGAGATGGGACTATCCCAACAGCGCCGTGATATGGGTGAACGTGCCCTACCTTCCTCCGCGCCCTGGGACCGAAAACGTGGAGATGTACTACGGGATGGTGGATGTGGAGAGCACCAGCGACCCCCGCGTCCTCTGGCTGATCATGGAGGACATGAGCGCTCCTCCCTCGGGAACCCTGAAGAGGGTCGCCACCGGCTGGTATGCGAGAACCGCCCTTCCGGAGTACGTGGGGGGGAGAGGCTATGTGAGACTCACTGCTAACAGGAAGTGGCAGAACGGGCAGCTAGAGTACCAGCTCGGGTACCAGCTCAACCCGGTGGAGGGCTTCCTGGCGAGGTTCGAGTTCTGGGCGGGGCTCACCACCACCTCCCTGCCGGGTAGTGAGGGTGCCGACGCCACCTGGCTGTATGCCTACTGTACCTCCACCCCTCAAGAGGAGCTCTCAGCTGCGGGAGGCTATCACTTCGTCTTCGACGAGTACGACGATCAGCTCCAGCTCTTCTGGAACGGTTCCTCTCTAACCGCCGTGGGGAGGACCGACATAGACAACATGAGCTGGCACTCCGTAGAGATAAGGCACTGGAGGGAGGCCACGGGGGAGAACATCCAAATCTGGTACGACGGGTCCCTGGTGCTCTCCTACCTGGACTCGATTAGGAACAAGACCGGGACCCTCTTCGGCTGGGGGGCCAGGACGGGGGAGAACACCAACGAGCACAGGATCAGGAACCTGTACGTTCGGAAGTACACCAACCCCGAGCCCCAGGCCTGGGTGGGTGCGGAGGAGAGGGTCTCCGGGGGGCCCTTCTTGGGCATGGGGGGCATGGGCTTCGGTTCCCTTGAGGTGGAGGCCAGGGGCTGGTTCACCCCCGCCACCACCTTCATCCTGGAGGGGGGGGCGGTGCTGGTGGAGGATGCGGGGGGGTGCCGCATGCTCTCCCCTCCCCACCTCCTCGTGGTGGGAGGGGAGAACACCCTCACCGTGACCCATGTTCTGGTGGGAGGACCCTCCCTCAGCCTCTCCTGCCTGGGGGGGAAGAAGCTCAGGTTGAGGTGCACCGGCGCCTGGTACAGGGAGAGGCCTTTGGAAGGTCCCAACAGGGAGAACGTGGTGCTGGACCTGAGCACCAGGGTGAGGCCGGGGCACAGGGGGGCCTGGCAGAGGTACCTGGAGGGGCTGAGGGACGAGCTGAACTCCAGGGGGCTGAACGCCACCCTCTCGGGACTGACGCTCGCCGTGCTGGGGAAGAACACGTCCGCCGGTGTCAAGGATCTCTACTACTACGAGAGAGTGGTGGAGGTGGAGGTTGAAGCCCTCTCTTAGGCAGGAAGGCCTCTCCCCCATAGTGGGGGCGGTGCTGGTGATAGGGATCTTCACAGGTCTGGCCGTGACGGTTTACTCTTCCTACTCCAGGGCCGCTTCCAGGAACGAGGAGGGGGAGACCCTCTCCTCCCTCCTCCGGAGCTTTCTCCAGGTGAAGGAGGGGATGGTCGGTTTGGAGAACGGGGAGACCTTTTCGGTGCAGTTCAAGCTCAACGTGGGGGGGAGGGCGGGTGGAACGCTCTGGGCGAAATCGAACTGGGGGGGAAGCGGGGGGGTGGGCTTCACCTCCAGGGGCATGGAGACGGGGGATGTGACCCTCCTGCTGGAGGAAGGCTGCCTCATCAGGCTCTCCAGGGAGGGAGCGGATATGCTTTCCCCCCCGGCCATGCTCAAGATAAGCGGGGTCAGGGTGGAGAACATGGTGAGGTGGCTGAGGGTGGACGTGCACCACCTGGTGGTGGAGAACTGCTGGCTCCAGCTGGCCTCCACCTCCCCCCTGAACCTCCGTTTCGTATGCACCTCCGACAACTACAGGGTGGCTCCCGAAAACGGGAGACCCAACCGGGAAAAGGTGGTCCTGAACCTGGAGAACCTGGTCTCTTCGGAAACCAGAAGGGCGTGGAGGGAATACCTGCAGTACGCGGCCTCCCTCTATCCCCCCCACTACGGGATCTCCCTTTCCCCCGAAACTCTCACCCTGACGGTGGAGGGCTTCGAAAACACCCCGGGGATTAACGATCTCCTGTACTACGAGAGGTGGACCGGGGTGAGGGTGGAGGTGGCCTGATGGAGAGGGGAGTGGTAGCGGTGGTGGCGGCCACGCTGCTGGTCCTGCTCCTGGTCATGGCCCTCCTCCTCTTCCTCCCCCCCTTCCTGGAGTCGCAGGCCAAGACCAGGGAGATGGCCCAGATGGAGGAGGTCAGAGAGGCCTTCTCCTCCGTTCAGGCCGGGCTTTACCGGATGGCTCAGGGCGACTCCCTCAGCTTCGCCCTCCCCATGTCCCCCGCTTCCTTCTTCCTCTACCCCACCGGGGAGGCCGCCTGCCTTTCCTTCGGGGTGAAGCGGACGGAGAACGACCTGGGGAGGGTGAGGTACTCCATGCACACACGCTCTTATCCCCGCTACACCCTGGCCCTGGAGGGAGGGGGGGTGGTGCTGGAGCAGGGGGGTGTTTCCCTCATGACCCTTCCTCCCCTGCTGGTCAGGGCCGTGGACCTGGGAGAGAACAGAGTGAGGGTGGATGTGGAGTGGGTCTACCTGGTGGGGGAAAACCTCAGGCTCTCCAAGAGGAGCCCTGCCGCCCTCACCCTGACCTGCCTGGAGGAGGGTTACTCCGTGTGGGCGGAGGAGAACTGCAATGCCGAGAACGTGGTGGTGGACCTGACGGGGAGGGTGGAGCACGAGAATGCCTGGAAAAGGTACCTTGGGGAGCTGAGGGACGAGCTGAACTCCAGGGGGCTGAACGCCACCCTCTCGGGACTGAGGCTCACCGTGCAGGGCAAGGTCACGACGGCTGGCACGAAGGACCTCTACTACTTCGAGCATGTGAGAAAAGTGGCGGTATGGTTGGCATGAGAGAGGAAGGGGTTTCCGTGATGGTGGGGGTGATGACCCTCATAGCCATGGCAGTGGCGCTGGCGGCCGCTTTTTCCCTGGCCATGCGGGGGTGGGAGGTGAAGAGTCCCTCCCAGGTCCTGCTGGAGCTGAGGATGGAGAAGGACAGGTACGGAAGGGACAACCTGATCCTCACGCACCTGGGCGGTGATCCCCTCCCTGAGGCCTTCAGTCTCTCCAACGGGGCCATTTCCTGGAAGAACCTGGAGGTGAGGGTGAACGGGGTGAGGGTGGAGGTTGGCTCTGGGGCTCTCCTCAACGGGCAGGGCTCCACGAGCGGGACGGTGCGGTTCCTCAGGGGGGACGAGCTCTCCTTTCCCCTCTCGGGGCTGCGGGAGGGTGACTCTCTCTCCGTGATCTACAGACCTGCCGGACAGGTGCTGCTGGAGATCAGGATATGAGTTATTTTTGTGTGAGGCGAGAGATGGGCGCCCGTGGAGCGAGGAAAACCGTGGGGATTGAGCCTCGCCTCTCGATAATTCACCCCGGGCGGTGCGGCGGTGGGCAGGGCCCTGAAGACGCTGGCTATTTCCCTCACCTTCCATCCTGCGGAGGAAGTCCTCATGGGAGGAGGGGGAAAGAAGCTTCCTGAGGTTAGCTTGGACTCCCACCTTTGAAGAGGGTGGAGGGAGGAGTTTAACTCGGGGGTCCCCCCGGCGGACCAAATGAGGGGATCTCAGAGCTCGCTCTTGAGCACGATGGGCTCCCTCACCCTTCCCTGCCTTATCTCGTGCAGCCCCTCGCTGGCCAGCAGGGCGGCCCTCTCCGCCGTCCTCGCCACCCCCACCCCGGCCTTGAGCCCCACCCCCAGCCTCCTCTTGACCCGGGAGAACACGGAGGAGAGGCCCTCCAGGGCCAGACCGTTGGAGGGGACCATGAAGTTGTCCCCTCCCGTGTAGAACACCAGGCACTTCTTGGGGAGGAGGAGCTCCATCAGGGCCAGATGGGTGCGCTGGATCAGGAGATGGGTGTCGTAGATGGGCCTGGTGTCGGTGAGGCGCGTGGAGTGGTTGAGGTCCAGGTGGGCGATCTGCACCACCCCCTCCTCCAGGGACCTCAGGGCCTCCCCGGCCACCTTCCCCCTCCTCCCCCCGGAGCGGCTGCTTCCCAGGCCCTGAAGGATCCTGCTGGCCCTGCGCTGGGCCTCGTAGGGGGTCCTCGCCACCCCCACCCCCATGCTGACCGTCACGGGGAACTTCCTGTTGATCCTCCTCGCTATCTCCACATGCTCCTGGAGGGAGATCCCGTTGGAGAGGGCAAGCAGGTTGTCCTGTCGGGTCTGGAAGACCAGTCCCTTCCTCTTCTTGAACTCCCTCTCGAGGGAGGAGAAGATCTCCGCCTGGAGCACCTGGAGCTCCGCCTCAGGGCGGGGCCCGGGGGTGACCGTCCAGGGACCGTAGTTGTCCAGCTGGATCAGGGTGAGCTGGAGCATCTTTTTACTCTTTCCCAGGCTTTTTTACCGTTTCGGAGCCCGGCAGGAAAGACCCTTTTTCCCTCCCGCCGAGTTCTCCTGATGAGGGTCTACCTGGAAACGCACGGCTGCACGGCCAACAGGGGAGACGGGGAGATCCTGGCGGGCCTCCTCTCGGGGCGGGGGTGCTCGCTCGCGGGGAGACCGGAGGAGGCGGAGGTCCTCCTCCTGAACACCTGCGTGGTGAAGGGGGAAACCCGCAGGAGGATGCTGCGCAGGATGGCGGAGCTGGCCGGGACGGGCAAACCGCTGGTGGTGGGGGGCTGCCTTCCGCTGGTGGATCTCCCTTCGGTCCTGAAGGAAAAGCCGGCCGCCGTGATCTCCTGCCGCTCCCTTCCGCGCGTGGTGGAGGCGGTGGAGAGGGTGGGGAGGGGGGAGAGGGGCCTGCTCCTGCTCCACGGGGAGCCGGCCGAAAAGCCCGGCCTTCCCAAGCTGCGCTCCGGCCCCGTCAGCGCCATCGTGCAGATAGGGGAGGGGTGTCTCTCCTCCTGCACGTACTGCTCCGTGAGGCTGGCCAGGGGGAGGCTGAGGAGCTTCCCTCCCGAAAAGCTGGTGGAGGAGGTGAGGGAGGCCGTGGGAAGGGGGTACAGGGAGATCCTCCTCACCTCCCAGGACAACGCGGCCTACGGCAGGGACAGGGGCTGGGACCTCCCCTCCCTCCTCAGGAAGGTGGTGGGGGTGGAGGGAAGGTTCAGGGTGAGGGTGGGGATGATGAACCCTGAGAACGTTAGGCCCCTCCTCCCGGAGCTGCTCCAGGCCTACCGGGACGAGAAGGTCTACCGCTTCCTCCACCTCCCCCTCCAGTCGGGGGACGACAGGGTGCTGGGGGCGATGGGGAGGGGATACACGGTGGAGGAGTTCCTGGAGGTGGTGGGGGCCTTCAGGGCGGAGTTCCCCGAGCTCTGCCTGGTGACGGACGTGATCGCCGGCTTCCCCACGGAGACCGAGGAGGAGTTCGAGCGGACGGTGGAGGTCCTGACGGAGCTCAGGCCGGACAGGGTGAACCTCTCCCGCTTCTCCCCCATGCCGGGGACTCCCGCCTCCCGCCTTCCCCCCCTTCCGGGAAGGGAGGTGGCCAGGAGGTCCAGGATCCTCACCTCCCTCTGCCTCTCCCTCTCCCTGGAGGGGAACAGGAGGTACGTGGGGTGGGAGGGGGAGGCCCTGATCACGGAGGAGGGATGGAAGGGGGGGTGGGTGGCCAGGCTTCCCAACTACAAGCTGGCGGTCCTGTCTGAGGGCAGGCCGGGGGAGTTCGTGAGGGTGAGGGTGAGGGAGGCCAGGCCCACCTATTTAGTGGCGGAGAGGGTGGAGGGATGATGGAGCGCCCACCCTGCGCCCTGACCATAGCGGGCTCCGACTCCGGGGGAGGGGCGGGGATCCAGGCCGATCTGGCCACCTTCAGGGCCCTGGGGGTTCACGGGGCGTGCGTCCTCACCGCCCTCACCGCCCAGAACACCAGAGGGGTCCGTGGAATCCTGGAGGTCCCACCGGAGTTCGTGGAGAGGCAGCTGGAGGCGGTGCTGGAGGACCTGCCCTTGGAGTGGGGTAAGACCGGGATGCTGTACACGGAAGGGGTGAGGAGGGCGGTGGTCTCGGGGGCGAAGAGGCACGGGCTGAGGCTGGTGGTGGATCCGGTGAGGAGGGCCTCCACGGGAGCCGAGCTTTCCAGGGGGGGAATGGAGGAGCTGCTGGCGGTGGCGGAGGTGGTCACTCCCAACGTACCCGAGGCGGAGGAGCTCTCGGGCCTGAGGATACGCTCCCTGGAGGGAATGAGGAAGGCGGCGGAGAAGATCGCGGAGAGGGGGGCGAAGGCGGTCCTGCTCAAGGGGGGGCACCTGAGGGGCTCCAGGGTCTCGGACCTGCTCTACCTGGAGGGGAAGGTGAGGGTGTTCGAGGCCCCCCGTCTGTCCCCCTCCTTCCACGGAACGGGCTGCGTCCTCTCCGCGGCCCTCACCGCCGAGCTGGCGAAGGGGAAGGGGGTGGAGGAGGCGGTGGAGGCTGCCCTGGCCTTTCTGAGGGGATTGCTGGGAAGAGGGCTGAAGGTGGGGAGGGGGGAGCTGCTGGTGCTGGATCCCGTCCTTCCCCTCAGGGAGGAGGCGGAGAGGGGGAGGGCGGTGGAGGAGGTCTGGAGGGCGGCGCAGCTCCTATGCTCCGAGCCCCGCTTCGCCTCCCTCCTCCCGGAGGTGGGGACGAACGTGGTGATGGTCCCCGCGGGGGCGAAGGAGCTCTCCCAGGTGGTGGGTCTTTCCGGGAGGATAGTGGAGGTGGAGGGAAGGCCGCACCTCACGGGCTTCCCCAAGGCCGGGGGCTCCGAGCACGTGGCCAGGCTGGTGCTCACCGCCAGCTCCTTCGATCCCTCCCTCCGGGCCGGCCTCAACCTCCGCTTCTCCCCCTCCCTGGTGAGGGCCTGCAGGAGGCTGGGCCTGGAGGTGGGGGAGTTCAGGAGGGAGGAGGAGCCCAGGGGGGTGAAGACCATGGCTTGGGCGGTTAAGTACCTGGCAGGGAAGAGGGGTAAGGTGCCCAGGGTGATCGTGGACAGGGGAGGGAGGGGAAAGGAGGCCATGGTCAGGCTGCTGGGGAGGACGCCCGCGGAGGTGGCGGAGCTTGCCCTGCGCCTCCTCAGGGAGGTGGAAGAACGGGAAGGGTGAGGCAGGTCTACGTGAAGAGGGCGGCCAGACAGCTCCTGGAGCTGTACCCAGACCGCTTCACCGCCGACTTCTCCAAGAACCGGGAAGTCCTGGACGAGCTGCTGGAGGTGGAGAGCAAGCCCCTGAAGAACCGCATAGCGGGCTACCTCACCTCCATGGTGAAGCGGAGGAGCACGGACTGAGCCGGTCCGAAGGCCTTCCCTGGATTTTGGGAAAAGGGAGCAAAAAATCGGCACAGGACACAGGTCCGGAGGGTCGAGAAGGGTTCGGGCGGTTAGTGCCGGTGGGCTGAGCACCTCGCCCTTTCGGGCTCGATGCGTACACCCCCGGTCTATCAACGGGGTCTTCTAGCCCCAGCCCTTCGCCTCCCGCCCCTTTCGGAGCGGAAGGACACGGTGCCTGTTTTCGGGGGTCGCTTCGGCCTTAGATGCTTTCAGGCCTTATCGACTGGCGCGTGGCTACCCGGCGATGCCCTGTCGGACAACCGGTACACTAGAGGCGCCGGCGTCCCGTTCCTCTCGTACTAGGGACACCTTCCCCTCAGGCACCGAGCACCCCCGAAAGATAGCATCCGACCTGTCTCGCGACGGTCTAAACCCAGCTCACGTTCCCTTTTGATGGGCGAACAACCCCACCCTTGGCCGCTTATGCACGGCCAGGATAGGAAGAACCGACATCGCAGAGCTCTGGCTCCGGACTATTTCTCCACCCCGCTCTCCGCGGGGGCCGACGTGTGTCGGGACGCACCTGCGCCCCGACTCATCTGCCTTCCGGCATCAGTCTCTACGGGGTGGGAAGCTTGTAAGAGAACTCGGGCAGAACGTGGGGCCGGACCAGCTCCAGGAACCTCCCGTTGCACCTCTTGAGGAGGCGCAGCCTGTGGCACTCGCCGTCCCTGTTCAGGTTGGCTATGAGGTAGAACCTGCGGAGCGCCCTGATCAGTCTGAACTGCTCCTCCACGCCGAACGCCTGGGTGTTGAAGTAGACGGCGTTCCTCGAGAGGCTGCCTCTGTCCATGAACCAGACCGCGAGGGCGAAGGGAGTCAGCATCTTCCCTATTCCCTCCGGAACGGTCTTCCTTCCGCCCCTGTAGAACTCCAGGTAGAGTCTGTCCAGCTCAGGATGGGTCCTCGTGACGAGCTCGCAGCACTCCTTCCCGTTGCGGTGGTAGCTTCCCGGGCGGGCAAGGTCTCCCAGCATCCTGCGCTTCCATTCCACGTAGAAGGCCCTCCTGGAACTCTGCGAGAACTCGAACACCACCTTGTTCCCTTGCTTCCGCAGGTGCCCGTCTCCGAGCAGCGAGCCTATCAGCAGCTCCCTCTGGGTCTCCGTGAGTTCCATCTTCCCACTTCCCTCGGAGTCACCCCCTTTATTCCCTTCCCCGCGGGGGGCTTCTCCGATATCAGTCGGTGCTCTGGCCGGCATTGCTGCCGCCATACCCCAAAGGCTGAGGTAGCAAACCGCGGGGTCGATATGGACTCTCGCCCGCGACCACTCTGTTATCCCCGGGGTACCTTTTCTGTCATCCGGAGCCCTCACCAAGAGGGACATCCGGGTTCGCTAGGCCCGGCTTTCGCCCCTGCGCGCCTTGGTAGTGAGCGCGCAGTCAGACCGGCTTTTGGCCTTGTCCTTGGCGGCGGAGTTCTGACCCGCCTAAGCCGATCTTTGGACCCCCTCGATATCCTTTCGAGGGGCTGCCGCCCCAGCGAAACTGCCCACCTGCCGTTGTTCCCCTGGCGGGGTTAGGGGCGTGGTCGTGGATGGGCGGTGTTACATCGGCGCCTCCACCGGGCCCGAAGACCCGGCTTCGAAGGCTCCCGCCTACCCTCTGCACCCGCAACCGCGTCCCAGCGACAGGCTGCAGTAAAGGTCCACGGGGTCTTCGTTTCCCTTCGGGGGACCCCGGCATGTTCGCCGGCAAGCGGGTTCACCGGGTTCCAGGTCGGGACAGTGGGGGACTCGTTGATTCCTTCATGCAAGCCGCCAATTAAGCGGCAAGGTATTACGCTACCTTAAGCTCCCCTTCTTCAGGGGTGGACCATATCATCGCACCGTTTCCCGGTGCGCCTGGCGTATGGTCTCTGAGGATCTCCCTTCACGAGCCCATCCAGCTTCTTCATCTTCTCCGGGTGTCTGAAGCCCACGGTTTCTCTGAACTTTTGGACCCGCTCCAAACCTTTTATGACAAGTGAGAACTGGGGGTTTTTCCCCCACGCCCTGGGTTTCTTGACCCAAACCGTGCTTTCGATCCCGAGCTGCTCAAGGATTTCCTGGAGCTGTTTTATCAGCGGCTTGGCGATCATATCGATTCCCACGTAGGGATGGGCGTACGCCCTTCCTCCGTGCACCTCTCTGTCGGCTCCGCAGTAGCCCTCCGCATCGAAGAGCCCTTTGGCGACCTCCAGCCTGGAGCCGGCGTCCACCGCGAACATCCTGGGTATCCTGAGGGTCGTGAGCTTCCTGCCCTTCGGATACCCGAGTTCGATGAGGAAGTCGTGCACGTCCCTGCGGTTGGTGCTGGCCACCCAGCGGTTCGGTGAAGCTCTGCTGATTCTGGGTTTGAAGCCGAAGATCCTTTCCACTCTCTCCGCCACCATCTTCACGAACTCCTCGCTCCCGTCCCTGCAGAACACCGTGTAGGAGCTTCCGTAGACGCCCCCATCGCCGAGCATCACTCCCACGAGGTAAGCCAGGGACTCCGCCATCGCTGTGTTTAAGAGGGACTCTGTATAAATCAGGGGCTTGCTCAGGGATTTCCTGCGGGTCGACCACATCCTTCCGGGCTCTGTTACCCTTCCGGGTGTCCCGGGCTTCCGGTCTTCCCCGCATACAGCCAGGTTTTACAACCCCCTTCCCGAGGGTTATAGTTACCCCCGCCCATTGGCGGCGCTTCGACCGGTTGGGCCCGGCTTTCACGTACCGCCTGTAGGCAGAATTCAGCTCCCGTACTCACCCTTTCGGGCTAGCGGGAACCTACGTTTTTATTAAACAGTCGGTCCCCCCTGGTCACTGCGACCTGCCCTCCGCAGGGCAGGCACCCCTTCTCCCGAAGTTACGGGGCCAACTTGCCGAATTCCCTGACCTGGTGTCTCCCGTCACGCCTTAGGCTTCTCACCTAGGGGCACCTGTGTCGGATCTAGGTACGGTCACCCAGGGTCCCATTTCCGGTTCCCCTTTTCACGGGCCCCGGAGATGAACCGAACCCGCCTAACGGCAGGCCCATCCCGCCCTCCTCCGGTTCTCTCCATTACGGAACTCCCCGGACTTCGACGGTTGGATGGAGCGACGACCCCACTCGGTCTGCCCCGAGGCGTCGGAGAACCGGCCTGCGTTGCCGCGGGTACCTGGGTGGTTCCGGAATATTAACCGGATTCCCTTTCGATGGCCTCTGGTTGAGGGCCACCTCAGGACCGACTAACCCTCGGCTGACGACCATTGCCGAGGAACCCGGGCCCCTTCGGCGGTGGGGATTCTCACCCCACTAGGCTGTTACTACCACCAGGATCCTCATTCCCACGCGGTCCACCCGACCTCACGGCCGGGCTTCTCCCCACGCGGGACGCCCTCCTACCGGATCAGGCTACTCAGCTTCGCCTGCCCCGGGGTCTCGGCAGCTGGCTTGAGCCCCGTCCATCTTCGGTGCCCCCACCCTCGACGGGTCCGCTTTTACGCGTTGTTTAAAGGATGGCTGCTTCTGAGCCTACCTCCCCGCTGTTTCAGGGTGGAGACGCCCTTTGGATTTCTGCACTTAGCCAGCATTTGGGGGCCTTAACCCCGGTCTGGGTTGTTCCCCTCTCGGAGCGGGAGCTTACCCCCCGCACCCCGTCTCCGGCGGTCTACGGCGCCGACCGCTTCGGAGTTCGACAGCGAGGGCAAGGGTTTCCCCCTGTCACCCCGCAATCGGTGCTCTACACGGCCGGCAGCCTCGCGCCGGGCCTGACTGCGGCCAGCTTCGGAGGGAACCAGCTGTCACCGGGCTTGATGGGTCTTTCGCCACTAGCCCAGGGTCATCCGACCGAATTGCACATCAAGACCGGTTCGGCCCTCCACCCCACAGAGGGGCTTCAGCCTGCCCTGGACTAGATCGCCCGGTTTCGGGTCTCACCGCCGTGACTCCGGGCGCTGTTAACACCCCGTCCCTCGCCCTTTCGGGCTGCGGACCGTTGCTTTCGCTGCGGCTCCGGGGTTCCAACCCCTTAACCTCGCCACGACGGTGAACTCCCTGGCCCGTGATTCAAGACGGACGGTACGACCCCGATCCCCCTCCCTCGTACCACCGCCTCGCGACGGCTTCCTTCGGGAGGGATCAGCTCTTTCGGGCCGTACCTTACTGTCGCCACCTGGTTTCAGGCTCTTTTCACCCCCCTTCCGGGGTGCTTTTCAGCTTTCCCTCGCGGTACTGCGTCCGCTATCGGTCTCGAGACGTATTTAGGGTTGGGAGTTGGTGCCTCCCGGCTTCGGACGCCAATCCCGAGGCGCCCTACTCAGGATCCCTCCCCTCGTATCCTGCACAGTTGCCCCTACGGGGCTTTCACCCTCTCCGGCGCGCCTTTCCAGGCGACTTCGGGTTCCCGTGCGAGGAATTGGAGGAGGTCCTGCAACCCCACATCCCCGACGGCTTTCGCCGCCGGGTTCGGTTTGCCCTGTGCCCTCTTCACTCGCCGTTACTGAGGGCATCGCTCTTGCTTTCTCTTCCTCCCGGTACTGAGATGTTTCACTTCCCGGGGTTCCCGTTCGCAGCCCTCTGAGGAGCCGCGAACGCAGGGGGTCAACCCCCCTGCGGGATTCCCATTCGGTCATCCCGGGTTCTAAGGCTGCCTGCGCCTCGCCCGGGCTTTTCGCAGCTTGCCACGACCTTCTTCGGCGCTCGAGCCGAGCCATCCCCCAGGTGGCTTGGTTCCCCGCTCGACGGCTTCCGGACCTGTGCCTGGCCTCATCAGCTCTTTTGAGCCTGAGCCCTTCGCGCGAAGAGCGCTCCCTCTCCCCGCGCTGCATCCTGGTGGACCCGCCGGGACTCGAACCCGGGACCTTCGGCTTGCAAAGCCGACGCTCTACCGCTGAGCTACGGGCCCAAGAGAAGTCCGGGCCTCCGCCGGATATATACGTAGGAGGTGATCGAGCCGCAGGTTCCCCTACGGCTACCTTGTTACGACTTAGCCCCAGTCGTCCACCCCGCAAACGACGCCCCCAACCTGGAAGCGCCTATTGCGGAGCGAACTTCCGTGGCTTGACGGGCGGTGTGTGCAAGGAGCAGGGACGTATTCACCGCGGGATAGTGGCCCGCGATTACTAGGGATTCCACCTTCACGAGGGCGAGTTTCAGCCCTCGATCCGAACTAAGCGCGGGTTTAGGGGATTGGCTCCCCCTTACGGGGTGGCATCCCATTGTCCCGCGCATTGTGACCCGCGTGTAGCCCAGGAGTTTCGGGGCATACGGACCTACCGTCGCCCTCTCCTTCCTCTGGCTTAGCGCCAGCGGTCTCCCTAGAGTGCCCGGCTCTCCCACCGATGGCAACTAGGGACGAGGGTCTCGCTCGTTGCCTCACTTAAGAGGACGCCTCACGGTACGAGCTGACGACGGCCATGCACCACCTCTCAGCTAGTCGAGCAAGGTCTTCAGCCTGGCCTTCATCCAGCTGTCTCCCCTGGTGAGTTGTCCGGCGTTGAATCCAATTGAACCGCAGGTCCCACCCCTTGTGGTGCTCCCCCGCCAATTCCTTTAAGTTTCAGCCTTGCGGCCGTACTCCCCAGGCGGCGGGCTTAACGGCTTCCCTCCGACACTGGGAGCCCTCGAGGGACTCCCAACATCTGGCCCGCATCCTTTACTGCTGGGACTACCGGGGTCAGGGACCCTCACGTTGCCGTGAGGCCTGGACTATGTCTTCATCTGAGATAGCGAACTTGACGAGCCCTGCTATCTCAGATGCCCAGCGTTGGCGTGATGAGGGCTTGCGGTAGAGGAGAATCTTTCGCTTCATGCACTCCGGCACGAAAGGGGCTATGAGCTTCAGGAAGCTCTTGGTCTCGTTGGTGGAACGCAGCCAGAGCCTGTATCTCCCCGTCCCCCTTTTTGCCGGGGCTATCCTGAAGTGCAGCCCCCACACCTTCAGGAAGTACCTCCTGGCGACCCTCACCTCCCGCGGGGAAAAGCTGTCGGTGCAGAGAACTGCCTGTGTCCTGTTCCTGACCAGGCTTCCGTCGTCAAGCCACCAGACGCAGAGACCGAGGGGGCGGAGCTGGTTGAGCCATTTCCTCCTCACCCCCTTAGAGATTAGCTCGAAGATCTCGAGGAGCTTTGGACTGGCCGAACTCACGTAGACCGCTTTTCTCCTGCCTTTGGACGCGGCGTCCTGCACTTCCACGATCCTTCCCCCCAGCTCCTTCAGGAGGAAGCCCGCCTTCCACTCCAGGTACTCCTTTTGCTCGGCGCCGTGCCTGATCACGAGCCTTGGATGGGCGTATCCTCTGTACTTCCTGAGGGATCCGTCTCCCAGCAGGGTTCCGAGGATCACCTGTTTCGCCTCCTCCGACAAAGGGGCGGGCTGCCCCTTCTGTCCGGCCCTCATCACTAGTCTCTACGGGGTCGGGAGTATTTACCCCCGACTTCCCTCGGCGTTACCCCTGTGGGGCTTCGCCGATACAGCTGGGTCGCAGCGGAACCTAGGGCCGATTCCGCTGCTTACACCCTGCCGTCGCCGGCAGGGGAGACACCTTTGAGGTATCTAATCCCGTTCGCTCCCCCAGCCTTCGCCCCTCACCGTCGGGTCCGTTCTCGTCCGGCGCCTTCGCTACGGGTGGTCCTCCGAGGATCAACGCATTTCACCGCTACCCCCGGAGTACCCCGGACGTCTCCCGGCCCCAAGACCGGTAGTTTCCCCCGCAAGCCGAACCGTTGGGCGGTCCGATTTCACGGGGGACTTGCCGGACCGGCTACGAGCGCTTTAGGCCCAATAATCGCGACCACCACTTGGGCTGCTGGTATTACCGCGGCGGCTGGCACCAGCCTTGCCCAGCCCTTATTCCCGGAGCTTTTTACACTCCGGAAAAACCGCCGATCGTGAGACCAGCGGCACTGGGGGTTCCCCCGTCACGCTTTCGCGCATTGCGGAGTTTTCGCGCCTGCTGCACCCCGTAGGGCCTGGGGCCTTGTCTCAGTCCCCATCTCCGGGCTCCGACTCCCATCGCCCGTACCCGTCGTAGGCTTGGTGGTCCGTTACACCACCAACTACCTGATAGGCCGCAGTCCCATCCTCGGGCGCCGTGGCTTTCAGTGAGGGCGCCTTCCAGCCTCCCTCACCTATGGGGTATTATCCTCAGTTTCCCGAGGTTATCCCCCACCCGAGGGTAGGTTGACCACGTGTTACTGAGCCTTGCGCGGGGCCACGGTCAGAGACCGCGCCCTCCACTTGCATGGCTTAGCCGAACCCCCACAGCAGTGGCCTCCGGCAGGATCAACCGGAGTTAGGGTGGCCGCAAGTGCCTTGGCGGAGGCCTCGGACCTCTCTCGGACCCGAACTCTCCAGTGGCCTGGGTTTTTCGGGCCCACATGCTGATTCCACACCCGGAACCCGACCCCTCATCGCTGGTCAAACACCGGCTCCCGGCCGACGCCTTTCTTCAGGGGTGTGGAGCCAATATTATATGGGGATGAAGGCTTACTTAAGGCTTGTCCTTGGGGGGACGGCCACCCCCTTCGGCTTTCTCCCCTTAAGGACGGGCTCTTTATCCTTCAGGGGGAAAAAGAAGGGAGATGAATAAAAAAATAGACGTTTCTGTGGTCGTTCCTACCTACAACGAGGCTAAAAACCTCCCCCTTCTGGTCAGGCGGCTGGCCAGAGCCTTCAGGGGCAGGAAGTGGGAAGTGGTGGTGGTGGATGATGGCTCCCCGGACGGGACGGGGAGGGTGGCGGAGGCCCTGGCAGGGAGGTATCCCCTCAGGCTGGTTCAGCGTGGTAGGAAGGGGGGTCTCGCCTCAGCGGTGGTGGAGGGGTGGCGGCACGCGAGGGGGGGGATCCTGGTGGTGATGGACGCCGACCTCCAGCACCCGCCCGAGCTGGCCCCTGAACTCGTCCGCTGTATAGAGGGGGGGGAGGAGATGGCCATAGCCTCCCGGTCCAGGTGGGAGGGGTGTAGAGGAGCAACGTCCAGGGTGGCGAGTGCCTTCGTCAGAGTTCTCCTGGTCCCAGGCGTCGAGGATCCACATGCCGGGTTTTTTGCCATCCGCAGGGAGATGCTTCAAGGGGTGAAGCTCAGGCCGAGGGGATACAAGATCCTGCTGGAGTGCCTGGCTAGGACGAAATGCCCCAGCATCGTGGAGGTTTCCTACTCCCCAGGGAAAAGGAGGTGGGGGAAGAGCAAGTGGGGCTGGAGGGAGGGGGTGGAGTATTTGGTTCAGTTTTTTTCCCTTCTGCGGAGCAGGAGACCCAGCTTTCGGTTAAAGATTTATGGGTGAGAGAAAGTTTGGGGGTGCAGAGGAATGGAGAGCCGGGGAGGCTTTGCGGGTGAGAGGGGGTTTGGAGAAAAATTTCCCCCCCCGCTCCACTTCTCTGGCTTTGCCGGTGGCCTGCAGGGAAGCGGATGAAGCTCGCAGTGGTCCACAACGTGCTGAACGTGAGGGGCGGTGCCGAAAGGGTGATGCTCGTCCTGGCCCGGGCCTTCAGGGCGGATTTTTTCACGCTCATTTACGAGCCGGAGAAGACCTTTGAGGAGGCCCGTGGGCTGAGGATCGTGGAGCTCACCAAAGGGTTTAGGATGCCCGAGAACAGGGCTTTCCACCCCTGGATCTATCCCCTCTTCGACCTCTTTGGAATGATGAAATTCCTGACCCTGGACCTTCAGGATTACGATCTTACCATAACGAGCGGCAAACTCGGTCTTTTCGCCAGGGGGAAAAGGACGATTCACTACTCCCATACCCCCACGAGGGTTCTGTACGATTTGAGGCCGAGGATTTTAGAGTATCTCGAGAGAACCCACGGCCTGAAGGCGAGGCTCCTGGCCGCCGCCTGGTTTGAGGTTTGGAGGAGGCTCGATCGCTGGGCTGCTCAGAGGCCGGATGTGATGGTCGCCAACTCGAAGTTGGTGCGGGAGAGGATCAAAAAGTACTACGGAAGGGATTCCGTTCTCATCTACCCCCCTGTGGAGATAAAGAAGTTCAGAGAGGGGGAAGCGGAGGATTATTTCCTGGCGGTTCAGAGGATCAGCCCGGAGAAAAGGATTGAGGTGCTCCTCGAGGTTTTCAGGAGGCTCCCCCAGCAAAAGCTGGTTTTGGTGGGCGATTACGTGGATGAGGACTATAAGTTCAGGATCTCTAGGATGATGGAGGGACTGGAGAATGTGACTTGGTACAGGAATGTAAGCGACCGAGAACTGGCTGACCTTTATTCCCACTGCAGGGCGGTGCTTCAGACCTCAGAAAATGTGGATTTCGGCATGGTGCCCGTGGAGGCGATGGCAAGCGGAAAGCCGGTGATAGCGGTGGACGAGGGAGGGTTCAGGGAAACGGTGGTGGATGGAGAAACGGGCCTGCTCGTGGGAAAGCCCTATGTGGAGAACTTCGTTAAGGTTCTTGAGAGCTTCGATTCCTTCAAGTTCTCTCCCACCGCCTGCAGGAGGAGGGCGGAGAATTTCTCTGAGGAGAGGTTCATAGAGAGGATGAGGGCCCTCGTGAAAAGAGTGCTGGAAAATTCCTTCCCCGGAAGGGATTTATGAGGGTAAGAAAGCTTCTAAAGCTGAGAGCCTGGAGCTTTGCCTTTTTCAAGATGATGATATATCCCTTGACCTTCCTCCTCTACTCAGCATGGGTGCAGGAGACCTTCTCCCTGGAGAAGCTTCGGGAGTTCCTCCTGCTCCTTCTCTCCATAGGGCTGTATTTTGTCGGGGGAACCCTTTTGAACGATTTCTGCGACAGGGAGTATGACCTGAGGACGGGGAAAGCTACCGGTGTGGAGAGCCTCTCGGGAGTGGAGGTGTTCCTCCTCCTCTCCACCTCCATCTCCTCCTGCCTGCTCCTTGCCTGGATCGCGGCAGGAGGGTGGGCGCTGGTTTTGGGAATGGGATTGATATTCACAGCTCTCTATTCCCACCCCACCCCTAGGTTAAAGGAAAGGGGCAGCTTCGGTCTTCTTTCCAACACCCTGGCCGAGCTCTCACCCTTTCTCCTCATCCAGCTCTCCCAGGGGCATTTTGCCCTGGCTTCAGCTTTTTTCCTCCTGTTCTACTTCTTCTTCAGCCTGGCGGGCATACTGAACCACCAGCTGGATGACTACGCGGCGGACAGAGAGGTGGGGGTGAAAACCTTCGTGGTTGGGGTAGGTTACGAAAGAAGCCTCTCCCTTCTAAAGGGACTCTCCGCCTTGACCGGCTTTTTGTTCTTTCTCCTCTCTTTCTTTCTCTTCGAGTTGCCGTACTTTTCCTTGTTCTTTTTTTCCCTGCTCCTTCTCTACTTCCTGGACCGGTTCGGCTTTCTCTCCCTTCACAGGGAGCCTTTGAGGTGGCCCCTCTATTTCGTGGACTTCATTTACTTGGGCATGTTCGGCCTCTTCCCCCTCTACCTCTCGTTTGTGCTGGCAGTTTCCTACCCCACCTATTCTCTTCTCTTGATCTTCACGCTCTTTTGCGAGTGTGTGTTTCTTCGCAAAGTCTCGGATAGGGTTTTAAATTGGGTTCGGAAACTTGAGGAGAGAAGCTAGATGAAGACCCGGGTGATGTTCGTAAACGCTGTGGACCCGACTAGGGAAGGTGAAGTGTACCTCCCGCCGCTGGGGCTGGGCTATCTCGCGAGCTACCTGCGAAAGGAGTTCGGTTCAGACTCCATAAACTTCAAGATCGTCAATCGGAACGTGGAACGGGAGATAGAGAGCTTCAAACCCGATCTGGTGGGCATTACCTCCCAGACCCAGAACTACGCGAGAGCGGTAGAGTACGCTCAGACGGCCAAAAGGTACGAGATCCCGGTGGTTGTGGGGGGACCTCACATCTCCATGCTTCCTTCCTCGCTGGCGGACGCCATGGATGTGGGTGTAGTTGGGGAGGGGGAGAGAACGATGGCTGAACTTTTTGAGCTATTTGAGCGTGCAGGAGGATTTCCTGAAAGGGAGTTGGAGGGAGTTGATGGGATAGTCTTCAGAAATGGGTGCGGAAAGCTGGTCTTCACGAAGAAAAGAG
Organism: uncultured archaeon; assembly: GCA_938074535.1. Lineage (GTDB taxonomy): Archaea > Hadarchaeota > Hadarchaeia > Hadarchaeales > WYZ-LMO6 > WYZ-LMO6. Next base: position 29,231 of record CALJER010000003.1, read on the forward strand.
CCCCCATCGAACCTTTGGATGAGATACCCCCGCCCGCCAGAGACCTGCTCGGAATAGGCCCATACACCTCAATGATTACCTCCAGGGGATGTCCATACAGGTGTGTCTACTGCGTCTCAACCCGTTTTTGGGGAGGGAGGGTCAGGTTCCATTCTGCCGAGTACGTGGTGGATGAAATCAGGGAGATGGTTGAGGAATATGGAGTGAAAACCATCAATATTTTTGACGACAATTTTCTCCTAGACAGGAAAAGGGTAAGAAAAATAATAAGACTGCTCGAAGAAGAAGATCTGCTTGAGAGGGTTTATTTTGAGTGTATGACAAGAGCTGATTTTGTTGACGAGGAAAGCGTCCTTCTGTTGAAGAGGATGGGTGTTAGGTATGTTCAGCTAGGATTGGAGTCGGGAAACCCTGAGACTTTGAGGTATCTCAAGGGGGATGTTAAAGTGGAGAACAACAAAGCCGCTGTTGAATTTTTGAAAAGGGCAGGGATGGAGTGCGGAGCTTCTTTCATCATAGGCGCCCCGGAGGAAACCGAGGAAGACATCCTAGAAACTTTGAGGTTCGTAAAAGAGAGTCCGCTGGAGAGGTTTGGAGTCTATGTTTTGCTCCCCTATCCAGGTACTCCCTTGTGGGAGCTGGCAAAGGAAAGGAGACTGGTGGACGAAAATATGGACTTTGGAGCCCTCAGCGCGGACTTCGCCAGGAACAAGCGGCCCGTGATTCTCTCAGAAAAAGTTTCGGAGAAAAGACTGCGCGAGCTATATTCGCAGTTTCAAAAAGAACTGAAGAAAAGGAGGGTGAAAGTGGTTGTTCTCAAGGGGCTGAAAAGTCCCGGAAGAATTCCACGATTTTTGGTGGAGAGGGCCTTGGCCCATCTGAGGTTTCGGACTTGCCTGATGGAATGACTCGGAGGCTGAACAAGCCTAGTCTCAGGCCCAGGACCTGGACCAAGATTCTCCTCGACTTTCTGGAATACAAACTTGGAGATCCCAGGCTTTCCTTCTGTCCTTTTTTCGTGACATGGAAGTGTAATCTCAGATGTGGCTACTGCCCCTACGTAACGGATACGGGGTCAGAACTCTTCAGTTACGCCCTGGGAGTTCGTGATGAAATGAGCACGGAAGAGGCAAAGTTGGCGGTGGATCAGCTGAGCGAGCTGGGTGTTGTGTGGATGTCTTTCACCGGGGGGGAGCCCCTCTTCAGGAGGGACCTGGAAGAAATAGTGTCCCACGCGAGAAAAAAGGGGATGATTACCATCCTGGATACCAACGCCGCTTTAGTAACACAAAGCAGGAGCAAATCGCTTGGTGAGGTTTTTGACAGGGTGGTTGTTTCGCTGGAAGGCCTGGAGGAAAAGAACGACGAGCTGAGGGGGAGGGGGAGCTTCAGAAGAACGATGAGGGGGGTGGAGCTCCTGAGGAAGAACACGGACTGCAGAATAGGGATCAACTTCGTCGTCAACAGGCTCAACTATCAGGAGGTAGAAGACACAGTGAATTTCTTGAGGGGAAAGGTGGACTCCATTACTTTCCAGCCCGTCCATCACGCAAGCGAGTTTCTTCTGGAGAAAGAGGCTGCGTACTGGGTCCAGGAAAAATTGCTGGAGCTGAAGCGGAAGTATCCTGCCTTCATCCTGAACACGGTTTCTCACCTCAAGCTTTTTGGAGACCACCTAGCAGGCGGGAGGCGCTGGCTTGAGTGCGATGCTTTCGATCTCTATGTGGGATTGATGCCAAACGGTGATCTCTGCGGGTGTTACTATCCCTATGTGGTCGGCAACGTGCTGGAGAGGCCCATGAGAGAACTTAGGGAGCTGGGCAGAAGGAGGAAAGAAGAGCTGCTTGCTAGGTGCGGGGGATGCACTCATTCCAGCTTCTTCAACTTTTCCCAGGTTTTCAGACGTTCTTTTCCAGCCGGATTTTTGCACGCTTTGCTTTCTTAAGGGCCCTAGCAGAGAGGTAAAGAGTGGAAGAGGTTACCATCGTGGGTGCGGGCCCAGCTGGTCTTGCTTGCGCGAAGGGACTGGCGGACAGGGGAATTAAACCCTTGGTGCTCCACAAGGACTGGTTTGGGCAGAAGGCGTGCGGGGATCTGGTGGAGGAGGAGTGGTTCGGTCACCCCGTTTTCCCCTACTTGACTCCACGTGCTGTTGAAAGGAACTTCGACAGGTTTACCATCAATTTTTACGGGAGGAACTTCGCTCGGAAGGGGAGGTGGGTTTCGATCGACAGGGGGGAGTTTGAGCGGGCTCTGTGCGAGGAAGCAAAAAGGAGGGGGGCTAAGTTCAGGCTTGAGAGGGTTGCCAGGATCAGAAGGAAGGGAAAGACTTTCTTGATAAACGACAGAATAGAAACCAAATTCTTGGTGGGTGCTGACGGTGCGGACTCGGTGGTCAGAAGCTTTCTCGGGCAGGAAATAGAAAAGGCCTTTGCCATCAGAGGGTACGTGAAGGGGGATAGGGAGAGTCCCACCCTCTATGTGGACAGAGGGATAATCGAGGGGGGATATGCTTGGATTTTCCCCAAGAGGAAGCTGCTCAACGTGGGGGTCGTGGGTAGAAGAGTGGAGGAGGTGAAGAGGGGATGGAGAAAGTTCACCAGAGGAATGGAGGTGAGGGATGCAAAGGGATCGTTCGTCCCCTGCTCTCTTCCCTGTAAAACCGAGTTCGAAAACGCCATCTTGGTGGGGGACGCGGCGGGCCAGATAAACCCCCTCAGTTTCGCGGGGATCAACCTTTCCCTCCTCTGCGGAAGTCTGGCGGCCGAGGCGATTGCCTCTTCGAGGAGCTACGAGGGGCTGTGGAGGAAGGAGGTCTACCGGAGATTAAGGATTTTCCACCTGAAGGGGAAGATATTTTGGGGTTCTCTGATGAAGCAGAAGTGGGCCGGACATCTGCTGAGGTGGTTCTTCTGAGTTCGAAGGGAGTGGCGAAAAACTGTTTTAGGGTGATGATCAAACCAGGAGAAGTGTTCGAACAGGTTAGGGCTGGAGTTCCCCTCCGCCTTTCACTACCCCTCCTGTTTTTCCTCAGGCAGCTTCACATCTACTCGCATGTTTGGCTGGTTCATCGGGAATTTTATCTCGAGGAATACCGCCGTTTTTCCGACTTCCTGGTGGATAGATTTTCAGTCAACGGTGGGTTTGAGGTGATATGGATGTGGTTTTTTGGATGCATGATGATTTACCTGCTCGGAGTTTTCTTGGGAAAGAGGGTGAGCTACGAAAGGATAGAACACGGGTTCTTCTACATTTTCATCGCTTCCTTTTTTTTGCTCGCCCTCGACGTTCTTCACCTCTTCCTACCCCCCACTTATTTCCATGGTTACTGCATGCACGCAGCTTTGGCTGCACAGCTTTTCCTGATTCCGATATGGGTGAGTTTCATGGTGGAAAGGTTCCTGGGGGTGAGGAAGAGGTACACGGTCTTGCCAGCCAGCTTCTTCCCGATTTCGATCAAATACTTTTGGGGGGAAGTCTTCTCCCTTCCCATCGTTGTGGCAGGGCTGTGCGCGCTGATGTTTTTCTTCCTTCTCAAGCGGATGAACTCAAGAACGGTTTTTCTCTTCTCCTCCATAATTTGTGTTGCGGCCTTCCTAGCGGTGCCGGAGCTGAGGGGTTTCATAGATTGAGACCAACTAAATTAAAATAAAGAGAAAGAATGAAAGTGTGGGGTGCGGAGGAATCTTCTGGCGTCTGGCTTTGAGATGGGGAGCAAGAAGGCCAGTAGCCAAGCTCCTTTTCAATCCTGTTCGGGAGCTGCAAAAATTCTTCAGGCCTAAACTCCATTGCATGGTGGTGCCCACTTTCAGGTGCAACTACTACGGCCTATGCAAGTACTGCCATGTTCCGGACCTGGGCCTCCCCGAGCTCTATCCCGGAGACTTCCGGTGGAAGAAACTGGTGGAGCGCCTGGAGGAGTTCCCTCCGTGCCTGCTGGACATCACAGGGGGTGAGCCCTTCATGGCGAAGGGCTTTCGGGAGTTCATCCAAAGTCTCCCTGGAAAGCACATGGTGGGGGTGAGCACTAACCTTTCCTTTGAAATAAGCGAGGTGGAGGAGCTCCTCCCCAGATTTTGCTGGATAACCGCCAGCTTTCACCCCTTTGCCGCAGACTTGAACGAGTTCCTGGAGAAGGTGAGGCGGGTTCGGGCCATCAACCCCAGGGTGAAGATAAACATGGTGGCACATCCGCAGGTGTTGCCGAAGCTGAGCTTCTACGTGAGAACCTTTGAGAAAAACGGACTTCTCACCAACGTCGATCCCTATCTGAGCTTATCTCCATACGCGGAGGAGGAGGAAAAACTTGTGAGAGGGCTCCTGATAAGCAAGCGGGTAACGACCCCTCCCTTCGTAGAGGAGCCCACGCTCTGCAATGCCGGTGTCAGGCATTTTGTCGTTTTGCCCAACGGGGACGTCTACACCTGTTGGAACGGAATGAACATAAGGCACTTTTTGGCAAGAGCAGATGGAACGGATCCGCGGGAGGGGCCCTATTACCTAGGGAACATGGTCGGGGGAACTTTCAAGCCCAGGCAGGGGTGGATTAAGTGCGATTTCCCCTGCCCACCACCCTGCGATTCCGACTTCACTGAAAGGAGGTCTTGGTCCACCCATCGGGGCTGAATCCAGCCCCCATACCTAAATGCTCATATTTAAAGAAAATCAACATTTACGTGTGAAGGTTCCGCGGGGAGGGTGGGAAAAGGGGCTGAAGGGCGGGATGGCCCTGCTGCTCTGCCTCCTCTTCCTCCTCCCCCCGGCGTGCGCCCTCACCTTCACCGACACCACCAACGCCGACTTCGCGCAGGGGGTGCACGAGAACACGGAGAACGTGAGCGACGACCTCAGGCTCAGGACCAACTACCTGCAGGGCAGGTTCACCTCCAGGGCCTTCGACGCCCTGCAGACGCAGGTGTGGGGCACCCTCTCCTGGAACGCCACCCTTCCCTCCCTTGCGGTGAGCGTGGAGAACGACAACGTGGGGGCCGAGCCCACCACGCTGGCGGACGGGACCCCCAGGATAGGGAGGATCACGGGGGGTTCCGTCCTGAACACGAGGATCTCCGACGGAGTCTACGAGAACATAGTGGAGGAGGCCGGCGCCCCCTACGGGGGAAGCGTGAACCTCATCCTCTTCTGGGACGGGGCCACCATACCCTCGGGCTGGACCTGCATCTCCGATGACCCCGGGGAGCCCTTCTACTACAGGTTCCCCATGGGGGGGTCCTCCTACGGGAGCACGGGGGGTGCGGAAAACCATACCCACCCCACCACCTCCTCCTGCGGGGGACCCTCCGCCACCCTACAGAGGAACTCCGGGACCAACGTGACCACGGCGACCAGCACCCACACCCACACCCCCACCGTCACCGTGGCGACCGTAAGCCACCTCCCGCCTTACTACGACCTGAAGGTGATCAGGTACAACTCGGGAATCCCGTCCACCCTTCCCGCCGGTGTGATAGCCCTCTTCCCCTCCACCTCTGTTCCTTCCGGCTGGAGCCTTTACACGGCGGCGGACAACCGCTTCCTCAGGGGTGCTCCCTCGGCCGGGGGAACGGGGGGAGGCACCACCCACACCCACAGCGTGAGCGTGAGCACGGGCGGTCCCTCCCATACGGTGCAGCTGAGGACGGACCCCTGTGGTGCGTCCGTTGCCTACCCCACCAGTACCCACACCCACTCCGGTTCTGGCACCAGCTCGGCGGCCGCCAACCTCCCCCCCTACCTCACGGTGGTCCTGGCCAAGGCCTCTGCCGACACCCCCATCCCGGGCGGAATGATAGGGATGTTCGACGGCGTGCCCGGGGGGAACTGGTCCCTCCTCTCGGCCTTCAACGGAAGGTTCCTGCTGGAGAACCTAACCGCGGGATATGGGGCCACGGGGGGGACCTCCTCTCACACCCACTCCGATCTCAGCATCACCACGGGTACGGGCGCCACCTCCTCGGCCAACCTGGATGTGGGGACCGCCGTCACTTTCGCCAGCGGCACCCACACCCACACCGTCACGGTTTCCTTCCAGGAGAGTTCCCACCTCCCCCCCTACGTCACCGTCCTCTTCGCCCAGGCCACCTGCGGGCTCCGCTGGCAGCACAACATCGAGAACGTGGCGGCGGGCTACGCCAGCTACCAGCTGCGCGTGAAGGGCAGGACGAGCGGTGACTCCGAGACCGTGGGGGTCTACGTGTGGAAGAGCAGCGCCAGCTCCTGGGAGTACCTGGGGAACCTCACGGGGACCGAGGCAACCCTCACCAAGATCCTCTCCGGGGCCGAGCTCCCCTCCTACCTGAGCGGGACCAGCCTGCTGGTCAAGTACGAGTCGGCCGATGCCAGCGACCTAACCCCCACCGCCCTCCACGTGGACCTCTGCATCCTGGAGGAGGGCCAGCTCTACAAGAGCTATGTGAAGTTCAGGGTGAGGGTGAGCGCGAACGGCTCCACCTGGAGCCAGGAGCTGGGCCCGGACGGTACCCCCAACACCTACTTCACCTCCTCCCCCGCCAGCCTGGGGAACATCCCGGAGAACCGGTACATCCGCTACGTCGCGTACCTCTCCAGCGAGCACTCCCAGCTCACCGGGGCCAACGGCCCGAAGGTGCACGACGTGACCATCACCTCCTTCACCCCAGGACAGGCCGAGGTTTTCACCCTGGGAGCTGAGAACGTGGGCTGGGGGGGCGCCATCCTCACCGCCAGGCTCCTCTACGTGGATCCCTGGGCGGCGGTGAGGTTCCAGTACATGCCGGAAGGGGGGGTCTGGGAGAGCACCCCCTGGGAGGGCTGGGAGAAAAGCTGGTACTGGCGCCCCGTCTCCGGCCTGCAGGAGAACAAGACCTACTACTTCCAGGCGCAGGTGAAGTACGGCGGACAGATATACGGCGGCGGGATCAGGACCTTCAGAACCCTTCCCAGCAAACCCTATGCCGTCACCCTGAGGGCCACCGAGGTGGACAACTCCTCCGCCGTGCTCAACGCCAGAATATACTACGGCAGCTACGACAACGTGAGCATAAGGTTCTGGTATCAGCCCGAGGGAGGGAGCTGGTCGGCCACCACGTCCGTCCAGGGCTACAGGGGCCCCACCTACAGCACCAGGATCACGGGCCTGACCGCAAACAAGCTTTACTCCTTCAGGGCTGAGATCACCTACGGTACCACCTCCGAGAACGCCAACGTGGAGACCTTCACCACCTTTACTTCCAAGTCCACGGGCATGGCCTACGACGGGACCCTCGGGTTCGGCTCCTCCCCCCCCGGCTGGCACGGGGTGAGGATGACCCCGCCCTCCGGCACCAAGGGTCTGAAGCTGGAGCTCCTCACCTCCTCCCCCCTCCCCGCCCACTACTCCCTGCGGGTGGTGAGGGACAACGGGGAGCTGCTCTACGCCGGCCACATCCTCTCCGACAACGGGAAGAGCAAGGTGGTGAGCGTGAGGCTCTGGAAGAGCACGGCCGGGGAGAGCGTGTACGTGGAGCTCTACGATCCCTACGGCTTCGCCTACAGGACGAGGGGCACCAAGCCCTCCTTGGGGGATGCCGCGTACTCCTACCTGGACCGCACCGGAAAGAACCTCAGGTACTACGACAGGGCCTGCGGCGTGAACGTGCTGGAGAGCTACGCCTGATGGGGCCAGGGCCGGGAACTCCGCCGGCTCGGGGCCGGATTCGAACCCGGGTCACGGGATCCACAGTCCCGGATGCTGACCGCTGCACCACCCTGGCCATTCCCCTTGGGAGGAAGAGGTAAAAAGGAGAGGGGGGTGAGCATGCCCCCTCCACGCCTGGAGCAGCTTCAGTGCTCAGCGTTTGTCTCCCGGAGGGGAGCTCAGGGAGAGGGTTGGGCTGAGGGCTTCTGAGCTAATCGGTCCAGGCCCGGCCTTTCCCGCCACGATTTTCTTGAGGGTCTCCACGGCTTCTGGGTTCAGGAGGGTGGAGGTGTCCCCCACCGGCGCGTTGATCAGGAGGGACTTCAGGATCCTGCGCATGATCTTCCCGCTCCTGGTCTTCGGGAGATCGGGGGCGAAGATGATCTCCTCGGGCACGGCGGTGGGACCTATCCTCTCCCTCACCAGCGCCTTCAGCTCGGCCTCCAGCTCCCTGGAGGGGGTCCTTCCCTCCTTCAGGACCACGTAGGCCACGGGCACCTCCCCCTTCAGGTCGTGCGGTCTGGGAGCCACGGCGCTCTCCGCGACGAAGGGGTGGGTGTTGAGGGCGTCCTCCACCTCCGCGGTGGAGAGGCGGTGGCCGGCCACCTTCATCACGTCGTCCACCCTCCCGGTCACCCTTATGCAGCCATACAGGGTTCGGAGGGCTCCGTCTGAGGGGAAGTAGTAGCGGTAGTTGTACCTCAGCCAGTAGGTCTCCCTGTACTTGTCGTCAGCCTTGTACAGCCCCCTGAGCATCCCGGGCACGAGGGGGGGCACCTGCACCAGGTAGCCCGAGTCCGCCGGGTTGCCCTCCTCGTCCACGATCTCCAGCTGGGCTCCCGGGAAGGGCCTGCCCGCCACCGTGGGAATGAAAGGACCTATCCCCGGGAGGGACGTGATCAGGGTGCCTCCCGTCTCCGTCTGCCACCAGGTGTCGGTGATGGGGCATCTCCCTCCCCCTATGTGGTGGAAGTACCAGAGCCAGGTCTCCCTGTCTATGGGTTCTCCCACCGTTCCCAGCAGTCTCAGGGAGCTCAGGTCGTGCTTCTTCACCCACTCCTCTCCCCACCTCACGAACATCCTGATGGCGGTGGGGGCGGTGTAGAAGATGGTCACCTTGAACTTCTCTATGATCTCCCAGAAGCGGTCCGGGGCGGGGTGGTCGGGGGCCCCCTCGTAGACCAGGAGGGTGGCCCCGTTGAGCAGGGGGCCGTAGCAGGCGTAGGTGTGCCCCGTCACCCACCCTATGTCGGAGGTGCACCAGAAGAGATCCTCGTCGTGCAGATCGAAGACCCACTTCGCCGTCCAGCAGGCCTGGGTGAGGTACCCTCCGGTGGTGTGGATGACGCCCTTGGGCCTTCCGGTCGTCCCGCTGGTGTAGAGGAGGAAGAGCATGTCCTCGCTGTCCATGTGTTCGGGGGGACACCAGGGGTCGGCCTCTTCCATCACCTCGTGCCACCAGAGGTCCCTCCCCCTCTCCATCCCCACCTCGTTTCCCGCCCTCCTCACCACCACCATCTTCTCCACCCTGGTGCCCCTGACGGCCTCGTCGGCGCTGGACTTCAGGTCGATGAGCTTGCCCCTGCGGTAGTAGCCGTCGCAGGTGATGAGCACCCTCGCCTCCGAGTCCTCCAGCCTCACCCTCAGGGCTTCCGGAGCGAAGGCGGAGAAGACCACGGTGTGCGGGGCCCCTATCCTGGAGCAGGCCAGGAGGGCGGGGTAGAGCTCCGGGATCATGGGCAGGTAGATCCCCACCCTGTCCCCCTTCTTCACCCCGAGGCTCTTCAGGGCGTTGGCGAACTTGTTGACCTGGAGGAAGAGTTCGTTGTAGGTGAGCACCCTGGGCTGCTCGGCGGGCGGCTCCGGGACCCAGACCACCGCCCTCCTGTTCCCCCTTCCCGCCTTCACGTGCCTGTCCACCGCGTTGTAGCTGGCGTTGAGCTTTCCCCCCACAAACCACTTCACGTAGGGCGGGTTCCACTCGTAGGGCTTGTCCCAGCGCTTGAACCACTCCAGCCCCTCTGCGGCCAGCTTCTCCCAGAAGGCTATCCTGTCCCTGGCCGCCTCCTCGTAGATGCCTGGGTCGCTCACCCACGCCCTCCTCCTCATTTCCTCGGAGGGCCACCAGACGTTCTTTTCCTTGGGGTCCTCCACCACCCAGCGGGTTGGCATCTTAACCCCTCGAGTGAACCCCTTTAAAAAGGTTGCTGGGGGACGGCCTTCTCACAGAGGAAGATCGCACCTTCCGCGGAGAAGTTATATCCCGGAAGGGGGAAAAATAAAGAGGTGCCGGCGAGCTGGTGGGCAGCTGCCGGGCGGCAACGCCTGAGGAAATCCCACCCCTCAAGCGGGTACCGCGAGTCCGCGAGGACTGGGTCGAGAGACCCGACCCTGGCACAGAAACGACACCCGCCGGCCGCTCGAGGAGGATGGGGCGGAGACGCCGAGAGGGGGCCGGGGGATGAAACGGCCAGTCCGCGGGAGGCAAGGGCAAAAGACCGTCGAGGAGCACCCGCTCGAGACGGGTGGTAGCCCGCTAAGCCCAATGCTGCCTAGAACAGAAGGTGGATTACGGCCAGGACGCCGGCACCTCCCTTTTTATCCCCCGTGCAGGAAGGTGGATGGTATGGGAAAGAAGTGGGGACACTACGCGGTGGGAGGCAGGAGCCAGCCCGTGACCTGCCTTTACTGCGGGCGCCTGACCCCCAGGGTGAAGGCCGTGCCCGTGAGGAGGGGCTCCTGGCTCGACACCAAGGTGGTGCCGGGTCTGGACCGCAGGAAGGTCTTCATCCCCTCCAGGAAGGCCTATGCCTGCATCTCCTGCGCCAAGCACCGCGGGATGCTCTGATCAGGCCCTCCTTTCCCTGGCCTTGGGCCTGAGCTTGGTGTAGCCGCACTTCCTGCACTTGGTGGCCTTCCAGGCGTTGTGTGCGTTGCACCTCATGCAGATCTTCACGTTGAAGAGCCTCCTCTCCGCCACCTCGAATTTGGCCATCTCATCCCTCCCTCAGGGCCTTGAAGACGTAGGGCAGTTTCCCTATTAAATCTGAGGCGGTGAAGCCGTATCCCTTCTCCCTCAGGCAGAGGTCCCCTGCCAGCCCGTTCACGTAGGCTCCCGCCCAGGCTGCTTCGAAGGGACCCAGCCCCTGGGCCATCAGCCCCCCCACCACTCCCGAGAGGACATCTCCCGTTCCGCCCACCGTCATGCCGGGGTTTCCCGTCCGGTTGAGGAGGACCTCCCCCGCGGGGGAGGAGATGACGTCGATCCTCCCCTTCAGGAGGATCACGCAGCCCAGTTTCCTGGCCTCCTCCGCGACCACCCCCGCCCTTTCCTCCAGCCCCGCCGGCGCCTCCCTCCCCGTCACCGCCCTGAACTCCCCGGCGTGGGGGGTGAGCACCATGCTCCTGCCCTCCAGCTTCCTGCCCCCCACGGCCTTCAGGGCGTCCGCATCCAGGAGGACGGGAAGGGAGGGACGTCTCCTCCCCACCTCCTCCAGCAGGGAGACCACCGCCTTCTTCGTCTCCTCCAGCCCGCCCAGCCCCGGGCCCACGATCAGCGCCTCGCACCTCTCCAGCTCGGGCAGGAGGTGGGGAAGGGCAGCCGGCACCAGGTCCTCGCAGGGAAGCTTCAGGGTGATGAGGTCAGGTGAAAAGGTGTTTATGAGCCTGGCCGTTTCCCTGGGGGAAGCCACGGTGGCCAGGTCCGCCCCCGACCTGAGGGCGGAGAGGGCGGCCAGGGCGGGGGCCCCCACGTACCTAGAGCTGCCTCCCACCACCAGCACCCTTCCGTTCTCCCCCTTGTGGGAGTCGGGCCTCCGCCTGGGCAGCACCCTTCTGACCCTTTCCCTGCTCACGTACCTGAGGGCCATCTCCTCCCCTTTTCGGCGGGAGATATAACCCTGGTTACCGGTTCGCAAAGGATAAATACCGAGGGAGGAAAGGGAGGGGGTAAAAAAGAAAAGGAGGGATGAAATGGATTTTGAGCTGACCGAGGACCAGCGGATGTTCAAGGACACCCTGAGGGAGTTCCTGCAGAAGGAGTTTCCGGAGTCCTACGTGAACAAGAGGGACAGGGAGGGACCGCTCACCAGGCAGGAGGCCGTGGAGATCATGAAGAAGTTCAAGAGGCTGGGGATAGGCCTTGACCCGGAGAACCTCAGGTCGATGATGGACCCAATGATCTTCTGCATTTTCGCGGAGGAGGTGGGGAGGGTGTGGCCCAGCCTGCTTCCCCTCTTCGGGATGGGGGCCATCCCGGCCCTCTTCGCACCCTTCGCCGACGAGGACGTGAAGGACAGGATCCTGCGCCGGATGGAGAGGTGTGAGTTCATAGGGTGCTTCGCCGAGACGGAGCCGGAGGCCGGCTGCGACACCTCCAACATCAAGACCACGGCCAGGCTGGAGGGGGACTACTACATCATCAACGGGAGGAAGACCTGGATAAGCAATGCCACAATTGCCGACACCGCCTGGGTGGGGGCCAAGAGCAGCGAGACGGGCGCGGAGACCTTCTTCCTGGTGGAGAAGGAGGTTTCGGGCTGGGAGACGAGCGAGCTGCACAAGATAGGGTGGAAGGCCTCCCCCACGGGGGAGATGTTCTTCGACAACAGCAAGGTGCCCAAGAACAACGAGATGATGGTGCTGGTGCAGAGGGCCTTCGAGCAGGGGGGGCTTCCGGTCTCGGAGGGGTATATGAAGCTCCTGACCTCGGTCTCCCCGGTCACGGCCATGCTCACCATGCCCAGGGCGGGGATGTGCCTGATGTCCGTGGGGATAGCGGAGGCGGCCTTCGAGAAGGCGGTGGAGTACGCCAGGGAGCGCGTGCAGTTCGGGAAGCCCATAGGGAAGTTCCAGCTGATTCAGGAGATGCTGTACAAGATGAACGTGCTGATAGAGACGGCCAGGCTGCTGGGGTACAAGGCGGTCTACGCCATCACCAAGGGTGACCCGGATGCCAGGAGGCTCTCCGCCATGGCCAAGGTCTACGGTGCGGAGGCTGCGGTGAAGGTGACCTACATGGCCATGCAGATCTTCGGAGGCAACGGGCTTTCCGACGAGATGCCCCTGGAGAGGTACTTCCGCGACGCCAGGATGCAGACGGTTCCGGACGGAACCAGCGAGATCATGAAGCTGATCACGGGGTACTCCATCCTCGGCAAGGGCTTCTCTGCGTACGCCTGAGCTCCCCCCCATAATTTTTTTCTTCCACCGCCCCAGTTTTTCCCTTCTCCTGGGTCCGGGAGGCCGGCTTTATGGCGGCGCAGGTTGCTCATCGCCTTCCGCGTTGGGGGGAAGGGCCCCTTTGCGGTAGGGTTAAATAAGGAAAGGTGGGTATAAGTTGTAATTTTCGGGGAGAGAAGTGATCGAGGTAAGGTTCCACGGAAGGGGGGGACAGGGGGCTGTTACGGCGGCCCGGATGCTTGCCGAGGCCGCTTTTCTGGAGGGGAAGTACGCCCAGGCCTTCCCCTTCTTCGGGGCGGAGAGAAGGGGGGCGCCCGTGGTGGCCTTCGCCAGGCTCGACACCAGGCCCGTGAGGCTCAGGAGCCAGATCTACGAGCCCGACCACGTGGTGGTGCTGGACCCCACCCTCCTGCGCGCCGTGAACGTCACGGAAGGTCTGAAGCCAGGCGGCCTCCTCGTCCTGAACGCCAGGGAGAGACCGGGGAAGCTGGAGGCGGGAAGGGTGGTGTGGGTGGACGCCACCTCCATAGCGGTGGAGGAGATGGGGGCCCCCATCACCAACATGGCCATGCTGGGGGCCTACGTGAGGGCCTCGGGAGAGGTGAGCCTGGAGTCGGTGCTGAGGGCGGTGGGGGATTACTTCAGGGGCAAGATGGGGGAGAGGAACCTGAGGGCCATAAGGAGGGCCTACGAGGAGGCGAGGGAATGAGCAGGCTTCTGCCGGGGATAGTGATAGACCGTCCGGGGAGCAGCTCGGACTACCTTACCTCGGGATGGAGGTACCTCCGTCCGGTGAGGGAGGGAAGGACCGCCCCCTGCGCCTTGGCCTGTCCCGTGGGCAACGACCTCCCCAGGATCCTCTACCTGGTGGAGAGGGGGAGAGTGGAGGAGGCCTGGAGGACCCTCAAGCGGACCAATCCCTTCCCTTCCGTGTGCGGGAGGGTGTGCTACCGCTTCTGCGAGGCCGCCTGCAACAGGGGCGGCTTCGACGAGGCCCTGGCCGTGAGGAGCGTGGAGCGCTTCCTGGGAGATCTGGGGAGGGAGAGGGGCTGGAGGGTGCAGCCCGGAGGGGAGACGGGGTACAGGGTGGCGGTGGTGGGCGCGGGTCCGGCCGGCCTCTCATGCGCTTACCACCTCAGGCTAAGGGGACACGGGGTGGTGGTCTTCGAGGCCAGGGAGAGGGAGGGCGGGCTGCTGGCTTGGGGCATGCCCGAGCACCACCTCCCCCGCAGCGTCCTGGAGGGGGAGCTCTCCCAGCTGAAGGAAATGGGGGTGGTGGTGAAGGGGGGAAGGGAGGTGAGGGAAAGGGAGGAGCTCGCCGGTTACGGGGCCGTGGTGCTGGCCACGGGCAGGAACCCCCTTCCTGAGGGGCTGGCGGGAGGGCTGGTGAGAAGGGGGGAGAAGGTGGAAGCGGACGAATGGGGCAGGACGGGGGTGAAGGGGGTCTTCGTGGCGGGGGAGCTGGCGGAGGGCGTGGGGAGGGGAGTGGCCTGGGCCATAGGCTCGGGGAGGAGGACCGCTGAGGGCGTGGACGCCTTCCTGAGGGGGGAGGAGCCGAGGAGGGTGCCCCCATCCCCGGTGCTGGGCCTGGAGGAGGTGAAGCTGGATTACTTCACTTTCTCCAGAAGGGTGGGAGGACCGGCCGGGCCCGGCTCCGAGGAGGAGGTCAGGGCGGAGGCGGGGAGGTGCTTCAGCTGCGGCACGTGCAACGGCTGCGACAACTGCTGGATCCTCTGCCCCGAGGGCTGCATCGTGAAGGAGGGGGAGACCGAGTACCGGACGGACGAGGACTACTGCAAGGGGTGCGGGATCTGCGCCCAGGAGTGCCCCAGGGGCGTGATAAGGATGGTGGAGGAGGGAGCGTGAGGCGGCTGCTCAACGGGAACGAGGCTGCCGCCCTGGCGGCCAAGCTGGCAAGGGTCCAGGTGGTCTCCGCCTACCCCATCACCCCCCAGACGGTGGTGGTGGAGACCCTGGCGAAGTACGTGGCCGACGGGGAGCTGGAGGCGGAGTTCGTGAAGGTGGAGTCGGAGCACAGCGCCCTCAGCGTCTGCCTGGGGGCCTCCGCCACCGGTGCGAGGGCCTTCACCGCCACCTCCTCCCAGGGGCTCATGCTGATGAGCGAGATCCTGTACGTGGTATCGGGCATGAGGCTCCCGGTGGTGATGGCCAACGCCAACCGCTCCCTCTCCGCTCCCCTGAGCATCTGGAACGACCAGCAGGACTCCCTCGCCGTGAGGGACAGCGGCTGGATCCAGCTCTACTGCGAGAGCAACCAGGAGATCCTGGACCTCCTGCTCCAGGCCTTCCTGCTCGCTGAGCGCGTCTCCCTTCCCGCCATGGTCTGCTACGACGGGTACATCCTCTCCCACACCGCCGAGGCCGTGGAGGTGCCCGAGCAGGCGGAGGTGGACGCCTTCCTCCCCCCCTACTCCCCCTCCCTCAAGCTCGACCCTGACCGCCCCCTCACCATGGGCCCGGTGGGGGTGCCGGAGGTCTACATGGAGGCCAGGTACATGCAGCACCGGGACACGAGGAGGGCAAGGGAGGAGTTCCTCAGGGTGGCGGAGGAGTTCGGGAGGAGGTTCGGCAGGAGGTACGGAATCCTGGAGGAGTACAGGACGGAGGGTGCGGAGCTCCTCCTCCTCACCATGGGCTCCCTGGCCTCCACGGCCAAGGAGGCCGTGGACAGGTGCAGGGAGAGGGGGGAGAAGGTGGGTCTGGTGAAGCTCACCCTCTACCGCCCCTTCCCAGACGGGGAGGTGGTGGAGGCCCTCAAGCGGGCGAAAGTGGTGGGGGTGCTGGAGAAGGACATTTCCACCGGGTGGATGGGGGCCCTCTACACGGACACCGTGGCGGCCTTCGCCAACGAGAGCAGGAGGCCCCTCTTCCAGAACTTCATCCTGGGGCTGGGGAGCAGGGACGTGAGGCTGGAGGACCTGGAGGGAATAATAGGGGCCCTGCGGAAGGCGGCGGAGGAGGGAAAGGTGGGCGAGAACCCCCGCTGGGTGGGGCTGAAGGGGGAGATGGTGGAGTGATACCCGCGCAGGAGCTGCTGGCCCCCGGGCACCGCGCCTGTCCGGGCTGCGGCGAGGTGATGGCGCTGAGGCTGATCCTGAAGGCGCTGGGGAAGGAGGTGATCGTGGTGGAGGCCACGGGCTGCATGGAGGTCGTCACCACTCCTTACCCCCAGACCGCCTGGAGGGTCCCCTGGATCCACGGGGCCTTCGAGAACGCGGCGGCCGTGGCCTCGGGGGTGGAGGCGGCCCTGAAGAGGCTGGGGAGGAAGGGGGTGAAGGTGGTGGCCATAGGCGGGGACGGAGGGACGGCGGACATAGGACTGCAGGCCCTTTCCGGGATGATGGAGAGGGGCCACAGCGTGATGTACGTGTGCACCGATAATGAGGCCTACATGAACACGGGCATACAGCGGAGCGGGACCACCCCCTTCGGCGCCTGGACCACCACCACTCCGGCGGGGAAGGTCTGGAGGGGTGAGGACAGGCCCAAGAAGGACGTGCCGTCCATAGCCCTCGCCCACCGCATCCCCTACGTGGCCACGGCCTCCGTGGGGTACCCCAGGGACCTCCTCTGGAAGGTCAGGAAGGCGGCGGCGGTGGAGGGGCCCTCCTACCTCCACGTGCACTGCCCCTGCCCCACGGGCTGGAGGTACGACTCCGCCCTCAGCGTGAGGCTGGCCAGGCTGGCGGTGGAGACGGGCTGCTGGATCCTCTGGGAGGCGGAGGGAGGGAGCATCAGGCTGACCTTCAGGCCGGAGAGGAGGAAGCCGGTGGTGGAATACCTGAGGCTGCAGGGAAGGTTCTCGCATCTCACGGAGGAGGAAGTGAGGCGGATCCAGCAGGAAGTGGACGAGCGCTGCAGGGAGCTTGGCCTGGGCTGGTACGGGTAGCCCCCTCTCTCCCGCGGCTGGGAAGGACCGGAGCCACCTCGGCTTTGCAGGGCCTAGGAGCCCACGAAGATGGGGCGCAGGGAGAGCCTGCTGGGAAGGGACAGGGGACGGTGGGGAAAGCCCTCACAGAGCTTCCTCACCTCCTCCGCGAGCTCCTCCACCCCGTACTCCCTCACGCCCGAGCCCCTCACCCTCACCGACAGCTTTCCGCTCTCGAGCTCCCTGTCGCCCACCACGGCTATGTAGGGGACCCACTCCCTCTCCGCCTCCCTGACCTTCTTGGCCACCGTCCAGCCCCTGTCGTCCACGTCCACCCTCACTCCCTTCCCCTCCAGGGTTCCGGCGTCCCTCAGGCAGCGCTCCAGGTGGCGGTCGCCCACGGGGACCAGCCTCACCTGGGTGGGGGAGAGCCAGAGGGGCAGGGAGGGTGTCTCTCCCCCCCTCCTCTTCCTCTCCGCGTTCTCCAGCAGGGCGTAGATCCAGCGCTCTATGGAGCCCATGGAGGAGTGCAGGATCACGCATCCCCTCTTCCTTCCCGCTTCGTCCGTGTACAGGATCCCGTACCTCTCCGAGTCCTCCAGGTCCAGCTGGACGGTGGAGAGCTGGGAGCTCCCTCCCTGCGGGTCCAGGAACTGGAGCTCGTGCTTCATCACCCAGTAGTGCTTCCTCTGGGGGAGGACCTCGACCAGGGCGGGCCTTCCCTCCTCCCTCACCAGCTCCAGCACGAACTCCCTTTGCTCCCTGTAGAACTCCTCCTCCGCCCTGAACACCAGGGCATAGGGGAGCTCCATCCGGCGCAGGGGTTCAAGGAAGAGGCGGAAGAGGAGACGGTACTCCTGCAGGGCCTGGGGCAGGTCGGAGCAGAAGCAGTGGAGGTCGGGCATGGTGAAGGAGCGCAGCCGCTTGAGCCCCACGCACTCCCCGCTCTGCTCCAGCCTGAAGGAGGGGGAGAGCTCAAAGACGCGGAGGGGCAGCTGCCTGTAGCTGAGCTGGGCCTCCTTCATCATCCTGAAGAGGCCGAAGTCGCCCGCGAACCTCAGCAGGAGGGTCTTCCCCGGGAGCTTCACCCTGTAGTCCTTGGCCAGGAACCTGGCGGCCTGGGCTCCCACGTCCTTCTCCTCCAGCCTGTACAGGAGGGGGGTCTGGATGAAGAGGGCCCCCACGCTCCTGGCGAGCTGGGCGGCGTAGTCCTCCAGCAGGGACTTGAGGAGCTCGCCCTTCGGGTAGAAGCGGAAGTGCCCCACGTCGCTGGCAGGCTCGTAGTCCACCAGCTCCAGCCTGCGCATGAGGGAGAGGTGGGCGGGCTCCTCCCCGGCCCCCCCTCCCCTCTCGGCGAGCAGGTACTGTTTGAGAAGGGGGTTCTCCCCCAGCAGCCTGCAGGCCTCGAGATCCTCCGGGTTCACCTCCTCCTCCTCACCGCCGGGGGAAAGGACCACGAGCCTGCCCTCCTCTTCCTCCCCCCGAGGGGGGGCGGAGGGCTCTGGGGAAATCACCCTGGAGAGCTCGCTCAGGGGGTGGCCCTTGCACCTCAGGGTGAAGGCCTTGTACCATCCGAAGGGGACGTGCAGGACCTCCAGTCCTTCCTCCGACAGCCTCTCCCTCATCCCCTTCAGCACCCGCACGGCCACCTCGGGGGAGGAGAGGGAGGGACTGAGGTGGGCGTAGGGGTAGACCGCCACCCTCCTCACCCCCAGCCTCCCGCAAAGGTCCAGGATCTCCTCCGAGGCCCTGGAGACCACCGCCTCCGCGTTCTTCCCGTCCTCCTCCTCCACGGCGGTGAAGGCCACCAGCACCTCCTCCGCCCTACCCTCCCTCTTCCCCTCCTCCACCTCCTCCGCGGCGGGGGTCCGCTGGAGGGCCCTGAACTCCAGCAGGTCGGCGTGGATCAGGAGCAGGCGCATCCCGGCACCGGCAGGAGTTCCCGGGAAGGAATATTTACTTATCGGCCCGACCAAGCCTGAAGATGGCGGGAGGAAGGAAGAAAGGAGAGGTGCCGGTGATCGGGCTGGAGTGCCTCTCCTGCGGGCACGCCGAGTACCAGATGTCCTCGCTGGGGCTGGGGGAGCTGCTGAAGGGGAGGTGCCCCAGGTGCGGGGGCGACCTGGCGGTGACGGGGAAGGAACTCCCGAAGGAGTGGGGGGAGGTGCTCTCGGTGCTGGAGAGGGAGTTCTCGGTGGTGGACTTCGTGCTGGGGAGGGAAGGGGGGGAGTTCGAGGTGGAGGCCGGACCAGGTTCCTCCTTTCCCAGGCTGCTGCGCGGGCTGAGGTCCCTGGGAAAGGTGGGCGCCCTGCGGAGGAGGGGAGGTGCCCTCTACCTCAGGGTCCTCTCCCTTCCGCCCAGGAGGGAAGGGAGGCCCTACCTCCCCCTGCTGCTCCTGGGTTTAACGCTCCTCTCCACCCTCGGGTTCAGCTACCTCTTCCTCTTCGGTGAAGCGGTGGAGGCCCTCCTCTTCTCCGTGAGCCTGATGGCGATCCTGGCCTCCCACGAGCTCGGGCACGGGCTCGCCGCCAGGAGGAACGGGGTGGAGGCCTCCCCTCCCTACTTCATCCCGGCACCCACCTACCTGGGCACGCTGGGGGCGGTGGTGAGGGTGAGGAGCCCCATTCCCACCAGGGACGCGCTGGTGGAGATGGGGGCCTCTGGACCCCTCCTGGGCTTCGCCGTCGCCCTCCTGGTCAGCTCCGTGGGGCTGGCGCTGGGAGGAGCGGGAGGAGCCCGGCTCTTCACCACCCCCATCCTTCTCCTCCTGAGGTCCGCGCTGGGAGGGGGGCTGGACAACCCGCTCGTCCTCTCGGGCTCGGTGATGATGGTCATAACCTTCCTGAACCTCCTGCCCGCGGGGCAGCTGGACGGGGGGCACTTGGCCAGGGGGCTCCTGAGCGCCGAGGGCCACAGCACCCTCACCAGGGGGATGGGCCTGGGCCTGCTCTTCTCCGGCCTGCTGCTCCCCGGCTATCCCTTCTGGATCTGGGGCCTCCTCATCCTGCTCTTCTTCGGGCGCCCCCACGCTGGGGTGCTGGACGACCTTTCTCCCCTCTCCTCCTCCCACCGCCTCCTGGCCTTCTCGACCTTCCTCCTCCTGCCCCTCACCTTCCCCCTCCCCGGGGTGCCGGCATGAGGGGAAGGCTGCTGTGCGTGGAGGGTCTGGATGGCTGCGGCAAGAGCACCCAAACCTCGCTGCTGGTGAGGTGGCTGCGCTCCCTGGGGTACAGGGTCCTGCGCACGGCCGAGCCCACCCGGGGGCCCGTGGGAAGGCTGATCAGGAGGGGGCTGAGGGAGGGCATGCCCGCGGAGGTGGAGGCCCTCCTCTTCGCCGCCGACCGCATGGAGCACGCCTCCCGCGTGGTCCTGCCCGCCCTCAGGAGGGGCGGGATGGTGGTGAGCGAGAGGGGCCTCTACTCCTCCATCGCCTACCAGTGCGCCAGGGGGCTGAGGGAGGAGTGGGTGAGGGAGATCAACAGGTTCTCCCCCCTTCCAGGTCTGACCCTCTTCCTCGACCTCCCTCCCGAGGAGTGCCTGAGGAGGATGGGGGGGAAGGACCTGGACCTCTTCGAGAGGGACCTTTCGTTCCAGAGGAGGGTGAGGAGGAAGTACCTGGAGCTGGCCGTCAGGGGTGAGGTGGAGAGGGTGGAGGGAAGGGGGTCGGTGGAGGAGGTGCAGGGGAGGATGAGGGAGAGGGTCCTCCGCTGGCTGGGGAGGTGAGGGATGGTCCTGGAGAAGCTGGGGAAGGCCCTGCACGGGGCGCTCCAGAAGCTGGCCAGGGCCCCGCACGTGGACGAGGAGACGGTGAGGGAGCTGGTGAGGGACCTGCAGAGGGCCCTCCTGCAGGCGGACGTGAACGTCCAGCTGGTCCTGGACCTGACGAGGAGGCTGGAGGAGCGCCTGAGGAAGGAGAGCCCTCCCCCCGGCATGAGCAGGAGGGAGCACGCGGTGAAGCTGGTTTACGAGGAGCTCTCCGGTCTGCTGGGGAAGCCCTCCTCCTTCGAGCTGAAGAAGGGGGCCCCCACGGTGGTCCTGATGGTGGGTCTGCAGGGGAGCGGGAAGACCACCTCCGTGGCGAAGCTGGCCTACCACTTCAGGAAGAGGGGCCTCAGGGTGGGGGTGGTGTGCGCCGACACCTTCAGGGCGGGGGCCTACGAGCAGCTCTCGCAGCTGGGGCAGAGGGCGGGGGTGGAGGTGTGGGGGGAGCCCGGGGCCGACGATCCCGTGGCGCTGGCCAGAAGGGGGGTGGAGGAGCTGGGGAGGAGGTGCGATCTGGTCCTGGTGGACTCGGCGGGGAGGCACAAGGAGGAGAAGGGACTGATGGAGGAGATGAGGAGGATGGCGGAGGCGATCGGGCCGGACGAGGTCATGCTGGTGGTGGACGGCACGCTGGGCCAGCAGGCCAGGGACCAGGCGGAGGCTTTCAGGAAGGTCACCCCTCTGGGCTCCATCCTGGTGACCAAGCTGGACGGAACGGCCAAGGGGGGAGGGGCCCTCTCGGCGGTGGCGGCCACCGGAGCCCCCATCAAGTTCATAGGGACGGGGGAGCACCTGGAGGACCTGGAGCCCTTCTCCCCCCCCAGGTTCATGGCCAGGCTCCTGGGGATGGGCGACCTGGAGACCTTCCTGAGGAGGGTGGAGGAGACGATGGGGGAGAGGGGGGAGGAGGGGGTGAGGGAGGCCCTCAGGGGGAAGCTCACCCTGAGAACGGTCTACGAGCAGCTGGAGGCCATGAGCAAAATGGGTCCCCTGAGGAAGATCGCCGGCCTCATCCCAGGGCTGGGAGTTTCCCTCTCGGAGGATCAGCTCAGGGTGGGGGAGGAAAAGCTGAAGCGCTTCAGGGTGATCATGCAGTCCATGACCCCCCAGGAGCTGGACAACCCCGAGATCCTGAACGCCTCCAGGATCAGGAGGGTGGCGAAGGGCTCGGGGACGAGCGAGGCCGAGGTGAGGGAGCTCCTGAAGCAGTACGAGCTCATGAGGAGAATGCTGAAGACCCTGGGGAAGGGCAGGCTCCCCAGGGCCGGCCCGCTGGGGAAGCTGGTGAGGGAGCTGGAGAGGGAGAAGAGGGGATAGCTTTTTGAGGTCCCCGGCTCCACTCTCTCCGGTGGGAAGCTGACCAAGGCCAGGAAGAAGATGTCGAAGAGGAGGGGAGAGGCGGTCACGGCCGGGAGGATGATGGGAGGGTTCGAGGAGGGGGAAAGGGTGGTGCTCAAGATAGAGCCAAGCGTGCAGAAGGGAAGGCCCCACCCGCGCTACCAGGGGAGGGTGGGAGTGGTGAGGGGGAGGAGGGGGAGAGCGTACGAGGTGGAGATCACGGACGGGGGCAAAATGAAAAGAATTATTACGCTGCCGGAGCACCTCAGGAAGGTGGGCCCATGATAGGTTCGGGAGTGGTTTCGGAGAGGCCTGTCACCCTGGCCGAGGTCCTGCAGGTGCTGGAGGGAATAAAGAAGGAGAGGGAGCTCAGGTACGAGCAGCGCCTGGACTACGACTACGCCCAGAAGTTCGTCAGGGTGAAGCCCGAGGAGGCCGCGAAGCTGGTGGAGGAGCTGGTGAAGACCTTCGAGCTCAGGGAGGCCGCCGCGGTGCAGCTGGTGGACCTCATGCCGGAGAGGGCGGAGGAGGTGGAGCTCCTGCTCTCCAAGGAGAGGAGGAGGCTCACCCCGGAGGAGATAGGGAAGCTCCTGGAGTTGCTGAACCAGCACAGGAAGTGAGGAAGGGAGGTCTTTGGCCCAGAAGAAGTTTGAGGATTATGGGATAGTCCTGGACTTCCTCCCCCAGGGCCACCCCAACGACCCCAGGCCCGTCCACCTGAGGGAGCCCGTGGTTCAGCTGCTGGGGGAGGACTTCTTCACCCTGCTGGAGGTGGTGCCCAAGAAGGAGGCGAGGTTCGAGCCGGGGGAGAGGGTGTTCATAGGGAAGGGGGAGAGGGAGAAGGTGGAGAGGATCAGGAGGAGGATCGGGTACGGGGAGCTCACTTCTGCGGCCAGGTCCGAGCTGCCCATCGCGGTGAGGCGCCTGGTGGAGGGTCATCCGGAGAGGTTCCTGGAGTTCTTCAACAAGGCCGGCCCCGTCACCACCAGGTTCCACCAGCTGGAGCTCATCCCCGGAATAGGGAAGAAGCTCATGTGGAGCATCCTGGAGGAGAGGGAGAAGGCCCCCTTCTCCAGCCTGGGGGACCTGAAGGAGAGGGTGAAGGGCCTGGGAGACCTAAGGGAGATGATCGCGAACAGGATCGTGCGTGAGCTCCAGGGGGAGGACAGGTACAGGATCTTCGTCAGGCCCCCCTCCAGGAAGGCCGAGGAGGAGGAAGAGGAGAGGAAGCCCTGAGGGCCCAGGCTGGGCCGGGCCGGGGGAACGGTTGCCCGCCGAGAAGGTTCACTCCCGCACGGTCTCCAGCAGGCTCAGGAGGTTCCAGATGGAGGTCCTGGCATGCATGGGAATGTTGGGGTCGTTGCTGGCCTCCTCCAGCATGCTGGCGGCGAGGGCGGCCCTGACGGAGGGCTCCTCCCCCTTCTTCATCAGGGTCTCCTTCGCCTGGGTGGCGAGCCTCCTGATGTTCCTGGGCACCGAGGGGTCTCCCGCCAGGTTCGAGAGCAGCTCGCTGGCTTTCCTGAGCTTCGCCTCTGTCTCGGAGGACAAGGGACATCACCACCGATAATAAGGTGGGAGGGTTAAAAGAGGAGGGGGTGGATGCCGGAGAAGAAAATCGACAAGGCGGTGGAGGCCCTCTTCTCGGGCGCCAGGATGCTTTCCATCCACTGCGCGGAGTGCAGGGGTCCCCTCTTCGAGAAGGACGGAAAGGTCTTCTGCCCCACCTGCGGGGTGAGGGGAGGGGAGGCCCCGGACGAGGGACTGGAGGGGACGCTGAGGAGGAAGCTGGAGGAGCTGAAAGCCAGGCTGGAGACGGAAAAAGATCACGAGCAGCTCATGAGGACCCTGAAGGAGATCGATGCACTCGTGGAGGTGCTGAGGAAGCTGAGGAGTACCTGAGGTCCTGAGTGTGGAGGGTGTGCTGCCTCACTTCCTCAGGAGCCCGTCCACCTCTTCGTCCGTGAGCTCCGCGTATCCCCTCTCGTCCACGACCGAGACCACCACCTTGTCACCGGTGGCCGCGTCCCTCTCTATGGCGGTTCTTATGGCATCCACCGCCAGCTTCTTCCCCTCCTGAAGGCTCAGTTCCTTCCTGTAGTTCTTTTCCAGCACCCCGTAGGCCACCTGGGCTCCGGTCCCTCCCGCGTAGAAGTCCTCCTCCTCCACCCTCCCTCCGAGCGGGTCCAGGGTGAGGAGGGAGACCTTTCCCTCCTCCAGGCCGCAGAGGACACCTTCCAGCAGGTAGGGGTACCACCTCCTGCTCTGGAGCACGTTGGAGGCCACCTGTGCCAGTCCCCTCGTGGAGATGGACCTTCCGTGCTCCAGCCTGTAGAGGTTCGCCTCCGCCTGCAGGAGGCTCACCAGGGTCTGGATGTCCCCGGGAGCCCCCGAGAAGGCGGCCCCTATCCTCTCCTCCAGCCTGAAGAGCTTGCGGGCCCTCTTGCTGAGCACCAGGTAGTAACCCACGGCCCTGGTGTCGGAGGCCAGCACGGCCCCCCCCTCCGTCTTGAGGCCCACGATGGTCCCCGCGAAGTACTCCATCCTAACCCTTCGCTCCCCCCCGCTTTTAATCCTACCGAAGTCCGGCGGAGGTGCGCCCCGGGGAAGCACCCCTTTCGGTGACCCTCCCCCACCGCCGGTTCAAAACGGGCGTAAACCTTCCGGTCCCCGATGTGGAGAGGGTTGGGGGAGGAACCAGGCAAGTGCTTGCTGAAGGGCGGGGTCTCCGGAGCCCGCCGCTGGAAGTGGCGGATGCACAGCCGGATATCTCCTTAAGCAGCTACGCAGAGGAGAGAGGGATGGGGGTGCTGGCGGGTGTGGACCTGGGGGCCTCCAACCTCAGGATGGCCCTCTCGGACGGAAAGAAGCTGCTGGCGGAGAGAAGGGAGAGGACCCTCCTCACGGACCCCCTCTCCCCCTCCCGCCAGATCTCCTCCCTCCTGCGCTCCATGCTCTCCGGGAGGAGGCTGGAGGGAATAGGCTTGGCCTGCGTGGGTCCCCTGGACCTGGGGAGGGGGGAGGTGAGGGACTCCCCCAACCTCCCCTTCAGGCGCGTCCCGCTGGTGAGGCCCCTGGAGGAGGAGTTCGGGGTCCCGGTGGTTTTGATCAACGACTGCTCCGCCGCCGCCGTGGGGGAGAAGGAGTTCGGGGCGGGCAGGGGGGTGGACGACCTGGTGTACGTGGGGATGGGGACGGGGATAGGGGGAGGGGCCTACGTGGACGGGCACCTCCTGTGGGGGAAGGAGGGAAATGCGGTGGAGATAGGGCACCTGACCGTGGATCCGTCGGGAAGGCTGGAGTGCGGTTGCGGGAAAAGGGGGCACTGGGAGGCCTACTGCTCCGGAACGGGTCTCCCCAGGCTGGTGGAGTGGAGGCTGAAGAGGGGCGAGGGAAAGGAGAGCCCGCTCAGGAGGAGGTGGGAGGAGGACCGGTCGAGCCTGAGGGCGGAGCACCTCTTCGCGGCGGCCAGGGAGGGAGATGCCTTCGCCCTGAAGGTGCTGGAGGAGGTGGGAAGGCTGAACGGGATAGGCTTCACCGACCTGGTGGAGGCCTACGATCCCGCCCTCCTCACCGTGGGGGGTTCCGTGGCCCTGAGGAACGCCAGGTGGATCCTCCCGCCGGTGAGGAGGTGGATGAGGGAGAGAGCCTACAACCGTCCCCCCCTCCTGAGGCTCACTCCCCTGGGGGAGAGGGCGGGTTTATACGGGGCGGTGGGGCTCATCAGGGAGGAGGTGAGGAGGTGAAGGTGGAGGAGATAGGGAAGGTGGACAGGGGAGGGATGCTGAGGGAGCTTCTGGGCTTCCCCGAGAGGTGCGGGGAGGCCCTCTCCCTTCCCGTGAGGGTGGGGAGGAGGAGGGTGAGGAAGGTGGTGCTGGCGGGAATGGGTGGCTCGGCCATCGCGGGGGACCTCCTGAGGGACTGGCTGGATCCTCCCTTTCCCCTCGAGGTGAGCAGGGGCTACCACCTCCCCGCCTGGGTGGGAAGGGACACGCTCGTGCTGGCCGTGAGCTACTCGGGGAACACCGAGGAGACCCTGAGCTGCTTTTCGGAGGCCCTGGAGAGAAAGGCGGAGGTGGTGGGGATCTCCTCCGGCGGGAGGCTGGAGGAGAGGTGCGGGGAGGGGAGGCTCCCGCACGTGAAGGTCCCCGGGGGGATGGCCCCCAGGGTGGCCCTGCCCTTCCTCCTCTTCGCCTCCCTGAACGTGCTCCTGGCGAAGGGCCTGGTGAGGGTGGAGGGGGAAGAGGTGGAGGAGGCCCTGGAGGCCCTGAAGGGGCTGAGGAGGAGGCTGGCCCCGGGCGTGCCCAGGAACCCCGCAGAGGAGGCGGCGGAGAGGCTGAAGGGCACCCTTCCCTTCATCTACGCCCCGAAGGAGCTGGCGGGGGCGGCCCTCAGGCTCAAGACCCAGCTGAACGAGAACAGCAAGGTGCCGGCGAAGGTGGAGCTCCTCCCCGAGCTCTGCCACAACGAGATCGTGGGGCTGCGCTCCTGCCCGGAGTCCGTCTCCTTCGTCCTCCTGCACAGCGGGGGGGAGGACAGGAGGATGGGGGCCAGGATGGGGTTCGTGAGGGACCTCCTGAGGGGAAGGAGGGTGGTGGAGCTGGCGGGGGAGGGACGGGGGAGGCTGGCGCGCCTCCTCACTCTGGTCTACCTGGGCGACTTCCTCTCCTTCTACCTGGCCGTGAAGAGGGGGGTGGACCCAACGCCCGTTCCGGAGATAGAGGAGCTGAAGAGGAGGCTGGCCGACCTCTAGAGGAACTCCACCCTCTTCCCCCTCTCGCTGGGCAAGATCCTCTTCCTTCCACCCCGGAACTCCCTCCTAAGTTCCTCCCCCCCGAAGAGGCGGTCCAGGAAGACCGCGAGGGCGGCCACCTCGGAGTGGGGCTGGTTCCCCACCGCCACGTTGTGGTCCGCGAGCTCGAACATCTCGCCGGGGACCTTCTCCGCCCCCACCGCCACCAGCAGGTCGTGGCCCCGCAGGAGGGGGAGGACCTCGTCCAGCGGTCTGCCGTACATGGTGAGGTGCACGACCTTTCCCCCCTTCTTCCTCCACTCCTCCACCACCTCCCTCCAGGGCCTCCCTCCCTCCACCCAGAAGCTCCCTCCCCACTCCCTCCCCACCTCCTCCACCACCCTCTCCAGCTCCGCGTCCCTGCGCTCGGCCAGGATCATGCCCTCCGCCCCCAGGGCCCTGGCGGTGAGGGCCACGTGGGTGGTGAGCCGCTGGTCCCTGAAGGGGCGGTGGCCCAGCCTCAGCACGACCACCCTCATCCTCTTCCCCCTGACAACCTTTTTTGTTCCCCCCGCCGTTAAGGATGATGCTCGGCCCCCTCTCCCGCTACTTGAGGGCCCTCTCGGAGCTCTCCCGCCTCAGGAGGGAGGGGGGTACGCTGCGTTTCGGCCTTCCCGCGGTGAGCGCCTCCGACATCGCCTCCCAGTTCTACTGCGAGCGGAAGGTGGAGTTCAGGTACACGGTGGGGAGGATCAGGACGCCCGAGATGGCGGAGGGGGAGAACAGGCACGCCAGACTCCTGGAGAGGGCCGTGCCCAGGTCCCCGGAGGAGATCCTGCGCTCGGCGCTGGAGGGACAGCCCGTTTGGGCGAACGAGCTCTTCCTGGCCTCCAGCTTCGGCAGGGTCTTCGTGACGGGCAAGCCCGACGCGCTGGTGTTCGAGGGGGGAAGGCCGATAAGGGTGGTGGAGTACAAGTTCACGGGCTCCAGGGTCCCGGCGTACTACCACCACGTGCAGGCCAGGGTCTACTGCCTGCTCCTGCGTCAGCTTGGGATGGACACCTCCCATCTCAGGTACGTCATCCTCCTCCTTCCCCCTTCCTCCTCCCCCGACTTCGGCCTGCTTTCGAGGATGGTGATGGAGGGGACGGGGGAGGAGGGAGTCTTCGTGTGCGAGCCGGACTGGGAGAGGGCGAGGAGGGAGCTCTCCTGGGCCCTGCAGTACTGGACGGGGAGGAGGGAGGCCCAGCCCACCGCCACCAGGACCAGGTGCGACTACTGCGAGTACAGGGAGAGGTGCCTGCAAGGGCCTGCGGGGGGAGAATAGGTGCACCCCCTCCTGCAGCTCCCGGTGGGCTTCTTCGTGGGGCTCTCCGGTTCCCTCCTCCCGGGCCCCATGCTGCTGTACGTGGTGGCCAAGTCCTCCGTGGAGGGGAGGGGAGTGGGGCCCAGGGTGGTGGCGGGGCACCTCCTCACCGAGGCCCTCTTCCTCCTGCTCTTCCTGGCCTGCCTGGAGCTCTTCCTCAGGCCCTCCGTCCACACCTTCCTGGGCCTGGTGGGGGGAAGCCTCCTGGTGGCGCTGGGAGGGGTGAGCGCCAGGAGGGCTGCCGGGAGGCTTGGGGCGGGGAGCGTCCCGCTGGTCTCCCTTCCCCCCCTTCCAGGCGGGGTGATGTTCAGCAGCCTCCTGAACCCCAGCGTCCCCCTCTGGTGGGTGACGGTCGGCTTCTCCACCCTGCTGGAGGCCTTCTCCCTCTCCTCCTACGCGGGGGTGGCCTTCTGGCTGGTGGGGCACGGCCTCTCCGACCTGACCTGGTTCTCGCTGGTCTCGAGCCTTGCCTCGAGGGGAAGGAGGATCGTGGGGACGAGGGCGCACAGGTCCCTGCTAGCCGTGTGCGGGCTCTTCCTCCTCCTCTTCGGCTCTCTCCTCCTCCTCAAGTACCTTCCCCGGGTCCTGTCCTGGGGCAGCGGTTGAGAGCGGGGAAAAGGGAGGGTGCGGGCTTCGCCCAACGGGCGAAGGAGGACCGCGGAAGCTGGGAGGATGGCAGGGATGGGCAGTCGATGGGCCAAGAGAAGCCCGCACGGATTAAGAGCCTAAGCACGCCGGTTGGAGGCCCATTCAAGGGGTCTGAGCGGACTTGCTCTCACGGCAAACTCTGGAAAAACTTCCCGTACCTCAGCTCTTTAAAGCTCGTGCCATGTACTCGACCACAGGGTCGGGGATGCTGAAGGAACCGTCTTTTGACCTCTCGAGATAACCGAACCGCACAAGCCTGTCCAGGAGGTAGGTCAGGTCGGATTTGGAGAGGGGGCCCAGCTTCGTGCTGGCTCTCTCGTATATCTCCGACCACCTGGAAGCGCCGCCCGCCACAGCCCTCAGCACCACTTGGTAGCGGTCGCTCCACCGCAGAATTTTCCTGCTTTCCTCGGCTGCTAGTTTCGCCGCCTTTTTCAGGAAGTGCTCGAGTTCGGGTTTTTCCCCGAAATGTAGGCATGGCCGTAGAGGGTCGGCCATCCTATCAGTCCATCGAGGGCCTCCACCACCTCCTCCAGCTCGGGCGGCTGTTTCACGCCGGCTTCCCTGAACCCCCTTCTCAAAAAGTCTGGGGACTGCCCGCGTTCGAGCCTGGCGAGGTGAACGAGCTTGATGTGCCTGCCATAAAGAGGGGAGCGGGGGTCTTCCACCCCCAGGAAATCCTGCAGTATGCCCACTTGAGACCCGGTCGAGGCGAAGGTCAGGCTGCTTAGGTTGTCGATCGCCCAAGCCAGAAGTCCGTCGTAGCTCGTTCTGCCGGCCAGCCGCAGGTGCTGTGCTCCGTCGATGGCTACAACAACTCTCCTTCCACCCGCCGAAGCCCATTCATCCATGGCTCTGAGGACGTCGGTGAGTGGGGCTCCCTTTTCCCTCCAGTCGAGCAGGACCTCAAGTCCGGCGATTTTGATTCCCCTCACTCTCCAGCCATGAGGCGAGGCGGTGGGTCCTGCTCAACCTCGAGAGTTCCCCGGAGAGCAAGCGGTACAGGTGAAATCTTGATACTGAGCCGTGGGCGAAGTAGACTTCCCGCAGGTCCAGCTTGATGAAGGGGTGTTTGCCAGTGCAACGCTGAGCAGCGAAGACTTGCCCAACCTTCTTATCCCCTGTATCACCACGAGTCTCTTTCGAAGGCTCTGAGCGCTTCACGCAGCTCGACTTCCCTGTCGTAGAAGTCCTCCTTTTTCTTGGGCTCGGGATCGAACAGCATCGTTCTACCCCTTGAACTAGTTCTACCCCTTGAACTCAAGAATATCTTCGCCTTTCCCGGACCTCCAAGGCGGCAGGGTGCGGGACCACAACGATGGGGCCGTTTTCGTTTTCGCCGAACCCCCCTGAGCTTTCAGGCGGCAGGGAGCCGAGAAGGGCCTTTCCCCTCAGGCACCTCGCCCAGCCTGGGGCAACGGTTAAGACCGCGGGAAGAAGAAAGTGAAAATGCGGGGGTGGCCGAGCCAGGTCAAAGGCGCCAGACTCAAGATCTGGTCCCGAAGGGGTTCGGGGGTTCAAATCCCCTCCCCCGCACCATGCCGGTAGAGTATTTGAGCCGCCGAATCGAAATTGTATGAAATGGGGAGCGAAATTAGCAAGCGGGAAGGGTGCCGGGGATACCGGCATAGGATGGGATTAGGATGGATCAGGAAGTCAAGAAGAAAATCGGCGACACGGCTTCTAAATACGAGGAGGAGTTCCATGGTTGTTCTCAAGCCGTGCTGCTCGCCTTCCAGGAGGCCTTGGGATTGAAAGATGATCCTTTGTTCAGGGCGGCAGGTCCCCTGGCGGGCGGCATGTACTCCGGGCTGACCTGCGGAGCGCTTGCCGGGGGTTTGCTGGTCATCGGCCTCAGGGTGGGGCGCCGTAAAATCGAGGAGGGACTGGAGGGACTCCTGGAAGCCTTTGAACCGGCCCAGAGACTGGTTAAGTGGTTCGAAGCCGAGTACGGGACCACCTCATGTCGGGAGCTCACAGGAACGGATTGGTTTGATGTGAACCAGGTGATGCTCTTTCTGCGGTCCCCAGACAGGCTAAAAGAGTGCGTCAAGCGCGTGGGGAAAACTGCCGAGAAGGTGGCTGAGATAATAGCCGAGATAGACAGTCGTTCGGGGAGTCAAGAGGGTTGAGCTGGTAGGGATTCAAAATTGGGGTTTTGAGCAACTCGCGCACTTCGTTTTTCCTGTCTTAGAGATACCGCTTCTTCAGCCTTCCCCGCTTCCTGGGAAGGCATTTTTCGATGCCCGGGCCCTCCCAGCGATCGAGGTGCGAAAGGGTGGCCGTCCGCGTTTCCCGCGAAAACAGGTATGCCCTCGGGTGAGCGCATCCGAGGGAGGGTTCATCCCTCCTCCGGCAGGTGCTCCGGAGAAACCGTGTCCCCGAACTCCCTCCTGGTTTCCTCCAGCCTCCTCCTGGTCTCCTCCAGCACCCGGAAGAGCTCGGGAGGAGCCTCCGGCTCTTTCTTCCAGAACTCCTCCACCCTTCCCACCTTCTTCAGGAGCCACTTCGCCCTGATGGAGAACTGCTCCTCGTACTCCTCCTCCGTGTACTCCCTTCCCCGCACCTCCCTGAAGAGCTTCACCAGATCCTCGTACCTGGGGATGAGCCCCGTGGGGGAGACCAGGGCGCCAGCCTCCCCGTGGATTCTCCTCTCCATCCACTTCACCCACACGTGCTTGTCCAGCCTGTGGTTCAGGTACTCCCCCGTCTTCGGGTGGCGCAGGAAGTAGTTCACCCCGAAGACCAGCGGTGCCTTTCTCAGCCTCCTTCCGAACTCCAGGTAGTTCCTGAGGTACTCGCCCAAGGGGATGGAGAGGAAGTCCTGGAGGCTCATCACGTTGATCTCGAACTTCGGCTCCTCCACGATGGCGAAGGTGGTTTCCGTCTCAAGCCCAGCCCCGTACAGGACGACGCCGTGCTCCCAGCTGAAGCCTTGCTGGACGGGAACGAAGGCCCTGTAGTCCCTCCCCCCGAACATGATTCCCCCCAGCTCCACCCCTTTCGGGTTCTCCAGTTCGGGATCGCAGTTGGGGAGGGTGGAGAGGCTGACGGTGTACCTGGCGTTGGGGTGGGCTGGAGGAACGGGCTTTCCGTCCGGCCCCTTCATTCCCTCCCTCCACTCCCCGCAGAAGTTGAGCCCCCGCTTGGGCAGCTCGCACCCCATCCCCAGCCAGTAGGGTTTTCCGTCCTTCACCAGCACGTTGGAAAAGATGATCTCCCCAGGACTGGTGAGGACCTGGTAGATGAGGGGATCGCTCTTCGGGCTCACGTCCTGCAGGATGCCCAGGATTCCGCTTTCCACGTTTACGCCCCTGCACTGCCCCTCCAGGTTCCTGACGTAGGCTATGTCATCGGCCAGGATGGTCTCCCCCGGCAGCATGGCGGTGGAGGTCTTCCCGCAGGCGCTGGGGAAGGCCCCGGCTAGGTAGGTCTTCCTCCCGCCAGGCCCCCTCACCCCTATGATCATGAAGTGCTCGGCCAGCCATCCCTCCCTGTGGGCCTTTCTGATGGCCAGCCTGAGGGCCAGCTTCTTGAAGCCCACCGAGTTCCCCGCGTACTGGGTGTTCACGCTGTAGACGGTGTTGGTGACGTAGTCGATGTAGATCCTCTTCTTCTCCGGCTCCGCGCTGATCATCCTCCCGTCCAGCTCCCCCGCCGAGTGGAGGGTCTTGAAGAGCTCCGCCTTCGGGTCCAGCTTCAGGAAGGTGTCGTAGCCCCTGCGGTAGAGGAGGGTGACGGAGTGGGCCACGTACCAGGAGTCCGTGCACTCCATGCAGGGGATGGTGAAGGGCGAGTGCCTGGGGCCGAGGGTGAGGAAGCGCACGATCATGGTCTTCCCCCTCATGGAGCCCCTCAGCAGGCCCAGGATCTCGGAGAGGCCCTCCTCCCTCTCCACCTGGTTCAGTCTCGGGCTCAGGTAGTCGCCCTTCGGCACCAGGAACTTGGTGGCCTGCCTGTCCCTCCCCTGGTCGAAGTAGCCGTCGAAGTGGTAGGTGTGGCCAGGCAGGGAGAGGGGCCCCTCCTCCCCGCTCTCCACGGCCATAGACCTGATGTGGGTCAGGTCCTCGGGGGAGTCGTCGCAGACGAAGACCCTGTCCGGCTGGCAGAGCTCCACCGCCCGGCAGACGAACTCGTGCACCTCCGGGTGGGGGATGGCCAGGAGCTTTTCCACTTCCCTCTCCCCAGCCTTCCTCCGCACCTTCAGGAGCAGCCTCTCCGCTTCCTCTCTTGACATTTTGTTAATTCTCCTCAGTTTTTTCGAAACACTTGTTTCATTACTTTAAAAACCTTGTCCTCCACCTGTAAAAGTTGGGCTGAGAGCTCGATCCCGGCGATCAGCACGAGCCCGAAGATGGGGTCAGAGCCACCGCGCCCGCCCCCCCTTGGTTAGGACCTCTGAAAGGACCTCTCGTATCTTTCCAGCTCCTTCAGCCTCTCCTCCTTCTCCCTCCTCCCCAGAAAGGAGGCCTCGAAGGAGTTCCGGGCCAGCGTCACCAGTTCCCTCCTCCCCAGCCCCAGGGCCTCCCGCACGGCCAGGTAGTTTTCGTTCACGTAGCCGCCGAAGTAGGCTGGGTCGTCGGAGTTCACCGTTACCTTCATCCCCCTCACCATCATCTCCCTCAGCGGGTGCTCCTTGAGGTCCCTCACCACCCCCAGCCTCAGGTTGGAGAGGGGGCAGAGGGTGAGGGGGATCCCTCTCCTGGCCAGCTCCTCCACCAGTGCGGGGTCCTCCATGGCCCTGTTCCCGTGGTCTATCCTGATCACCCCCAGCTCCAGCGCCTCCCGCACGTACTCCGGGGGACCCTCCTCCCCGGCGTGCGCCACCAGCAGGAACCCCTCCTCCCTCGCCCTCTCGAAGACCCTCCTGAACTTGGAGGGAGGGTGCCCCACCTCCGCTGAGTCGAGCCCCACCCCCACCATCAGGTCCCTGTAGGGGAGGGCCTCCTCCAGCGTCCTCGCCGCCTCCTCCTGCGGAAGGTCCCTCAGAAAGCACATGATGAGCCCGGTGCTCATCCCCCTCCCCTCCGCCTCGAGCAGGGCCGAGTGGATCCCCTCTATCACCGTCTCAAACTTCACCCCCCTGCGCGCGTGTGCTTGGGGGTCAAAGAAGACCTCGGCGTGGAGAACGTTCTGGGAGCGCGCCTTCTCCAGGTAGGAGAGGGTGAGGTCGTGAAAATCCTCCTTTTCCCTGAGCACCTCCACCCCCTTGTAGTAGAGGTTCAGGAAGTCCTGGAGGTTTTTGAACCTGTAGGCCCTCCTCACCTCCTCCACGGAGCCGTACCCCAACCTCACCCCCCTCTTCCTCGCCAGCTCGAACATGAGCTCCGGCTCCAGGGTCCCCTCCAGGTGCAGGTGGAGTTCGGCCTTGGGCAAACCCTCCACGAAGGCCCGCTCGGTCATCTGTACCAGGGGAGACACTTGGTGAGGTACTCGGAGAGGAAAGAGGTGAAGTCCTCTTCGCGGCAGAGCCCCAGGATGGCCCTCCCCCGGTGGACCCTGAAGCCCTCCGCCAGGGCCTCCCCCAGGTGTTTCCCCAGTCCCTCCCTCCTCTTCAAAACCCCCTCCAGCACCTCCTCGGCCTCCCTCTTCCTCCTCTCCACTTCAAAGACCAGCCTTCCTTCCATGTCCACGTAGGGTCCTGCCCAGGTCCCCCTCTTCCCCAGGTACTTCCGCAGGAAGCTCTCCTCGGGGGCGGAGGGGGGAGGACCCTTCCTCACCTCGAGGGGAGGAAGGGAGGAAGGGAAGACCTCCAGGAGGAGGGCCGAGAGGCGCTTTCCGGACCATACCTCGCTGCCCATCACCTGGAAGCCCCTCTCCCCGAGCGCGAAGCCCAGGGCCCTCTCCGCCTTCCTGAGCTGGGGGTAGAGCACGTCCTCCGCCACCGGAGGGGTTCTGAAGGTCACGCAGAAGAGCTCCGTTCCCCTCCTCCTCATGAGCCTCCACAGCCTTCCCCTCCCGAGCACCCGTCCCGGCCTTGGGAAGAAGAAGCGCTCGGAGGGCCTCCTCAGGAACTCCCTGCAGGCCAGCACGAAGGTGGAGAACTTCTGGATGGAGACGGCGGCCGCCAC
The DNA here is from genome assembly GCA_938074535.1 of uncultured archaeon. Taxonomy (GTDB): domain Archaea; phylum Hadarchaeota; class Hadarchaeia; order Hadarchaeales; family WYZ-LMO6; genus WYZ-LMO6. Next base: position 63,866 of record CALJER010000003.1, read on the forward strand.
GTTCCTGGTGCGGTCCACGGGGTCCACCACCACCAGAGGCTGGTCGGGGAAGAGCAGCCTGAGCTTGGAGGGGTCGGGATAGAAGCCCTCCAGGTCTATCACTTGCCCTGGCTTCCACCCTCTGGCCTCCCTCACCAGTCCCTCGAAAGAGCGGGAGTGCAGCACCAGGAGCTCGCACAGGTAGCCCGAGAACCCACCCACCCTGAACTCGGCTCCGTAGCATCCTATTCCCCTCATGAAGCTCTTGAGCAGCCTCACCTCCCTCCTGAGCCCCTCGTTCAGCCTCTCCTTCACGTACTCGGTGTGGAAGGGTGTCCGGTCCACGGAGGAGCGCATCTGCGAGGGGCTCTCCACCCTGAAGCAGGGCACCACCTCCACCCTGTACCCTCCCCCCTCCACCTCCAGGTAGGGGTGCTCGGCGTACCTCTCCCTCTTCCTCCCCTTCAGCGCCTTCGCCGCCTCCACCACCTCCCTCAGCCTCTCCTCGGGTGCCGAGGGGGGGAGGAGGACGAAGAGGTCCAGGTCGTTCTCCCCTTTGAGCCAGGTGTCCTTGGCGAAGGACCCCTCCACCCTCACCTCCGCTTCTATCCCCCTGCGCAGGAGCTCCCCGGAGAGGGAGGAGAGGAGGCGGCTGGAGAACTCAGCGGCCCTCCTCCGGTCCTCCTTCGTGGGCTCGATCCTCCGCATGATCCTGGTGTAGAGCCCCTCCATCACCCGGCTGGGGATGTTGGGAGTAAAAGGATTAGCCAGGACCGGCGGGCCGGGAGGTCTGGTAAAGTTAAAAGGGTGAGGTTTAGAGGAGGATGATGTTCAAGCGTCTCCTCCTCTGCCTGACGGAGGCCACCCCCCGTGAGGTGGTGGAGGTGGCCCTGAGGCTCAGCTCCCGGGAGACGGAGGTTCACCTCCTCCACGTGGTGCGCCTCCTCACCGAGCTCGGGAAGAAGCAGGCGGAGGAGGGCTTTTCCTGGGCGAGGGAGCTCTTCCGGAAGGAGGGGAGGAAGACCGAGTTCCACGTGGTGGAGGCCACGGAGGTGGGGAAGGCCATCGTTTCCTTCGCCAGGGAGAAGAACTGCGACGGAATCGTGCTGGGCACCATCCCCAGGAAGGGGGTGCTGGGCTACCTCACGGAGAGCGTCTCCGATTACGTGGTGAAGAACTCCCCCTGCGTAGCCGTGCTCGTCAGGAAGCCTGGCCAGCCGGTTTAGGTTCGGTGGTAGGCTGAGCGCTCCCCCCCTCCTCCCCGTGCTCATCTTTGCCTCCACCGTCTTCCTCGTCCTCAAGCACCCCCTCCTCCGGATCCCCTTCACCTCCAGGTACTTCCGCCTGGACTACGGCTGGGCACCCCTCCTGGGGGCCCTCCTGCTCCTCCTCACCCCCTATGCCGGTCTGGACACGGCCGTGAGGGGAGTGGTGGGGGGGAAGGGCCTGCACCCCTACTCCGTCCTCTTCCTGATCCTCTCCCTTTCCTACCTCTGCGTCTCCCTGGACTACCGCGGCCTCTTCGAGTACCTCTCCCTCCGCATCGTCCGCCTCTCCGGGGGCTCCGGCAAGAAGCTCTTCCTCATGCTCTTCCTCCTCACCTCCCTCCTCACCCTCTTCACCGACAACGACATCGTGATCCTCACCATGACCCTCCTCATCCTCTACCTGGCGAGGAGAGGCGGAGCGGACCCCCTCCCCTTCCTCCTCTGCCAGTTCTTCACCGTGAACATGCTGGGGATGGCCCTCTACATCGGGAATCCCACCAACATCATCGTCGCCGACTCCGCGGGGCTCTCCTTCGTGGAGTTCGCCAGGTGGATGTTCCTCCCCTCCCTGGCTGGAGCCTTCGCGGGCTTCGGGCTCCTCTACGCGCTCTTCCGGGGCAGGATCCCCACGAAGGTGGAGCCGCCCGAGGTGGAGCCCCGTTCCGTCCTCAAGAGGGGGAAGGGGCTGTGGGTGGGTCTGGCAGCCCTGGTGGGCGCCATCGCCTTCATGTCCCTCCCCGCGGGCTTGAGGAGGATCCCCATGTGGTCGGGGGTGGCCCTTCTGGCCCTCCTCGTCCTGGCCTCCGATCTCCTCTCCTACGGCAGGAGGGCCCCGCCCCTCTCCAGGGTACCCTGGAAGCTGGCCCCCTTCCTAGTGGGCCTCTTCGTCCAGATGGAGGTCCTCTCCTCCAGCGGGTGGACGGACCTCCTCGCCCCGCATCTTTCCTCCCTGGGCGGCCTCCTTCCCACCCTCTTCCTCCTCACCCTCCTCTCCTCCCTGCTCGCGGGGGCAATGAACAACCATCCCATGACCCTCTTCCTGGTCAGGACCCTCCGTAGCCCGGAGTTCTCCGGGGGGAGCGACCTGAGGCTGGCCTCCAGCCTGGGCCTGATCGCCGGGAGCAACCTGGGCGCCAACCTCTTCCTCACGGGGGCGCTGGCGGGGCTCATGTGGGCCAAGCTTCTCTCCGACAAGGGATATCCCGTGACCTTTTCCCAGTTCAGCAGGTACGGGTTTGCCGTGACCCTTCCGGTGATGGGGCTGGTCTCCCTCCTGCTCTGGGTGGAGCTCTCCCTCTGGGGTTAGAGCTTCCTGCGGAGGGGCTTAGTTCCCCCACCGCCTTTTCCCCACCATCGCCGCTGCGTGGTTCAGGCAGCAGGGGCCTGCCTGGGACCAGGGTGCGGCTTCCCCGGCCGGCGGTTGGAGAACTCCTGGGAATACGGGACGACCGTCACACCACCCTCGCCTCCTCTATCAGGAGGTAGCCCCAGCTCCCCTTCCATATCCTTCTCGCCCTCACCACCTCCACCCTGCGCCTTGAGAAGGGGGAGGAGAGGACGAAGGTTTCGTACTCCCCACCCTCCCCCGCGGGGTCAAACCCGTACCTCCTGCTCCTCTCCAGCAGCTCCTCCACGGTTCCCTCGTCCAGCTTCCTGCCCAGCCATTCCTCTCCCAGGCCTTCCGCCGAGACCGAGGTCACCATCACCTCGAAGCCCTCCTCGAGGAGCTCGTGGAGGAGGGAGGACCGGTCCTCCCCCCAGAGGGGATGGAGGGCCTCCAGCCCCAGCTTCCTGCAGACCTCCTCCACCCTCTTCCGCTGATAGGTGGAGGCCACCGCACCGCTCACCACCCCCTCCACTTCCAGCCCCCTCAGGGCCCCCTCCAGCTCCTCCTCTTCCTTCTCCCTTTCCCCGGAGCTCTCCACCCCCAGGAAGGAAAAGCCCGCGCACTCGGCGAAGAGCCCCGCCAGCCTGGCGTTGGGGTGGTGGAAGAGCCAGGAGTCCTCCCTGCGGGGGAAGAGGGTGACCACCTTCTCCATCCTGTGCCCCTCCTTCACCGCCCTCCACATCGCCAGCGCGGAGTCCTTCCCACCCGAGCAGAGCGCCGCCAGCCTCATCACCTCTTTTAATCCCCAGGGGGTAAATCTTCTGTGTCCCTCAGGTCTCTGCCGGCCCTTTTCTCCGCTTTCCTGGGTTCCCTCCTCCTGCTGGAGGCTCTCACGCCCTCCCCCTCTTCCCTCCTCGACCTCTCCCTCCTGTGTCTGGGTTTGGCCCTCATCCTCTCGGGCCTCCTGCTGGCGGACCATCCCCTCCGCGCTTCCCCCCCCGTCCTGCTGGGATTGGGCGTCTCCCTCCTCCTCCACAGGGGGGAGGAGGAGTTCTCCGGGACGACCAGGACCCTCTTCTCGGTCCTGGCCTTCCTCCTCTTTCTCCTCGCCGTTCTGCTGTTTCTTTTCTCTCACAGGCTCCTGAGGCCCAGGAAGTAGAGCATGCACGGCAGGAGGATCACCCCCATGCCGTGCGATCTCCTCACCCCCACCCTGCCGGGGAGGAGGCCGATGGCGGCGGCCGTGAGGAGGAGCGGGAGCCCCCTGGGACCGCACCACAGGAGGGTCAGGGAGAGGACGAGGAGGAGGGTGGAGAGGCCGAGGGTCCTGTAGGGGATCCTGGAGATGCCGGAGCAGACCGCCTTTGCCAGCCTGGGGACCAGGAGGGAGGAGAGGGCCCCGGCCAGCAGCGCCACCCCCATCAGGAAGAGGAGCTCCCCCCTCCCCACCTCCAGCAGCTCCCCCACCGCCACCGCCGCGCCGCTTCTGGGCCTGCCTATGGCCTGGAGGGCCACGAAGGAGAAGAGCACCTTCACCAGGTTCACCCCGCTCACCGAGATCAGGAAGTCCTCCACCCTTCTGGTGCGGGTGAGGAGCTGGGAGAGCACGGTCCCCTCGGCGGGCCCTATCCCCGGAAGGAACCCCGCGAAGATCCCCGCTCCCACCCCCGAGAGAAGGGGGGGAAGGGACAGCCGCGGTTCCTCCTCCCCCTCCCTCTGTTCTGGCAGCTTCCCCCTGGAGGCCAGGCTCTCCAGCACCACGCTCATCCCGAAGAGCCCGCTCAGCAGGGGCATGAGCGCCTTCCCGCCCATGTCCAGCGTGAGCAGGCCAAGCATGCCGGAGAGGAGGAAGATCAGGAGGGACCAGGCCATCCGGGGCGGGCTTCCCTCCGACAGGATCATCAGGACGACCACCCCCAGGAGGATCCAGCCCAGGAAAGGACGCAGGAGCCCGTACACCCCTCCGAAGACCGCCGCCAGCGGAAGGGCCAGGAGGGAGCCTAGGAAGAGACCCCAGAGGCAGCCGCTGGTCGTGAGCCTCAGGGCCGTCAGCCCCCTCCCCTCCAGCACCATCCTGTGGGTGGGGAGGACGGAGAGGGCGGTCCCCTCGTCGGGAACCCCCAGGAAGGTCGAGGGGATGTAGCTGGTGAAGGTCTGGACCACCGCCATGGTCACGATGGCCGCCGCCCCGCCCAGGGGGGAGAGGCCCAGGGAGACCACCAGCATGGGGACCAGCGGGGTGAGGTTGTTCACGTGCACGCCCGGGATGAGTCCCGCGAAAACGCCCATCCCCGCCCCCAGCAGGAAGCAGAGGGGGAGCTCCATGCTAGAGGTAGAGGTGGGAGGCCCTCTTCACCACCAGCTCCAGCTCCCCCCGGTACAGCTGAAGCCTCCCCGCCACCACCACCCTGGAGCCCGTCTTCACCCGGACCAGAAAGGGTAGGAAGACCTTCAGCTCGGATCCGTTCTCTCCCAGGGTCAGGAGCAGGCGGTTCTCGCCCACCTTTGTCACCCTCCTCACCTCGCCCTCCACCTTCACCAGCTTCCCCAGCTCTCCCTCCCCTATCCCGCCCACCCGGCGCGGTGGCTCCCTCCTCACCCTCACATCTTCGGGCCTCTTCGGGACCACCTCCAGCTCCCCCCTCCACTCCTGGACCTTCCCCCTCACCTCCACCCGGTCCAGCAGTTCTATCCTGGTCCCCATCCCTTTCCTCACGCCCGAGAAGAGGGGAACGGAGACGGTGGTGTTTTCCCCACCCACCTTCAGGAAGAGGTGTCCGTCGGGGTGCTCGGTCAGGTCCATCACCCTGCCGGAGAGGAGGACCTGCGCTCCCACCATCTTCTCGGTCAGGTTGCGGGCCTCCATTCTCTCGGGCTCGGAGAGCCGCAGCCCCACGCAGGTCATCACCAGCCCCAGGACCGCGCAGGCCAGGATCAGCGTTCTGGTGCTCATCGCCTGGGATGGGTGGAAGGTTTTTTATAAAGGAGGAAAAAAGGAGGACTATGGGAAGGGCAAGCATCTCCGCGGCTTTCCTCTCTTCCTTTCTCCTCCTCTCCCTCCTCCCCCCCTCCTCCGGCTCCTCCTCCGTCTACAGCTTCCAGGCCACCTACCGGATAACCAACACGAGTCCTTCCTCCGTGGATGGCTGGCTGGAGGTCTTCGCCTTCGACCACGAGAACTTCGGCTGGGGGTTCCAGAGGGTGCTGGAGGAGAATTTCTCACCGCCCCCCCAGGAGTCGAAGGGGGAGGACAACAGGGTTCTCAGGTTCTCCCTGGGCAAGCTTTCCCCCGGTGCTTCGGGGGAGGTCCGCCTCACGCAGGTCCTCAGGGTGAGCGGGAGGAAGTGGGAGAACCTGGGGGGAGAGGGGGGAATCCCGCAGGAGCTCCTGCGCCTCACCGAGCCCGTGCCCAACCTCTGGGAGAACGCCCCGGAGCTTCGGGAGAAGGCGGAGGAGCTGAGGGGTGAGACCCCCTACCTCACCGCCAGGAACATCTTTGAGTTCGTGAAGGATCACCTGACGTATTTCGCCCAGGCTTCGGACCAGAGCGCCCTGGAGGTCTACCGCAGCAGGGTGGGCAAGTGCACGGAGTTCACCAACCTCTTCATCGCCCTGGTCAGGCTCTCCGGTCTGCCCGCCAAGTTCCTGGCGGGTTACGGCTACGCTCCGAAGTTCGGGGACAACGCGGAGAGGATGGGCCACGCCTTTGCCGCCCTCTACCTCCCCGGAGCGGGATGGGTGCCGGCGGACGGGACCTGGCAGGGGGGACAGTTCGGGGAGCTGAGCGAGGACCACCTCATCCTCTTCTCCAGCGACGGCTCCAACCTGGTGAGGGAGGGGAGGGTGAGCATCCCTGGAGAGAGGTGGAGCGGGGGGACGAAGCTGGAGAAGACCCTCCTCCTCTACAGGGAGGCGGCGCTGGAGGCGGCGGTGGGGAAGGGAGGGCAGGAGAACGGGAAGGTGGGTGTGGTGGTCAGCGTGTGGAACCGGGGCAGGAGCAGCCTGCGGAGCCTCACCGTGCGCCTGAGGGTGGACGAGAACTTCTTCCGCCCGGTTCCCCCGCAGGAGGTGGGGGAGCTGGCCGCGGGGGGAAGCACGGAGGTGGTGTTTTACCTCGAGCCCCTGAAGGAGGCGGAGAACTCCCTCGTGAGGGCGGAGGTGGAGGCCTGGAGCCCCTACGGGGAGGTCTCCTCGGAGGGCGCCCTCCTCCTCAGCGTGGTCATCCGGTCCGAGGAACCCTTCCCGCTTCTCCTTCCGCCCCTGCAGCTCCTCCTGCCGGTGGTGGGAGTTTTGATCCTGGTCCTGGTCCTGAAGCTCCGACGCTGAGTTCTCCCCTTTTAAGTTCCTCTCCTCCCACACCGTCCGATGAGGCTCTTCCTTCTCCCGGTCGTGCTGGCCGGGTCCTGGTACCTCCTCCTGTGGTGGAGGGTGAGGTCGGCCAAAAGAAGGGGTACCCTGCTGCGGGCCCTCAGGAGGGCGGAGGAGGATCTGCGCGAGGCACTGGAGGGATGGGGTGGGGCAGGGGAGTGAGGAGGAGCTCCTCAGGGAGCTGGGGGCGCTGGTGGGGGAGAAGAGGTGTTCTGCCGGGTTCCTGGAAGGGGTGGGCCGGCTGCTGCTGGAGCTGAGGCTCCGGCCCTCCCTCTCTTCGGATCGGGAGATGGACTCCCTCCTCCTCAGGGTGGAGGGGCTCTGCTCCAGGCTCAGGGATTCCCGCTCCGGCTGCAGGTCGGGCACTCCCCTGCGGGGGGAGTGGAGGAGGATGGCGGATTACGAGTTCCGAAGGTTGAAGGAGGAGCTCTCGGCCCTCAGGGAGCTGCTCCAGGAAAGGGTGGGGAGGCACCCCCCTCTCGGCCTGAAGGGGCTGGCGGACGAGATGAGGGAGGAGGGCGCGATAAGGGAGAGCACCTGGGCCCTCCTCCTTTCCTCCCCCTGGGGTCGGGAGGAGATGGAGAGGAGGGAGGTGAGGGAGGCCCTGCTCCGCGTCCTCCGCCTCTTCTCCGAGTTCAGGGGGCTGAAGGAGGGAAGGGATGTTCGGAAGGAAGAGGGAGCTTTCGGTCCTGGTGGAGCACGGTAGGTGGCTTTCCCACCTCCTGAACGACTTCAGGGTGCTGGAGCAGCGCCTGGATCACCTGGAGAAAAGGATCGAGCTGCTGGAGGATCAGCTCCGCCTCTCCTCGCGGGGGGAGAGGGGTGGATGAGAAAAGGTGCACCTTCGGAATCCTGAGGTTCGGGAGGAGAAGGGTCCTCCGCTTCGGGTGCGAGAGCTGCGGGGAGGGAGGGGACCCGGGGCTCTCCGGGAGGTGCATGGAGGGCCTCCTGAGGGGGCTGATGGAGTACGCCGAGGTGGAGGAGGTGCAGTTCCCGGGAGCCTACGAGAGGGAGTACGCGGGGAGGGAGCTGGAGGGGATGAGGAAGCTGGCCCTCCTCCTTTCGGACTGGGAGCTGAGGTCCCTGATGAAGGTCTGCAGGGGATGCGGGAGGTGTGAGGGTGAGAGGAGGGGCCTTCTGGCTTTCCTCTCCCTCAGACTTTCCCGCTCACCCCTGGAGGCGTGGGAGGAGCTGGGGGGCCGCCTGAGGGAGCTGGAGGCGGCCTCCAGGAGGGGGAGCACCAGGTGCAGGGAGTGCCGCTCTTCCTTCCTCTCGGAGTTCCTTCGCCCCATGCGCGACTCCCTGGCGGGGGTGCGCGGGGAGGTCCTCCAGGGCGGCAGGCTCCCCGGGCCCAGGCTCCGCCCCTCCTTCATGTTCTCCAGGTTGAGGATGGATCCTCCCCCTGGGTCGGAGCTGGTGGAGGGATACGGGCTAGAGGGGGGTGAGGTGAGGATTTACCGCTGCCCGCGCACCTCTCAGTTCCTCTACTTCCTCCTCCCCAGGGAGTGCTTCCTCCCGCCGGCTGTGGTGCGCCTGATGTACGAGGTGAGGGAGGCCCTCTGCAGGGAACCCCTCCCCCTGGAAGGGGGCTTCGAGTTCCTGAGGGGGAGGATCCGGAGGCTGGCGGCCAGGAGGATGGCGGAGGAGGCGGGGAGGAGGGGCTGGGAGATGGGGAAGGAAGAGATAGACCGCCTGGCCGAATCCCTGTCCAGGTTCACCGCGGGCTTAGGGGTGCTGGAGCTCCTCCTCTCCGATGAGAGGGTGCAGGACGTCTATCTGGATGCACCGCCTGGGGAGACGCCCCTCCACCTCTATCACCAGGACTTCGAAGAGTGCCTCACCAACGTGTATCCTTCGGAGGAGGAAGCGGAGGTGCTGGTCTCCAGGCTCAGGGCCCTGAGCGGCAGGCCCTTCTCCGAAGCCGACCCCGTGCTGGAGGCCGAGCTGGGAGGGGTGAGGGTCACGGCCATAGGTCCCCCCCTCAGCCCCGAGGGGAAGGCCTTCTCCTTCAGGAGGCACCGCTCCTCACCCTGGACCCTACCCCAGTTCGTGAGGGCCGGATTCCTCGATGCATCCACCGCCTCCCTCCTGAGCCTGCTGGCGGACGCCCAGGCCTCCCTCCTCCTGACGGGCACGCGCGGCTCGGGGAAGACCTCCCTCCTCACCAGCCTCCTCTTCGAGCTCCCTCCCAAGTTCAGGATCCTCCTGCTGGAGGACACGGCCGAGCTCCCCTCGGGTTCCCTCCGCTCCCTGGGCTTCAAGGTCCAGACCCTCCGCACCCGCTCCCCGCTGGGGAGAGCGGAGGTGGAGCCTTCGGCGGAGGAGGCCCTGAGGGCGGCCCTGAGGCTCGGAGAGTCCGTGCTGGTGGTGGGCGAGGTGAGGGGTCCGGAGGCCAGGACCCTCTTCGAGGCGATGAGGGTGGGAGCAGCCGGGAACTGCGTGATGGGGACCATCCACGGGGCCAGTGCGGAGGAGGTCTTCAAGAGGGTGGTGCACGACCTTGGGGTGCAGCCCTCCTCCTTCGCCGCGGTGGATGCGGTGGTGGCTTCAGCGCCCATCAGGCCCCTGGGAGGGCTGAGGAGAAGGAGGAGGGTGGTGCAGGTGGCGGAGGTGGTGAAGGGGAGGGAGGGGGAGTTCAGGGAGCTGGTGAGGTACGAGGTGGAGGGCGACAGGTTCGTGCTGGGGGAGGTGAAAAGCTCCGGGCTCCTGCGCTCCCTGGCCAAGAGGTGGGGGATGGGGTTCCGCGCCCTCCTCTCCCACTGGAGGCTGAGGGAAAGCCTCCTCTCCAAGCTGGTGAGGACGAGCTTGAGGGAGGGGAGGGCCGACCTCCTGGAGGCCGAGTTCGTCTTCAGGTCCAATCAGCGCTTCCGCCTCCTCTGGGAGGAGGAGGTGAGGGAAGGCGACCCCAGACCCGAGAGGGTGGGGGAGAGGTGGGAGAGATGGCTGAGGGAGAGCCTGAGGTGAACCTCTTCGTCCGCTCCTGCAGGTGGGCCGGGCGGTGGCTGGGCGTCCGCTGGGGGGAGGACGGGAGGCTTGAAGAGAGCCTCCGGTTTCTCGGATGGGGGGTGGGGGTGGGGGAGGTCAGGGCCCTGGCCTTCCTCCTCTCCCTGCTTTCCCTCTTCCTCCTCCTTCCCTTCCTCCTCCTCTCCTGGAGGTTCGCCCCCCTCCTCTTCGTCCCCCCTCTGGTCTACCTGGGGGTGAGCGGCTATCCCCTCCAGGCGGCGGAGGGAGAGAAGAGGAGGAGGGTGGGCGAGGTGCCCAGGCTCCTCTGCACCCTCTCCTCCTCCCTCCTCCTCAATCCCAATCCGGAGGTGGCGGGGGAGTTCGCCGCGGGGAGCACCGGGGGAAGGATGGGGCCCGAGCTGGGGAAGGAACTCTGCAGGGTCTTCCTCCGGGTCCACAGGGAGGCGGGGGAGGCCCTCAGGGGGCTCTCGAGGAAGTGGGGGGACCCGCCTGAGCTCTCCAGGCCCCTCCACCTCCTCCTGGCTTCCGTGAGGATGGGCGGGGAGGACAGGAGGAAAGCGGTGGAGCGGGCGCTGGAGGGTTCGCTGGAGGCGGTGAGGGAGAGGGTCAGGGAGTTCGTGGGCTGGGTGAGGTTCCCCCTCTTCCTGCTCTACTCCTTCGGGATCCTCCTGCCCCTCTGCCTTCTCACCCTCATCCCCGCGCTGGGTTCCCTGGGTCTTCTCTCCACACCCCTCCCCCTGGCCTTCCTCTACGGCTTCCTCCTCCCGCTGGTGCTGCACCTGCTCAGTTCGTGGATCCTCTCCAGGCGTCCCTCCGTTTCCCCTCCTCCGGAGCTCCACCCCGGCAGGGAGAGGGGAGCCCTCCTCCCCTTCCTCCTCCTTCTCCTACCCCTCGGCCTGCCCTTCCCCTCCCCCGAGGTGAGGGTGCTGGTCCTCCTCTGGTCGGTGGTCCTTTCCCTCTCCCTCCACCTCCTCCTCACCTCCCGCGGGTTGAGGGAGGAGCGCCGCCGCCTGCGGGAGCTGGAGGAGGACTTCCCGGAGATGCTCCAGGAGCTGGGAAGCGAGCTCAGGGGAGGGAGACCGTGGGAGGAGGCGCTGGGGAGGGTGGCGGAGGGGCGCGGGACCCCCGGGAGGTGGGAGGGGAGGCCCTCGGGGCTGGTGGGGGGCGTCCTCTCCCTGGTGGCCGAGCTGGCTAAGCGGAGCGAGAGGGCGGCGGGTGAAGCGGCCCTCCAGCTTTCCTCCCACCTGAGGAGGCTGAAGGAGGTGGAGCGCAGGGGAAGGGAGGAGATGGCCGAAGTCTCCTCCTCCATGCGCTCCCTGGCCCTTTTCTTCTCACCCCTCATCACCTCCCTCACCTGCCAGATGTACGCGCTCCTCTGGAGGAAAGGGGCGGGCCTCTGCGGCCCCCTGCCCCCACCCCTCCTCCTTCTCCTCCTCGGGTTCTACCAGCTGATTCTCTCCCTGTTCCTCCTCTCCCTGGTCTCGGAGATGGAGGGGGAGGACAGGATAGGAAAAAGGCTCCTGCTGGCTTCTGGTCTGCCCCTCTCCCTTTCCGTGTTCACCCTGGGGACGGTGGGAGGGGGTGTCCTGCTCGACTGGCTCACCTGACCCCCTGGGGGAGGAAGGCGTCCAGTCCGCTCCTCCTGGGCAGCTCCGTTACGTAGATGCTTTTCCTGGCGGGAAGGGAAGCGTTCGCCACCACCGTCCTCCCCAGGGTGGCCTCCAGGACGGAGGCCCTGTGGGCATGGGCGTGGACCCAGAGGTCGGGCTGCCTCCTCGCTATCACCTCCTCCAGCTTCCTGTTCCCGATTTCCGGCCAGGATTCCGGTCTCTCCCCCTTCACGGTGGCGAAGGTGGGAGCGTAGTGGGTGAGGACCACCCTCACCTCCGCGTCCAGCTCCTTCAGCAGCCGGTCCAGGAGTTTCACCCTCTCCTCGTAGATCCTGCCTATGCCGGGGAGATGGGTGCTCTGCCAGTAGGTGGGGCGGGAGAGGGAACCCTGGGAGCCTACCACCCCCACCCTGAGACCCTTCACCTCCAGCACCACCGCCTGGTCCTCCACCCAGCGCGGGGCCCCCAGCTCCAGGTACTTCTTCCTTTCCTGGAGGTACTCCTCGTTTCCGAAGCAGGCGAGGACCTCCCCCCCGTGGAACCTCCTGAGGGTCTCCAGCAGGGGGGCCAGCTGGGTGTGGTCGTTCTTGTAAACGAGGTCCCCGGCCAGCAGGAAGAGGTCCGCTTTGCCCATCCTGCTCAGGGCTTCCTCAAAGAGGTCCAGGTACTTGGGGGAGTGAATGTCCCCCGCGGCCGCAATCCTGAGCCCCAACCTTCCCAGCTCCTTCCGCTCCCCACTCAAAAAGGAGCCGTCCCCACCCTGCTCGCCGGGATCACCTGGGCTTGGCTTTGAAGGCCGTGAGGGTCACGGTTCTGCGGATGTGCGGCAGCTTCCTGATCTCTATCACGGCCTTATCCACGTCCTTTATGCTGCCTTCCAGGACGCACACCACGTCGTACTCCCCGTGTACGAAGTCCACCATGCTCACCTGCGGGGTCTTCCTCAGCTGCGGTATCACGTATTCCTCCTTTCCCGGCTCCACCTCTATCAGCAGGTAGGACCTCCCTGTCGAGGAGGGATCCATGCTCATCTACCCACTCTTCTTTCTGAGGTCCTGAGCTTTTATAGAATCACATCCGTGTTTCCCAACCTTTTTTTAATCCGTCCCGTGCTTTATGCTCGGTGAGAGGATGCAGACCCCCAAGGAGTACAATCCGGGGGAGGTGGAGCCCAAGTGGCAGAAGTGGTGGGAAGAGAGGGGCATCTACAGGTTCGATCCTGAGAGCAGGGCCCCCACCTACGTGATAGACACCCCTCCCCCCTATCCCAGCGGGGAGTTCCATCTGGGCACGGCCCTGAACTGGACCTACATGGACATCGTGGCCAGGTACAAGCGCATGAGGGGCTACAACGTCCTCTTCCCGCAGGGCTGGGACTGCCACGGCCTTCCCACGGAGGTGCAGGTGGAGAGGAAGTACGGGATAAGGAAGGGGGACCTTCCCCCGGAGAAGTTCAGGGAACTCTGCGTGAAGCTCACGGAGGAGAACATAGAGAAGATGAAGAAGGAAATGCGCTCGATGGGGTTCTCCATGGACTGGAGCAGGGAGTACAGGACGATGGATCCCTCCTACTTCTACAGGACCCAGCTTTCCTTCGTCAGGCTCTACAGGCAGGGGAGGATCTACAGGGGGGAACATCCCGTCAACTGGTGCCCCAGATGCGAGACCGCCATAGCCGACGCCGAGGTCGAGTACGAGGAGAGGGAAGGGAAGCTGAACTACCTCCGCTTCAGGCTGGAGGGCGGAGGGGAGCTGGTCGTCGCCACCACCCGCCCGGAATACCTGCCCGCCTGCGTGGTGGTGGCGGTCCACCCCGAGGACAGGAGGTACCGGCAGTACGTGGGTAGGAAGGTGGAGGTGCCGGCCTGCGGCAGGAAGGTGGAGGTGATTCAGGATCCAGAGGTGGACCCGAACTTCGGGACGGGTGTGGTGATGATCTGCACCTACGGTGACAAGACGGATGTGAGGTGGGTGGCCAGGTACGGCCTTCCCGTGATCAGGCTTCTGGATGAGAGGGGGAGGCTGACGGAGGAGGCGGGAAAGTACGCGGGGATGAGCGTGGAGGAGGCCAGGAAGAAAATCGTGGAGGATCTCAGGAGGGAGGGAAGCCTGCTCAGGGAGGAGAGCCTGGTGCAAAGCGTGGGGGTCTGCTGGAGGTGTAAGACCCCCGTGGAAATCCTGACGAAGAGGCAGTGGTTCATGAGGGTTCTGGACCTCAGGGAGAGGGTGGTGGAGGAGGCCAGGAAGGTGAGGTGGGTGCCAGAGTACATGGGCCAGCGCCTGGTGGATTGGGCGAACTCCATGGAATGGGACTGGGTGATTTCAAGGCAGAGGATTTTCGCCACCCCCATCCCCGTCTGGTACTGCAAGAGGTGCGGGGAGACGGTGGTGGCGGAGGAGGACCAGCTTCCCGTGAACCCCCTCACGGACAGGCCCAGGGGGAAGTGCCCGAGGTGCGGAGGTGAGGACTTCGAGGGTGAGAGGGATGTGCTGGACACCTGGATGGACAGCTCCGTCACCATCGCCGTCCACGCAGGCTGGCCCGAGCTGGACAGGAGGCTCTTCCCCGCTGACCTCCAGCCCAACGGCACGGACATCATAAGGACCTGGGACTACTACCTGATGGTCAGGCACCTCGCCCTGCTGGGAGAGGCCCCCTACCGGACCGTCCTCATCAACGGCATGGTCTTCGGCGAGGATGGGAGGAAAATGTCAAAGTCGCTAGGCAACTTCATCGACACCTCCGCCGTGTACGAGAAGTACGGTGCCGATGCCCTCAGGCAGTGGAGCGTGCTGGCTGCCTCCACGGGTTCGGATGTGCCCTTCTCCTGGAAGGAAGTGGTGCATGGCTACAGGTTCATGCAGAAGCTCTGGAATGCTGCGAGGTTCGCCGGACCCCACCTGGTCGGGGTCAGGGGTCCGGAGGGGTTGAACCTGAGGGCGGTGGACAGGTGGATCCTGAGCAGGCTGCAGAAGGTGGTGGAAGGGGTCACCTCCCTGCTGGAGGACTTCCAGTTCAACCGGGCCCTCATCTCCCTCCAGTCCTTCGTCTGGCACGAGTTCTGCGACCTCTACATAGAGGAGGTCAAGCACAGGCTCTACGGGAGCCGCCCGGAGGAGGTGAGGTACGTGCTGAGGGAGGTGCTCTCGAAGGTGTGCAGGCTGCTGGCCCCCTTCATCCCCCATCTCACGGAGGAGATCTACCAGACCTACCTGAAGGAGGAGGGCTACCCCAGCGTGCACCTCGCCCCCTGGCCTTCGCCCGAGAAGGAGAGGGTGGACGAGGAGGCGGAGAGGACGGCCGAGCTCCTCCACAGGGTGCTGAGCTCCCTCCGCCAGTTCAAGTCCTCCCGTGGCATGCCCCTCAGCGGGGAGCTGGGAGAGGTGAGGATCTTCGCTCCCCCGCCCGTGCTGGAGAGGCTCAGGGAGGTGGAGGAGGACCTGGTGGCCACCGCTCACCTCAGAGAGCTGCACCTCTCCTCCGAAAAGCCGGAGCTGGAGGAGAGGGTGGTGGCCGTGGAGCCGGACCTCTCCAGGCTGGGGCCCAGGCTGCGCTCGGGGGTGAAGAAGCTGGTGGAGTTCCTCCGGAAACACGGCCCGGAGGTGGCGGAGGGTCTGGAGAGGGGTCCCCTCACGCTGGAAGTGGGGGGGGAGAGGGTGGAGCTGTACCCCCAGGACGTCAGGGTGAGGAAGGAGGTCTCCTACAGGGGGGAGGGCGTGGAGGTGGTCAGGCTGGAGGCTCCCGAGCTCCTCCTGCTCATCGGACGCTGATCATCCAGAGGAGGATCAGGAGGAGGAGGATCAGGAGGAGGGAAAAGAGCCTGGCCCTCCTCATCCTCTCTTGCTGGGTCCTGAAAAGCT
This sequence comes from uncultured archaeon, assembly GCA_938074535.1. Taxonomy (GTDB): domain Archaea; phylum Hadarchaeota; class Hadarchaeia; order Hadarchaeales; family WYZ-LMO6; genus WYZ-LMO6. Next base: position 79,243 of record CALJER010000003.1, read on the forward strand.
CCTCGCAGGGGGGTGAGCAAAAGAGCTTTTCCTTCTCCACGACCTTTCCGCAGACGGGGCAGTGCCTGTGATCCTCCACCATCTCCTCATCCCGGTAGGATCTCCGTTCCCCCGTGCTCCCCCCCTTCCACGATGAGGGGTATCCTGGGGATCTCCCCCCTCCCTATCACCACCGTCCTTATCCTGAGCTGGTGCAGCAGCTTCACCGCCACGGGGTCCAGCACGGTCCTCATCCCCGGGGTCACCCTCGTCCCCACCAGCTTCATGAGCTCCCCCGCCCCGATCCTGTCCAGCTTCCTGGCGGTGGGGTCAACCTTGGGGTCGGCGCTGTAGATCCCGCCCACATCCGTCACGAACAGCAGCGCGGAGGAACCGGTGGCCTTTGCGCCCATGGCGGCCACCGCGTCTGTGGTGTGCCCGGGCACCGTGCCCCCCATCACGGGGACCTTTCCCCTCAGCATGAGCTGCAGGGCCTCCCTGAAAGTGGCCGGGGGGGAGGGCTCGGAGAGCTCCCCCAGCGCCATGGCGAGCAGCCTTGCGTTCAGGCGCGTGACCTCTATTCCCAGCTCGTGCAGGAGGACCTCGGAGCCCCCCAGCTCCTCCCCCACCCCTATGTACCTCCTGGCCGGTTCTCCTCCCCCCACCACCACCAGCACCTGGTGCCTCCTCTCCACCAGTTCCCTCACCGCCCCGGCCGCCAGCCTGAAGCTCTCCAGGTCCGGCCACTCTGGGGAGAGAACGGAGCCGCCGAAGTTCAGGGTGATCCTCACATGCTTTCTTAAGCGTGCAGCTAAAAAAGGGGTGGGGAAGATGGCCGAGAGATCCCTCTACCACTTCAGGCGGCTGCTGGAGGAGCTGGAGGAAAAGTCCGGGAGGGGGACGGAGCTCATCTCCGTCTACATCCCCCCCGGTTACGATCTGGCCAAGGTGATGGCCCAGCTCAGGGAGGAACAGGGGACGGCGGAGAACATCAAGTCCAAGACCACCAGAAAGAACGTGCTGGGGGCCCTGGAGAGGGTGATACAGTTCCTCCGCACCTACATGGAAGCCAACCGCGTTCCCCCCCCTCACGGCATGGTGGTTTTCGCCGGGAACGTGGCGGGGAGGGAGGACACGTCGGACATCCAGCTCTACTGGATCGAGCCCCCCGAGCCCGTTCCCATCCGCCTCTACCGCTGCGACCAGCAGTTCGTGCTCGAGCCCCTGAAGCAGATGCTGGAGCCCAAGGAGCTGGTGGGGCTCATCACGCTGGACGGGAAGGAGGCCACCCTGGCCCTCCTGAAGGGGAAACACCTGGAGGTGGTGGACCACCTCTACTCGGGGGTCTGGGGAAAGCACTCGAGGGGCGGGCAGTCGGCCAGGAGGTTCGAGAGGATAAGGGAGTACGCCATGCACGAGTACCTGAAGAGGGTGGCCGAGGCGGCCTCCGCGGCCTTCGGAAAGATCCCCGACCTGAAGTGCATCATCGTGGGCGGGCCCGGGCCCACCAAGGAGGAGTTCCTGAAGGCCGAGCTCCTGCCTCCGGACCTGGCGAGGAAAGTGGCGGCGGTCCTGGACACGGGGTACACGGACGAGTACGGGGCGAAGGAACTGGTGGACAGGGCGGAGGAGGTGCTGAAGGAGCTGGAGATCATGAAGGAGAAGAATCTGATGAGGAGGTTCATGACGGGCCTGGTTTCGCCCGAGGTACCGGTGGCTCACGGGGAGGAGGAGGTGAGGAGGCACCTGGAGGCGGGGGCGGTGGAGGTCCTCCTCCTCTCCGAGCGGCTGCGGAAGATCAGGGTGAAGGTGAGGTGCGAGAGCTGCGGGCGGACCTCGCAGGAGACCACCGGAAACCTGGAGTTCTACCGGAGGCAGCTGCAGGGGAGGTCCTGCCCCTTCTGCGGGGAGGCCAAGCTCTCCCTCCAGGAGTCCAGGGATGTGGTGCAGGAGCTGATGGAAACGGCGGAGAGGTTCGGCTCGAAGGTGGAGTTCATCTCCACGGAGACGGATGAAGGAAGGCAGCTCCACGAGAGCTTCGGTGGGGTGGGGGCCCTGCTGAGGTTCAGGGTACAGGGCCGCTCCTAGCGGGTCTCCTTGAAGCTCTCTATGGCCACGAGGGTTTCTATCTCCCTCATCAGGCCGGAGGAGTCCGTGAGTTTCTCGAGGAACTTGTTGAGGGAGGGAACGTCCCTGGCCCTTACCTTCACCAGGAGGTTGTGGTTCCCCGTGATCCTGTGCACCTCGCACACCTCCCTGTAGTGGGAGAGGCGCTGGGTGAGATTCTGCAGGTCCTTGGGGTCCACCTCCAGCCTCAGGAAGGCGGTGAGGCCCAGACCCAGCTTCCTGTGGTCCACCTCCACCGTGTACCCCTTTATCACGCGTGACTTCTCCAGTTTCACCAGTCTCTTCCTGACGGCCGAGATGCTGAGGCCCACCTCCCTTCCGAGTTCCTTCAGGGTCTTCCTCGAGTCCTCGTTGAGGAGCTTCAGCAGCTTCAGGTCGATGGAGTCCAGCCCCCCCATGCAGTTTTTTCCTTGGAGGAGTTTTATTTATCCCTTGTTTTTTCTCCCGCGTTTATCCCAAGGCTTGGAATATTTCAGGGGATGGGGGGAACCGGACTCCAACACCTCCACCCCCAGTCCGGAGCGGAGGCAGACCTCCCTCAGGGAGTCTCCCCACCTCCCGTCGTGGAGGAGCACGATCCTCCGGTACTTCTTCCCGTGCCTCTCGAGGTAGCGCGAGAGGGAGAGGCACATCCTCTCCACCTCCTCCTTCTCCAGCCTCCTGGGGGCCACCACCTGCCCCAGCGGGTAGAGGTCCTCCAGCTCCTCCGGGACCGCCCCGAAGGGAGGCAGGATCCTCACCAGGTGCACCTCCTTCCCCCTCTTCACCTCCTCCCTCTCAAAGCAGGGAAGGAGGAGGAGCTCTGGGAGGGGGGGAGGCTCGTACTCCTCCATCCTCCTTTCGTGCCTGAGGACCTCCGGCCTCCTGAAGCTTTCGAGGCCCAGGTAGGAGAAGGCGGAGGGCTTGGTGACGGGGTCGAACCTCTCCACGAAGTCAGCGTAGTCCAGGAACCTCCTGAAGCCCTCCAGCAGCCTCGGATGGGACCTGCACCTGAGCTCCGCGTACTCCCAGAGCCTGCCGTCCGCCAGCGCCTGCCTGATCCTCCGCACCTCCCCGAAGAGGACATGCAGGTTGTGCCTGGCCAGGGCCTTCACCCTCTCCGCTTCGGGTTTCTTCCTGAGGTCCTCAGGGGTGAGGGAGGAGCACACGGGGCACTCGCAGGGGAGGAAGGAGAGCTCCTCCAGCCTGAGCGTTCTCTCCCTGGTCAGGTACCTCCCGTCCCTCGCGTAGAGGATGTAGGAGGCCGAGTCGAAGGTGTCGCACCCCATCAGCACCGCCAGGGGAAGCACGGAGGGATGTCCTGCCCCGAAGAGGTGGAGGGGGCGATCGGGGGGAAGGTGCTGCTTGGCCGTCATCACCAGGTCGACCAGGTCCGCGTATTCGTATCCCTCCAGGAGCTCCACGGGACTGCCCACGGCGTGTGCCTGGTACTCCAGGGAGCCCACGGCCCTGGCGCACTCCGCCAGGAGGTCGAGGTGCTTGCCCCCCTGCACCGGGGCGCACCAGAGGATGTCGCGATCGCGCCTCACCTCCAGGGCTCTTCTGGCCCTCTCCACGGTCACCCTCACCGTCTCCTCCGCCTGCTCCCTGGTGGCCCTGGCCCCCGTGGGCACGTCCAGGATGACGGCGAGGTCGGAGCCTATCTCCTCCTGGTACCTCACGATCTCCTCCGGGTCGGCCTCTATCCCCCCGTATCTCAGGATCTGGTAGCCGCCAGAGTCCGTGGCCACCGGCCCCTCGTAGTCCAGCATCTCGTGGACCTTTCTCCCTCCCCCGAACTTCTTCTTCAGGAGGTAGGCGTTGGTCATCACCAGGGCTTCCCCGAACTCCCTTCGGATCTCCCCGGGAGCGAGCACAGGATCGGAGGGGTTCAGGACGGGCAGGAGGGCGGGAGTCTGCACCGTCCCGTGTCTGGTCCTGAGCCTGCCCAGCCTTCCCAGACCCTCCCGGCGGGTGATGGTGAAGGTTTCTGCGGACATCGGGGGTTCAGCAGATCCCCATTTTTCCCTCGGCCAGAGCCCGGCAGAAGTCCGAGATGTGTTCGAGCGCCCAGTCCATCCTCTCGGCGATCTCTCCCCTCACCTCCTCCATCCTGGTTCCCTCCTCCAGCAGCACCCTGGCAAGCGCCACCGAGGGCTGGTCTATGGGTCTTCCTATCTGGCTCACCAGCCAGACGTAGACCTCGGAGAGGCCCGGCACCTCCTCGTGGATCTTCCTGGCCACGGCGTGGGTGAGGAGGCTGTAGATCTTGCCCACGTGGCTCACGGGGTTCTTCCCCGCCGCCGCCTCCGAGCCCATCGGCCTGGTGAGGGGTATCACCCCGTTGGAGCGGTTCCCTCTCCCCACCTGCCCCGAGTCGGCCCCGTCGGCGCTCGTTCCCAGCACCGTGAGGTAGACCCCTCCTTCCCCCCTTCCGCGCATGTCCAGCGTGTTCAGGTCCACCCTCACCCCCCTGAAGTCGAACCTTTCTTTCACGAAGCGCTCCAGCTCCTCCAGGATTTCCGCCTTCCTCCTGAAGTAGTCGTCCTCGTCCCTGACGAATCTGTCCACGAAGGCCATCCCCACGGTGAGGTGCACCTCTTCCTTCCTCCTTATTCCCATCACCTTCACGTCTTCCCCCGATTCGGGGAAGGCCTTCTTGAAGGAGGGGGAGTTGGCGTATCCCTCCACCTCAAGCACCAGCCTCTCAAGCCTGGAAAGGGGGGCATAGCCCACGGCGGCGGAGGTGTCGTTCGCCCCCATCACCCTGCTTTCCCTCTTGAAAATATCGGTGAGGGAAGCCGAACCAGGCCTGATCTCCACTTGGTACTTCACGTGCCTGTCGGGCGAGACGAACCGCATGTTCTGGGAGAACCATTCCCTGGCCGTCCTCACCGCTATTTCCCCCACGGGTATCTCCTCCCCGTCCACCTTCGAGGTGGCCCTGTCCCCGAAGACCAGCAGCATGGGCCTCTTCACCTCACCTCCCCCGAACTTCGTCTCCACTTCCCCGGCCACCAGCAGGGACTTGTCCACATTGAAATGCAGGGTCTCCCCCACCCTCTTCCTGTACTCCCTGTCGAGCGCCACCGCCACCCGGTCAAAGATGAGGTCGCAGATGGTGTCGGGATGCCCGAGTCCCTTCCTCTCCACTATCTCCAGCCCCTGCTTCTCCACCGGGGTTTGGTTGAGCTCCTCCACGATCACTTCACGTGCCAAGTGCACCGCTGAAGTAGGTATTTCTTCGGTTCTTAAAGCTTTGCCGCATGCCCGATAGGATTAATTCCCCGGCGGCAGGGGGTTAAGGGATGGCGGCGGAACAGCTGAGGGAGAGAATAGCCAGGCAGATAGCCGGGGACATCACCCTCTCCGAGAGGCCCGACGAGGCCCTGAAGAGGTGGAGGGAAGTCTTCAACCTGAGCCAGAAGACCCTTGCGGAGGCCCTGGGCATCTCCCCCTCCCAGATAAGCGACTACGAGAGCGGCAGGAGGAAGTCGCCCGGAGTTTCCACGGTGAAGAAGATCGTGGAGACCCTCATGAGGCTGGACGAGGAGAGAGGGGGCAAGACGCTCTCCGCCCTGCGCAGGGTCCTCAGCGTGCACCTGCCCTCCGACGTGATCCTGGGGCTCAAGGAGTTCAGGAGACCGGTGGACGGGAGGGTTCTGAGCAGGGCGGTGAGGGGAAGGGCCGTGGCCAATCCTCAGCTTCTCTCCAGGAGCCTCTTCGGCTTCACCGTCATAGACAGCTACAAGGCTGTCCTGAAGCTCTCGGCTGAGGAGTTCAGGCAGCTTTACGGCCTCACTTCCGAGAGGGCCCTGGTCTTCACGGGGGTGACCACGGGGAGGACCCCCATGGTGGCCATCAAGGTGATAGGCATCACCCCGGGGATGGTGGTGCTGCACGGCGCTCTGAGGAGGGTGGATCCTCTTGGTGTTAAGCTCGCGCAGGAGCTGAGGGTCCCTCTCGTCCGTTCGGAACTCCCCTCCGTGGAGGAGCTCCTCCTCAGGCTGAACGAGCTGGGATGAGGTCCGGAGCCACCGCGCCGGCGGGCCTCCAGATAGCTTTAATTGGGAGCTGGAGTTGGGAAAGTTGAGGTCGATGGAAGTGGGAATAGTGGGCTACGGTGCCTACATCCCGAGATACCGGCTCAGGGTGGAGGAGATCGCCAGGATGTGGGGAGCCGACCCCCAGCAGACGAAGAGGAGTTTCGGGGTGGAGGAGAAGGCCGTGGCGGGGCCAGACGAGGACACGGTGACCATCTCCGTGGAGGCGGCCAAGAACGCGCTCAGGAGGGGAGGGGTGGATCCCTCTCTGGTGGGGGCGGTCTACGTGGGTTCCGAGTCCCACCCCTATGCGGTGAAGCCCACGGCCACCATCGTGGCGGAGGCGGTGGGAGCCACTCCGGAGATGACCGCCGCAGACTTTGAGTTCGCCTGCAAAGCCGGAACGGCGGGGATACAGGCCTGCATGGGCATGGTGGAGGCCGGGATGATAAAGTACGGTATGGCGATAGGGGCGGACACCGCCCAGAGCAGTCCCGGCGATCCCCTGGAGTATGCCGCGGCGGCGGGTGGGGCAGCCTTTCTGGTGGGGAAGCTCGACAGGGAAGCCGTGGCGTCCATCGAGGCCACCTACTCCTACACCACGGACACGCCCGACTTCTGGAGGAGGGAAATGAGGCCCTATCCAAGGCACGGGGGGAGGTTCACGGGCAGGCCGGGCTACTTCAAGCATACCCTCTCCGCCGCCCAGGGACTGATGAGGAAGCTCGGTCTCACCCCCAGGGACTTCGACCACGCGGTCTTCCACCAGCCCAACGGCAGGTTTCCGGTGGAGGTGGCCAGCGAGCTCGGGTTCTCCATGAGCCAGATACGCGCAGGCCTCCTCTCCCCCAAGATAGGGAACACCTACTCGGGGGCAGCCATGCTGGGCCTGGCCGCCATCCTGGACGGGGCGAAGGAGGGCGAGAGGATCCTGGCGGTCTCCTACGGTTCCGGGGCGGGGAGCGACGCCTTCAGCCTGATCGTGAGGGAGGGAATAGAGAGAAAGAGGGACCTGGCGCCGAAGGTCTCAGACTATCTGGAGGACAAGGTGTACATAGACTACGCCACCTACTGCAAGTTCACGAGGAAGCTGGTGAGGTGAATGAGGAAAGTAGCCGTGGTGGGAGGGGGTCAGACCAAGTTCGGGGAGCTCTGGGACACCTCCTTCAGGCAGATGATCATAGAGGCCGGGACCAGGGCGCTGGAGGATGCTGGGATCTCGGGGGAGGAGATAGATGCCATGTACGTGGGAAACATGTCCTCGGGGCAGTTCATCCAGCAGGAGCACATCGCCTCCCTCATAGCCGATCACTCAGGATTGGCCCCCGTTCCCTGCACCAGAGTGGAGGCGGCTTGCGCCTCGGGAGGACTGGCCCTCCGGGAGGCCATGGTGGCGGTGGCCTCGGGGATCCACGACGTGGTGGTGGCGGCAGGAATAGAGAAAATGACGGACGTGATCACCGAGGTCGGGCAGGAGGCCCTGGCCACGGTTTCCGACCAGGAGTGGGAGGCCTTCGTGGGAGCCACCTTCCCCTCCTTCTTCGCCCTGATGGCCAGGAGGCACATGCACGAGTTCGGGACCACGGAGGAGCAGATGGCGCTGGTGGCGGTGAAGAACCACCACAACGCCTGCCTCAACGCCTACGCCCAGCACCATGTGGAGCTCACGGTGGAGAGGGTCCTCCAGTCTCCTCTCGTGTCCTCCCCCCTGAAGATGCTGGAGTGCGCCTCCCTCACGGATGGGGCCGCCTGCCTGGTGCTGGTTCCCCTGGAGGAAGCCAGGAAGTACACCGACACCCCGGTGGAGATAGCGGGGAGCGGACAGGCCAGCGATACCATCGCGCTGGCGGACAGGGAGTCGCTGGTGGGGCTGAGGGCCACCCGCGAGGCCGCCCGGAAGGCCTATCGCATGGCGAGGATAGAACCCAAGCAGGTGGATGTGGCGGAGGTCCACGACAGCACCACCATCTCTGAGCTCATGGCCCTGGAGGACCTGGGCTTCTGCAGGAAGGGGGAGGGCGGTAAGATCACGGAGGAGGGATTGACGGCCATAGATGGCACCCTGCCCGTAAACCCCAGCGGGGGGCTGGAGGGTAGGGGGCACCCGATAGGGGCCACGGGCATAGCCCAGGCCCTGGAGATCGTGCTCCAGCTCAGGGGTGAGGCGGGGAAGAGGCAGGTGAGGAAGGCGGAGGTGGGGCTGACCCACAACGTGGGGGGGAGCGGGGGGACGGCCGTGGTGCACCTCTTCAGGAGGAGGTAGGATGCACGTTCCCAGGTTCTGGAGGGAGATACCCAACCGGTACACCCTGGTGGGGACCAGGTGCGGCCACTGCAACAAGGTCTTCTTCCCCCCCAGGGCCATCTGCCCGAGGTGCCGGAGGGTGGGGCAGCTCGAGCCCTTCAGGCTGAGCGGGAGGGGGAGGATCCACTCCTTCACCACCGTGTACTCCGGTCCCAGGGACTTCAAGGACCAGCTCCCCTATGTTTTGGCCATCGTCGAGCTGGAGGAGGGGCCCAGGGTGATGGCACAGGTGACGGACTGCAACGGGGAGGAGGTGAAGATAGGGGACGAGGTGGAGATGGTCTTCAGGAGGATCAAGGAGGAGGGGGAGGAGGGGATCATTCACTACGGGTTCAAGGCCAGGCTGGTGAGGAAGGCCGGTGCCGGGGGTTCCTAGATCCTCCTGGCCAGGGTGAGGTAGCTGGTGTGCGCCAGCATCCTGGTGCTCGGCCTGGTGCACCCCTCTTTGACCTCCCACTCCCTGACCAGACACTCCAGCGTTTTGAGCTCCGCGAACCTGCCCTTCCTCAGCTGGGGGTAGAGGCGCTGGAGCTGCTCCACCGAGGGGGTGAACACGGCCAGGTATCCTCCGGGCTTCAGGGCCTCCTCCGCGTGGGGCACCACCTCCTCCGGGGAGGGGAGGTCGAGGGTCACCAGGTCCACCCCCCTCTCCTCTATTCCCTCCCTCATGTCCTTCAGCTTCACCTCCACCGTTCCCTCCAGTCCCGCCAGCCTCACGTTCTCCCTGGCTACCTCCGCGAAGTCCTCCCTCACCTCGTAGCTCACCACTTTTCCGTTGGGCCTCACCAGGTTCCCCAGGAAGAGGGCCAGGGCCCCGGAGCCCGCCCCCCCATCCACCACCAGGTCCCCTGGTCCCACCCCCGTGTGGGCCACCACCTGTGCGGCGTCCTTGGGGAGGACCACCTGGGGGAGGCGGCGCATCTTCTGAAGGAGGTCGGCCATCCTGGGCTTCAGCACCACGAACTCCCTTCCCGTGTGGCTCCTGACCCTCCCCCCGAAAGGCACCCCGAGCAGGTCGGCCAGGTTGAGGAGGCCCAGGTGGGTGTGGAGCAGCCTCCTCTCCGCCCTCACCAGGTACTTCCTTCCCCTTTCGTCCAGCAGGACTGCCCTCTCTCCCTCCTCCACCACGGGGTTAGATGGGAGGGAGGATATTTTATCCCGATGGAGGCTTTTTAAGAAACCCGGGGGAAGGAGGCGGAGAAACATGAGACTGGACCCCACCTACCACCTGCACCGCTGGAGCACGCGGAGGATGCTGCTCCCCCCGCTCCTTCTGGCGCTCTTCTTCCTCTGCTGTATCCTGGTGCGCGGGATTCCCCTCAGCAGGGACTTCAGCGGCGGCACCCTCATCCAGGTGAGGGGGATGGAGAGCCACCCCACCCTGGGGGAGGCGAAGAGGCTGGTGGAGGGGCTGCTGGGGGGGAAGGTCGAGGTGAGGCTCACCTCCTACGGGGGTCTCTACGGGCTGGACGCGGAGGCCGACAACATGGACCTCCCCCAGGAGGTCAGGGAGAACCTGAGGTCCTCCCTGGCGGAGGAGCTCGGGGTGAGCGAGAACCAGGTGGCGGTTTACAACATGGGCTCCATCCTCACCAGCCTCTCCAAGAGGCAGGCCAGGAACGCCCTGATGGTGGCTCCCGTGCTGATGGCCATCGTGATCCTCCTGAACTTCAAGAGCCTCAGGGCCAGCGGGAGCATCCTGGGTTCCGTGTGGCTGAACGTTTTCGACGCCCTGGGCTGCATGTCCCTGGCAGGGGTGGAGCTGAGCACAGGCTCGATGGCGGGCCTCCTCATGCTGCTGGGGTACTCCGACGATACCAACACGCTGCTGATCACGGCCGTGGAGAAGGGTGTGGGGGGAAAACCGAGGGAGAGGGCGGCGGAGGCCATGAGGACGGGCCTGCTGGTGAACGGGACCACCTTCCTAGTGCTCTTCCTCGTGAACCTCTTCACCACCTCCAAGCTGGTGGATGAGCTGACCTTCCCCCTGCTGACGGGCATGGTCTTCGACGTGGTGAACACCTGGTTCCTGAACGCGGCCGTGGCGCTGAGCAAGAAGGAGAGGAGGGAGATCCCTGTCGCTCTTTAGGGAGAGGTACTTCCTGCTCGTGCTGCTGGTGGCCCTCCTTTCGGTGGCATCCGTGTGGAGGCCCTGGGTGGAGGTGGACGAGAGGACCAGGGGCACGCTGGGGTGGGTGAGCGAGTTCACCAGGGGTCTGGACTTCGGGGTGGACATCGTGGGGGGCTCCAGGGTGCTCCTCTCCCTTCAGGCCTCCCATTTGGTCTTTCGGTTCAACCCCTCGGACCTTCCAGCGGCCTACGAGGAGGTGGTGAGGATCCTGGAGAACGGGCTCCAGACCAGGGTCCTCCCCGTGGATGAGAGGGGAGAGGCCATCAGGGAGGGTCTGCCCTACGACCGCTACACGGGCATTGCCAGGCTGGAGGTGGGCTTGAGGGCCACGGAGGGCCTGCTCAACCTGGTGGAGAACCTGGTGGGAGGAAGGGCCACCCTGCTGAGGGAGAACGTCGCGAATGCCGTGTGCAGCCAGACCAGGAATGAGGTGATAGAGATTCTGAAGAACAGGGTGGACCCGCTGGGGACTAGGGGCGCGGTGCTTAAGGCGCTGGGGGGAAACCTCGTGCTCTACGAGGTACCCGGCCTCGAGCCCAGGGAGGCGGAGCTGCTGCTGGGGAAGCAGGGCAGGCTGGAGATATGGCTGGAGAACGAGGTCCTCCTCTACGGGGAGCACATCCTCAGGGTGGATCCTCCGAGGGCCAGCCTGCAGGAGAGAAATGCGGCGGAGCTTCCCTTCAGGCTTACGGATGAGGGGGCCGGGAGGTTCAGGGAGGGCGCGGCCGGGAAGGCCAACTACCCCACGGTGGTGTACGTGGACCGCCCGACCGACGCCGTGCTGCTGGTTCAGGAGGAGCTCCTCTCCGGACTCCCCGTGCTGGAGTACGAGGACTACTCTCACATGTTCAGGGCGAGGGGCTTCCCGGAGGAGGGAGGGGGGTACTACCTGCAGGTGCCGGCGGCGGTGACTCCGGGCAGCACCCTCTCGGTGGAGGCCCTCTCCTTCCTGGAGGAGATGAGTTCCACCAGGTTCAGGCTCCTGCTGGTGGGGGAGTTCTCGGAGGAGGTGGTGGAGGGGCTTCCCCCCTCATACTCCCTGGAAAACGTGCCTAGACCCGGAGAGGGGACGGAGGCCTGGATAAGGGAGGCCTGCGGATGCAAGAGCGTGATCACCATCAGCCCCTCTCTGGCGCAGGAGCTCCTGCTGGGCAGGACGGTGAGGGACCTGGTGATCACCGTGAGCAGGACCTCGGGGGAGGAGGCGATGAAGGAGGCGAGGACCCTCAGGACCATCCTGAGCCAGCGTCTTCCGGTGGGGGTCTCCGTGGAGGGTGAGACGGTGCTGGAGGCCAGGCTGGGGTCCACCTTCCTCAAGCAGCTCCTCTGGGCCGGACTCTTCTCCTTCCTGGGGGTGGGGGCGCTGGTTTTCCTCAGGTACAGGAGGCCCAGGATCACCCTTGCGGTGATGGGAACCATGATCCTGGAGCTGGTGATCACGCTGGGCGTGGTCTCCCTTCTCCCCTACAGCCTGAACCTGGCCGAGCTGGCAGGGGTGGTCCTGGTGATAGGTACGGGGGTGGATGCGCAGATCATCATCACGGAGGAGGTCATGAGGGGAGGGGTGAGGGAGGTGAGGGCGCCTGGAGGGCTGAGGGACAGGATCAGGAGGGCCTTCAGGGTGATATGGGGTTCCTCCTTCACCACCCTCGTGGCCATGCTCTCCCTCGCCACGCTGGGTTTCGGGGAGATGAGGGGCTTCGCCCTCATCACCATCCTGGGCATCCTGCTCTCCGTGCTCCTCACCCGGCCCCTTTATGCCAGGATGGTGAACGCTATACTGGGCAAGGGGGAGGTGGGAGGATGATAGGGGTCTGCCTTTGCGGGGCCTGCGGGAGGATGGGCAGGGTCCTGGTGAGGAAGATCGCGGAGCAGGAGGACATGCGGCTCGTTGCGGCGGTAGAGGCCCGAGGCACCCCCTTCGCCGGAAAGGACGCCGGGGAGGTGGCGGGAGCGGGAAGGCTGGGGGTGGAGGTGGTGGGGGCGGAGAGGCTGGAGGAGGTCCTGAGGAGGAGCGGGGCGAGGGTGATGGTGGATTTCACCGTGGCGGAGTCGGCCGTGGCCAACGTGGAGGCGGCCTCCCGGGTGGGGGTTCCCGTGGTGGTGGGGACCACAGGCTTCTCCCCCGAGCAGCTGGAGAAACTGAGGGAGGCGGTGAGGAGGGGAAACATCCCCGCCGTGGTCTCCCCCAACATGGCGGTGGGAGTGAACATCTTCTTCAAGGTGGTTTCTGAGCTGGCGAGGAGGCTGGGGAAGGAATATGATGTGGAGGTGGTGGAGATCCACCACAGGGGCAAGCTGGATGCCCCCAGCGGCACCGCCCTCAGGGCGGCCAGGATCGTGGCTGAGGCCAGGGGCGCGCAGGTGAGGGTGGGGAGGGGGGAGGGCAAGGGGGCGAGAGGGGGGGAGGTGGTGATCCACTCCCTCAGGGGAGGCGATGTGGTGGGGGAGCACACGGTGGTCTTCGCCGGACCGGGGGAGAGGATAGAGCTCACCCACAGGGCCCACGGAAGGGAGGCCTTCGCGGAGGGCGTGCTGAAGGCCGTGAGGTTCGTGGTGGAGAGGGGTAGACCGGGGGAGATCCTGGGGATGGAGGAAGTGCTGGGTCTTAGGGATGCGTAGCTGCTGGCTCTGCCGCTGGTTTGAGAGGGAGGGCTACAGGTGCCTTCTGAGGGGAAAGCTGGAGCTGCCCGAGTCCCTCCTGGAGAGGCTTCCACCCTGCTGTGGCTGGGGCAGAGTTTCCTCCCTCGACCACGTCCTCTTCCTCAGGCTGAGGGAGAGAGCGGAGGGATGCCCTCAGTTTGAGCCCCTCACGCCCG
>CALJER010000004.1 GCA_938074535.1 uncultured archaeon
GGGTGGGGCCTTCATCGTGGGCTACCCTGGCGAGACGGAGGAGGACTACAGGGAGACCAGGGAGATGGTGGAGGAGCTGATGCTGGACGAATATACCGTCAGCCTGGCCGATCCCCTGCCTGGAACTCCGCTGGCGGAGGAGGTGTGTGGGCTGCCTGAGGAGGAGAACCCCGTCTTCAGGAGGGAGGGGGGGAGGTGGGGGGAGCTGGGTCTCACGGTGGCGGAGGCCAGGGCCCTGGATCTCATGCTCACCGCTTCCTGCGCCCGTTCGAGACCCCTTCCCCTCACGGATGCGTTCTACCGGAGGCTGGTGGAGGAGGTGAGGAGGCAGGGGGAGGAGATAAGGGCCAACACCAGGGATCTGAAGAGGCTCCTCGGGAGCACGGGAACCGTTTTTAGGGGAGGAGGGGGAGGGGGATGATGGTCAGGGTCTTCATCAACGGGGAGGAGAAAGAGGTTCCTCCCCGCCTTTCGGTGCTGAAGGCCCTGGAGCTCTCGGGAACCCCTTATCGTGGGGACTGCAAGGTCCTGGTGAGGAGGAGGGTGGAGGAGAAGGAGGAGCCCAGGGAGTACGTGCTGGAGACCACCAGGGGAGCCCTCACCCTGGAGGTGGAGGAGGGGGCCTTTGGCTGGTGGAGGGACCACTTCCGTCTCTTCTCCGGGAAGGGGATGTGGTGGGAGACCAACCACGCCGTGGTGTTCGGTCCCGTGGACCTGAGGGGATCCGGACTGAAGCCGAGCAGGGTGAAGAGGAGGTTCGGGGAGGGAGAGGTCTTCCTGGGCTTCGGGGGCTTCGATCCCTCCCAGGCCTTCCTGGGCTTCAGCAGGAGGAGCCACGAGGGCCTCTACGGAGTGCCCGAGGGGGTTCCCTCCCTGGGCAGGGTGGTAAGGGGAGGCTATCTCGTCGATAGGGTGGGAAGGGGTGACCGGCTGCTGAGGGTGTACCCGAGGGTAAGGGAGAGATGGGAGCCGGTGCAGGGAAACCCGGCGAGGATGGAGGTGGAGGAGGGAATGGAGATCTTCACCTACCTGAAGGTGGCGCTCCTCCCCCAGGCCAAGGTGGGGGCCGAGCACCTCCTGGGGCTGAGCAGGGAGGGGGTCTGGAGGGTGAGCCAGACGGGATCCTCTTTTCTCTCCGTGGAGGGTCCCCCCGTCGACACCCTGCCCCCCGAGAACACGACCATGAGGTTCAGGGGGACGGTGACCGTGAGGAACTCCGGGAAGAGGGTGGGCTCCCTCTACCTGTACCGCAGGGATTCCCCCCCCTCACCCCACCACAGCGTGGTGGGGAGGGTGGAGGTGGGCACGGAGATGCTCGACCATGCGGTCAGGGGCGACAGGCTGCTCGTCAGGACGGTCCCCAGGAGGATGGTGGTGGTGGGGATGACGCAGGGGGAGGCCTCCCGCTTTCTGCAGGAGGAAGGGATAAGGCACCTGAGGGTGGGGGACGAGAGGGACGAGGCCGTGATCATAGAGCAGAGGCCCGAGCTCACGCTGGAGGTAAAGGAGGAGGGAAGGGTGGTGACGCTGGGGGTGGATCCGGGTGCGGTGGTCCGCGTGAAGCTCTGGGAGGAGAAGGCACCCAGGAGCGTGGCCCATTTCAGGACGGCGGCCGAGATGGTCACCTCCGCTGTGGGGAAGCTGAGCGTCATCGCCCTCACGGACGAGGTCCTCCTCCTCTCGAGCGTGAGGGGCAAGACCTTCAGGTCCCTCCCCGCCGAGAACGTGCCGGAGGGGGAGGTGGAGGAGGGGGCGCTGGGCGTCACCAATTCCTTCCGCAGGCTCACGGGTCTGGTGGGGGTGAGGCTGAAGCCCAGCAGGACCTTCGGCCCCACCGGAGAGGCTTTAGAGGCCACCAACCTGATAGGGAAGGTGACCGGGAACCTGGAGAACCTGAAAAACAGGGAAGTGGGTGATGTGATATACGTGATGGAAGAGTGAGGAAGGAAGGAAGGATTCTCGTGATCTCCCCGGGCTCCGGGCTCACCCCGGAGGCCCTCTGCCGCCACCTGGTGGAGCGGGGGGTGAAGGTTGGGCTGAAGGAGACGTGCTTCGGGTTGGTGCTGGAGGGAGAGGAGGAGGCGCTGCGCGGGGCCCTGGAGAAGGCCAGGGAGCTCGACCGTTACGGCGTTTTCTCCAAGCCCAGGGGCTATCCACCGGGGGATCCCAGGATATGCAGGGCCTCCAAGGGGGGGAGCCCCAGGATGGGCTTTCACTTCCTGGACTACGAGCTTGAAAAGCTGCCCCTGATAGGGGAGGCCCTGAGGGAGCTGGAGGAAGGGAGGGGAGCGGAGCTGAAGGGGGAGGAGAGGAGGAAGCTGCCCCTGGGGGAGCTCAAACAGGTCCTGGCGGAGGAGGTACCCTGAAGATTTTCATCTTCCCCCCCAACAGCCTGATCCTCTCCGACCTGGTGGAGAGGTTCGGCCACACCCCCCTCTCGCTGGGCAGGGAGATAGGGGAGAGGGTGAGGGACCCAGGGCTGGACAATCCCCCCCTCAACCTCACGGAGGAGGACCTGGTGAGGGGGCTCAGGTACGTCTCCATCGAGGCCCCCTCGGGGGTGAGGGGAAGGATGGGGGTGCTCGGTCCGCTGGTGGACCAGGCGGAGGCGGCCGTGGTGGTGAGGAACACCGCCTACGCCTTCGGGTGCTCCGGTTGCTTCAGGGCAGGCCTTCAGGTCCTCTACCTGCTGAGGAGGAAGGGGATCCCCATCCTGGAGGTGGAGTACCCCAGCACCCGCGAGGAGGCCAGGGGGATGGTGAGGAGGATAGCGGAGTTCCTGGGAGGGCTGAAGGGATGACCAGAATAGCCCAGCTTTCCTGCGGGACGGAGTGGAGCGGAGTTCAGGCCATGCTGGAGAAGGCGGCCGGGATGGTGGGGGCGGAGCTCTTCTTCCCGGAGGTGGACCTCGAGGACATCGACAGGGCGGTGGAGGAAGTGGGGCTGGAGGTGCAGAGCCCCAACCTCAGGCTCATGATCGCCAGGGCGAAGGCGCTGGCGGAGGGGGTTCCCGCGGACGCCGCCTTCATCCTCACCTGCTTCAGGTGCGCGGAGGGGGTCCTGGCCAAGCACGCGGTGAGGAGGTACCTCCAGGAGCGCACCAGCCTTCCGCTGGTGATGTACTCCTTCACGGAGAAGCCGAAGCTCGGGGAGCTCCTCCTCAGGATGGAGGCGCTGGTGACGCTGGCGGAGAAGAAGACCCTGCTGGCGAGGGAGAAGCAGGAGGGCCTCACCCTGGGCATAGACTCCGGCTCCTCCACCACCAAGGCAGTGGTGATGAGGGACAACGAGGTGGTGGGGACGGGATGGATCCCCACCACGGAGGTGGTGGAGGCGGCGGAGAGGGTGAAGAGGGAGGCCCTGGCGCAGGCGGGGGTGAAGGAGGGGGAGATAGAAGGGGTGGGGGTGACGGGCTACGGGAGGTTCCTGCTGGGGGAGGCCATGAAGGCCGACCTGGTGCAGGAAGAGCTCACGGTGGTCTCCAAGGGCACGGCCTTCCTCTCCGGGGTGCAGAGGGGAGAGGCCACCGTGATAGACATAGGGGGGCTGGACAACAAGGTGATGACCCTCCTCAACGGGATACCGGACAGCTTCACGATGGGTGGTGTGTGTGCGGGCTCCTCCGGGAGGTTCCTGGAGCTCGCGGCCTCCAGGCTGGGTGTGGATGTTCCCACCCTGGGCAGGCTCGCGCTGAAGGGCAATCCGGAGAAGGTGAGGATGGACAGCTACTGCGCCATCTTCGGGATCCAGGACCTGGTCTCCGGGCTGGCGAGCGGGAGCGCCAGGGAGGATGTCGCCGCGGCCGCCTGCAGGAGCGTGGCCAGACAGGTCTTCGAGACCCAGCTGCAGGAGATAGACCTCAGGCTGCCCGTGATAGAGGTGGGCGGCACTGCCCTGGTGGAGGGTCTGGTGAAGGAGATGAGGGAGATCCTGAAGGTGGATATTAGGGTGCCCAACCTGCCGCAGTTCGGAGGGGCCGTGGGTGCGGCCCTCCTGGTCTCGGGGGTCAGGGGTTGACCGAGAAGGTCTTCGTGGAATCGCTGGATCCCTCCTACAGGTACGGTTATGGGGTCCTCATGTCCAAGGTGATAGCGGAGCATGCCCTGTCCGAGCTGGGCCTGGGGGGTGCGCTGGAGGAGCTGAGGATCCTGGTGGACATGAGGAAGCCCCTTTTCGCGGTCAGCGTCCGCCTGGGTCCCCCCCTCCCTCCCGTGAGGGTGGGGGACTGCGCCAGGGTGCAGGAGGGCACGGACGGCATCCACGTGGTCCTCCTGGACGAGGGACAGGCCCCCTTCCTGGCCAGGCTCCTGAGGGAGAAGTTCGGGGGGAGCCTGGAGCAGCTGGACCGGTGGGAGGTGGTGGTGCCCCGGGGGGTGATGCCCGCGAAGGAGCTGGAGGGGCTGGTGGTCTCGTACCCGGAGGAGAGGACGATGGGGAGGGTCATGGACGCGGTCGACAGGATCATACCGGTGGGCTTCAGGGTGCGCCGCGCGGAGAGGGAGGGGAACTCCCTGCTCCTCCTGGCCTCGGAGAACCCCCTGAGGGAGGAATGGGTGGGGGAGGTGAAGGAGGCCCTGAAGAGACCGCCCGTGCCCGTTCCCCCGGAGAAGATGGAGGGGATAAGGAGGAAGGTGGAGGCGGCCGAGATCCTCCCCAAGTTCAAGGAGGGGGCCATGCCCTGGAGGCTGTAGGGCTTGCCCGGGTTCCTCTTCGAGGGCGGAGGCTACAGGCACCAGGAGCTGCTGGAGCTGGTGGAGGACCTGGGAGGCTCCCTGCTGCAGGTGAGGGTGGTGGGCACGGAGGTCACCGTCACCTTCTTCGTCCCCGAGGAGGATGTGGCGGAGGTGGAGGACCTGGTGAGGGACCTCCAGGGGAAGCTGAAGAGGCTTCCCCTCCTGGGTTCGGAGATAGCGGTGGTCTCCCCCACCATCACCCGCCACCACCTCCCCCACCCCCTCTGCGACGTGGCCGAGTACCTGCGCAGGGAGGGGGCCAAGACCAACATGATCGGGCTGGCCAGGGGCCCGGGACAGAGGATCTGCCAGATAAGCGTGGAGGAGAGGAGGCTGATAGAGGAGCACGATGCCGCGGTCTTCGTGCTGGGGAACTTCGAGTACTGCCTGAGGGAGCACAAGTGGAGGCTCTTCAAGGACCTGTCCGTGCCGGTGGTGGTGGCGGGGGGACCGGAGCTTCCCTCCCTCCCCCACGCCTTCTCCTACATCTCGGGCCTGGGGAGGCTTCCCTACAGGACCAGGACCTTCACCGAGATAGGGAAGCTGGACGAGGTGGCCAGGGCCGTGGAGAGGGCGCTGGAGGAGAGGAGGAGGAAGCTCTCCCTCGATCCCCCCCTCCTTTCCCCCCTGGTCCTGAAGGGCGAGATAGAGAACAGGCTCGAGGAGGTGAGGAAGTGCGGTGCACCCCTGCCCGTCACCCCGAGGCTTGTTGGGGTGAGGGTCAAGCTCCCCCACTCCAGGTTCGCCCGGGTCCTGGCCGGGCTGGAGGTGGCGGGGTACAGGCTGGGGGAGATAGCGGAAATCCGCAGGTCCGTGATGAGGGATTACATCCTGGTGGACCTCCTTCCCCTCTCCAGGCTGGAGCTGCCCGAAAAGGGACTCAGGGCTATAAGCGGGCGGGCGGAGGTTTAGGGATGGAGCCAGGGAAGCCGGAGGTGGAGGTCTTCCCCTACAGGCTGCCGAGCGACGAGACCGTTTCCAAGTTCCTGAACCTGCTCAGGGGGGTAAAGGGGGTTTCCAGGGTGATGATGCACGGACCCCCCATCTACTACCGCAGGTCCATCGAGGTTGGCGGGAAGAAGATCGTCCTGCGCATTCAGGTGGGAAAGTTCTGGGTGGAGATGGAGACCCTGGAGGAGCTGGAAACCCTCAGGGAGGTGTGCAGGCAGGTCTTCCCCTACGGCTTCGAGCTCAAGGTGGGGAGGTTCAGCGTGGGGAAGGAACCCCTGAGCGGCAGGAGGCTGGTGCTGAGGATGGACACCTGCTTCCTGGAGGGGGGTGAGGAGTGAGGCTGGGCAGGAAGTGCAGGGTGGTGGACTGCAGGGAGACGGCAGGGCTGGGACTGGGGGGAGGTCTGGCCCAGAGGGGGACGCTGGCGGAGGCGGCGGAGCCGGACATCATCGTCCTCTCGATGGGCCCCAGCCCCAGGCACATCACCAAGCCCGTCTGCGAGATCACCTACGGCCTGAGGGAGGCGGGGTTCAACGTCAGCGTGCTGGTGCTCAAGATGGGGATAGGACCGCCGGAGGAGCTCATGGATCAGGTGGTAGGTGCGGCCTACTCCAACCTCTTTCCCGAGGAGGAGGAGCAGATACGCAGGCACAAGCTGGCCCTCATCCATGTGGGCAATGTCCCCAGGCACTTCATACCGAAGGTCAAGGTCTTTCTGAGGAACGTCCCCATCCCAGCGGTGGTGGTCTCACAGGCCCCCGTGACCATGAAGGACTTCGCCGAGGCCGGGATAAGGACCAGGGAGTTCGAGCCCGAGGTACCGGAGACCAAGGGGGTGGTGGTGGAGGTGGTGACCGGGGTGATAAGGGGGCTGACCTGCCCTCAGGAGAAGCTGGACGAGATCATCGGGAAGGTCAAGTACTGGATGGAGAGGTTGAGGAATGGACAGGCACGTCTGGGAAGTGGCCAAGGCCAGGGTGGTGGTGGAAGGGGGTAAGGTTGTTTCCGTGGGGGAGCCCCTCACCCAGTTCTGCCCCGTGATCGAGGCCCTGAGCGGGAGAGGGGAGAGGACCAGGGAAGGGGTGAGGGAGTCCATGGAGAGGAGGATGGAGCTCCTGGGCCTCTCCACCCCCAGGAGGGTGCTGGAG
>CALJER010000005.1 GCA_938074535.1 uncultured archaeon
GTAGTCCTCTATCCTGGTGGGGTCGATCCTGCCGTTCAGGGAGAGGAGGAGCCTGTGCTGGTGGCGGTAGAAGGGGAGGTCGGAGGCCCTCCTGATCCTCTCCCCGGTGGCGGGGTCCTGGTAGAGGAGGCGGTCCACCACTCCCTTGGAGACCACTGCATCCACTACCTCCTTCACGTCGGAAGGCCTGACCGAAACGTAGAAAGTCTCCTCGGGGTAGACCGTCTCCACCGGCTCCCTCTGGCAGAACCCGTTGCAGCCCGTCTCCTTCACCTCTATTTCTCCCGCCAGCCCCCTGCTCTCTATTTCCTCCTCCAGGGCCGCGAAGACCTTGTCGCTCCCGGCGGCCAGGCCGCAGGCCGATTTGGTGCAGAGGGTGAGGAGGGGGCGGCGGGGATCCCTGCCCCTAAGAAGCTCCTCCCTCCATCTGTCCAGGTCCGCGGGTGAGCTCAGCCTCATCCTCTCACCCTGGCCCCCACTTCCGCGGGCACGGCCGAGGGCACGGCCTTCACTCCGAACTTCTCCAGCAGCCTCGCCACGGAGGCGGGCATGAGGTTTCCGTAGTAGTCGTCGTTGATCATGATCACGGGCCCCATCGCACAGCACCCCAGGCAGTTGACGGTCTCGAGGGTGAACTGGAGGTCGGGGGTGGTCTCACCGGGCGAGATGCCCAGGAGATTCGCTATCCTCTCCAGGATCATCTGCGAACCCCTCACCTGGCAGGAAGTACCCATGCACACCCTGATGAGGTTCCTCCCCCTGGGGCTCAGGGTGAAGGCCTTGTAGAAGGTGACGATGCGGTAGACACTGCTCAGAGGCACGTTGAGCTGTCTGCTCACCTCCATCGGAAGCCAGCCCAGCCCCTTCTACAGCCTCAGCAAAATCTGGATCAGCTTAGTCCTGTCATAGCCGAACTCCTCCAGGACCTTGTTCACCAGGCTGCCCATCCCGGTGAGCCTCACCTGCTGCTCGGGCTGTGGCTCCGGCACCCTTTCCTTCTCCGCACCCTCCGGCAGCCTGACCTTGAACCTGCAGCGGGGACAGGTGGTGTAGAAGGCCCCCTTCCCGCGGTAATCCCAGACGTACCCGCAGTGCTGACACTTTACCTTACTCACCTACTCACCGACCTACTTTACTTACCTCCATTTTTATATACTTTTTCCTTATAATATAAATATCGCTAATGCAATATATTACAGATACTTATTGCCCTTTACCGCACCAAACGGCATAACTTGATAATACTAAGAAAGGAAGGACTACCGCCTGACGTGAGACCATCCCGTCCCCTCGCAGGAGGGACACATCAGGTGCTCCCTGGTCCTGCCGGTCCCGCCGCACAGCCCGCACCTGGTGGGAGGGGAGGCCACCCTCACGCTCCCCTCCCCCCTGCAGGCGGGACACTTCGCGTTGCAGCACCCCCATCCGCTCCCCCTGCACCAGGCGCAGGTGACCCTGACCTCCTCCACCTCCCCCTACCCCCCGGACTCGCCGGGACTCTCGGTCAAAGGATACCCAAAGGTGTGGTTGATCACGGTCTTGGCTATCTCCCCACCGCAGGTGTAGATATCCATGAGATTGGCCCTCACCAGGCAGGTGGAGCACACCGCGAAGGGGCGCTTCTCCTTCTTGGCCATCTCCCCCAGCACCTGCATGTTCAGGTCCTCCATCTCTCCCGCCGCGTCCAGCACCCTGTTGGCCTTCTCCGTGTCCTTCCCCCAAAAGGCCTCCACCGCCTCCTCGAAATGCACGTAAGAGGCCTGCCCCATGTTCACCACCTTCTCCAGCACGGAGGGGTGGAACTTCTCCTCCTGGTGCACCAGCAGGTTGGAGATGTTGACCGCCAGGTCGGCCACCCTCTCCATCTGCTGAATGAAGTTCTGGTAGTCCAGACAGTCCAGGAGGTTGATCCCTATTCTCCCCGCTATCACGGGATCGAAGGCGGCGTTCCTCAGCATCCTGAGGAGGAGGAGGGAAAAGCGATCCACGTCCTCGTCCAGGGAAGCCACGGTCTTTGCCAGCTCGGCGTTTTCCTCGTGGAGGGCCTTCAGCATGTCAGCGCACATGGAGGCCACGATGGTGTGCATCCTCTTCATGCCGGTGCGGAGGGAAATCTTTGACATGTCCAGGAGGCTCTCGATGACGAATTCCTGGGAATCCGCCTTCATGATCCTCAGGTAGAGCTTGCCCGCTATGTCCCTCACCGTCTGCTGCTGCTCGGCGTCGAAGACCTCCCTGGACACTATCCGGAAGCGGGAGGCCCCGTTCAGATATCCCGACACCACCTCCCTGAGGAAGGCCTCTTTCTTCTTGTCCTTCTCGAAGTCGATGGTGAGCTCCCTCTCCGCCTCCTTGAGCTCCTTGGGGTAGACCACCAGGGACCCGTCTCCCCTCATACTCACATGAACGACCCTTCCGGGCTCCAGCCCGTGGAGATCCACCCACTGCTTCGGAAGTGAAACCACCAGTGTCGACTTCCCCAGCTGCACCACTTTCCTGGGCTGCACGTAACTAATTTCTCTTTCATATATATATCCCTCTGTTCTTTACCTGAGTTTACCTTCCTTCGTTTAATATATAAATTTAGCAATTATATGTATTATATGGAAAAAGTATTTATTTTAATCCCTGCTATAAGGAAAAGATGCTAAAAATAATAAAGGTGGAAAAACGCTTCGGGAGGCTCAGGTTGGTGGTGTGCCTCCCAAATCCGGGGGCACGAGGGGATGCCCAACGGCGGAAGCAAAGTCCCCCCCAAAGGATCCCTGAAGCCCCTTCTACCTTCCCGGAAATTCTTGGGAGGTCCTGAGGACCTCCTTTTATGTTTTTAATATTGGGTATATATCTTTTGAAATTTGTTATGAAATCTATCCCAAAAGTATATAAACCTGCGGAAAGTATGTATAAACGGAGGTGAGAAAAATGAAAACCCTGGAGTTGGAACCTCTGGACAAGAGGTGGACGGTGCTGATGGTGGAGAAGGAGTACGACGAACCCCTCTGGGAGCTGGACGAGGTTCTGTTCCCCCGTCTCCCCAAAGCCCTCGAAGTGATCCGGACCCCCTCCGTGGCCTTCAGGGAGTTCCTCTGGGAGCTCCTGACCAGGGAGAGACCGGACTTCGTCACCGACGAGAAGGGAAGGAGAAGCGACAGGGAGTTCTACGAGGAAAACCCGGTGGCCCTGATATGCAAGGAGAAGGGGATACCCCTCTACCCCGCCGATGTGGACGAGAACGCCAGGTACCACCTGGAGGGAAAGGCGAACGAGCTCAGGGGAAAAAGGGACGAGATCCTGAGGGTGCTTGCCCGCAAAAGAAGGGGCGAGAAGCTCTCCCCCCAGCAGCTCGAGTACCTGAAGGCCTACGCCCAGTACCTGCACCAGGAGCTGGAGGAAGAGGTGAGGAAGGCGGAGTTCGAGGTCAGGGAAGCCTGGATCACCATGGGGATCCTGGAGAGGGCCAGGAAAGCGGGCAAAGAAGGGGTTCTGGTGGTCCACCTGAGCAGCCCCAGGCACGTGGAAGGTGTGGCGAGGCTTCTCAGGTCGATGGGGGCGAACCTCACCCACGTGAAGCTGGAGAAGAGGGCCCTCCCCAACCTGAGAATGAATTTTCCCCCCACCAGGCTGGGGAGGGACCTCCAGCTGCCCGGCTTCGAGGTCGTGCCCACGGTGAGGGCCGTTGGGAAGGAGGAGCTGCCCTCCCTCCTTTTTTTTCTCGACACCGAGCCACACGCGAGCCCCTTCGACATCTCGCTGGCCTATGACGTGGGCTTCGACGCGGTCATCCCCTACGCGGGGGTGAAGCCCGAGGATGCCAGGAACATCGTCCAGGATGCCCTCTTCTCCAGGGGGCCGAAAGGAGTGAAGTACTCCACCTTCCTCATAGGCGGGAGGTCCCTGGAGGAGGCCGAGGAGATCCTGAGGGTGGTGAGGGAGAACATGTTCCACCCCTTCGAGACCTCGGTGGTAATAGACCCGCACGGTGCCTACACCACCTCCGCGGCCCTCGTGGCCAAGGTGGAGGAAGGGACCAGGAAGCTGGGGATGGCGGGAGAAGGCCTGAAGGCGGTGGTGCTCGCTGGGACGGGGCCGGTGGGGATGGCTTCGGCCGCCCTCCTGGGCAGGCTGGGCTTTCGGGTGTACCTCACTTCCAGGAAGGAGGAGAGGGCCAGGAGGAGCGCCCAGGTAATCCTGGAGAGATGGGGCGTCAGGGTGGAGGGCGCACAGGTGGACGACCAGGAAAAAACCTTCGAAATACTCAGGGATGCCTCCGTGGTGGTGGCGAGCGGGGCCCCCGGAGTGGAGCTGATCTCCGGGCAGACCCTGGAGAGGCTGGAGGGAGGCTACAGGATCATGGCCGACATCAACGCCGTCCCGCCCGGCGGGATCGCCGGACTGAAGCCCGACTGCGACCTCGTGGAGTTCCGCCCCGGGATCTTCGGGATAGGGGCGCTGGCGGTGGGCAGGCTCAAGAACAGGGTCGAGAAGGAAATCCTCACCAGGGCCAGGACGACCGGAAAGGGGGTGTACGACCTGGACTGCGCCTTCAGGACCGCCAGGGAGCTCCTCGCTGAAAGGGGGAGGGAGATAAAGCTGGCCCCGCTGCAGATCACCTACTGAATCCCTTTTATTCCCCGGGAGGAAGGAGGGAAGGATGGGAGCCGACCCCAGCTGGCTCGTCCCGCTCATCGCCCCCTTCCTGATAGGACTGGTGGTGGGAGCCATGATCAAGGCGGCCGCGAAGTTCGTCCTCCTCCTGCTGGTGCTGGTGGCCATCCTGGCCGTGACCGGACTCATCGCCTTTTCCGTCGAGGACCTGCTGGGAAGGGCCATGGACTACCTGCCCAACCTCCTGAGGACGGGGAGCGCCGCCAAGGACGTCCTCCCCTACACCTCCCTCAGCTTCATCCTGGGCCTGCTGCTGGGGCTCTGGAAGCTCTAGGGACCTTGAGGATCCGCCCCGTCTTGGGCTTCCCCGCGCTCTCCCTCTCCGCGGAGAACGAGCGGGTGCTGGTGGTGGCCGACCTCCACCTGGGGATGGAGGGGGAGCTGGCGGAGCGCGGCATTTCCCTCCCCAGCCAGATCCCCTCCGCGCGCAGGAGGCTGGAGGAGGTGGTGGGAAGGGAGGAGCCCGACAGGCTGATCTTCCTGGGGGACGTGAAGCACAGCGTTCCCGCCAGCACCTGGAGGGAGTGGGCCGAGCTCCCTCCCTTCTTCGAGGCCCTGCTGAGGAGGGTGAAGAGGGTGGAGGTGGTGAAGGGGAACCACGACGGCGACATAGAGGGGATGGTCCCGCGCGGGGTGAGGGTCCACGGCGCGGGAGGGATAAGGATAGGGGAGGCGGGACTGCTGCACGGGCACACCTGGCCCTCAGGGGAGCTCTGGAGGGCGGAGGTGCTGGTGTGCGCCCACAGCCACCCCGCGGTGGAGTTCAGGGACCCGCTGGGGGGAAGGGTGGTGGCACCCGTCTGGCTCAGGGGAAGGCTGGACACCTCCCTCCTCCCCCCAGAAAGGAGGAAGGGGGCGGAGGGGCACAGGAGGGTGATCGTGCTGCCGGCCTTCGGCGAGCTGGTGGGAGGATACGCCGTCAACGGGCCCTCCTCCGAGGAGCTCCTGGGACCCCTCTTCCGCTGCGGGGCCGCGAGGATGGAGGAGATGGAGGCCTTCCTGCTGGACGGGACCTACCTGGGGAGGGTGGGAGAGCTGCCGGGGAAGCCTAATTACTCGGGAGGGTAGAGAGGAAAGGATGGGGGCGGTCTTCAGGCCGGAGGATGTGAGGAGGAGGGAGTGGGTGAGGAGGGCCCTGAGGGACCTGAGCCCCGAGGTGGTGGTGAGGGTGGAGGAGCTGCTGGCCAGGAAGGAGGAGGGGTGGGAGGGGGAGCTGGAGAGGCTGGTGGGGAGGGAGAGGAGCAGGAGGCTCCTGGAGGAGCTGGGAGGGCGATGAAATGGTGGTGAAGGGTCTGGTCTACCTGCTCCTGTCCCTCCTCCTGCTGGGCCTCTACTTCCTCCTCCGCCTCTGCAGGAGGAGGATGGGCTAGCTACCTCCCCTTCGCGGCCACTATGCTTATCACGTCGCCGTCCTTCAGCCGGTACTCCTCCCCCACCCTGCGCTTCGTCCTGGCGTCTATGGCGTAGAGGAAGGATTCCCCCAGCTCCGTGTGGATCCTGTAGGCCAGCTGTCTGGCCGTGGTCCCCTTCGGCACCAGGAAGGCATCGGGGAGGACGTTCCCGTCCTTGTCGGTGAGCTTGTTCTCGTCCTCCACGGGATAGACGGCGATCAGGCCCAGGAACCTGTAGACGGCGGTGTCCAGGCACTCCTGCACCCCCGTGCTTCCCCATCTCTCCATGTACTTCCTCACCGCCTCCAGCGCCCTGGCCTGCTCCGGGGTGAGGGCCTCCGGCTTCAGGACCTGGAAGGCGGGATCGCCGGGCCGGTAAGAGACCAGCCCTCTCTCGGCCGCCCTCCGCAGGAGCAGCTCGGCCTCGGAGCTGACCGGGACCACGGTGTAGCCCGCCGCGCGCATCCTCTCCACGTTCTCCGCGGCCGGTCCGAGGTCGGCCTTGTTGGCCACCACCATGATGGGCTTGCTCAGCCTCCTGAGCTCCCTGGCCAGCTCCAGGGGGCGGGAGGGATCGAAGGGGGCGCGCTGGAGGGCGAGGGAAACCTGCTCCTCCGTGATGCCCAGGCCGCTCAGCCTCTTCGAGAGCTCCTCGGCCAGGTCCTCCCCCCTCAGCTCCACCGCCCTGGCGAACTTCTTCCACCCCCTCTCCAGGATCCCGCACAGCCACAGGTCTATCTCCTCCTCCAGGAAGGCGAGGTCCTCCAGCGGATCGTGGCTCCCCGGAGGACAGGGCCTCCCGTTCTCGTCCGTGGAGCCGGCGGCGTCCACCACGTGCAGGAGGGCGGAGGCCATGCGGAGGCTGTCCAGGAACCTGTTCCCCAGTCCCTTCCCCTGGTGCGCCCCCCTCACCAGACCGGCCACGTCGATGATCCTTACGGGGATGTACCTCACCCCTCCCGCGCAGGCGGAGTTCCTGGGGTTGCACCTCACCCCGAACTCCGCGCAGGGACACCTTCCCCTGACGTGGGCCACGCCCACGTTGGGCTCTATGGTGGTGAAGGGGTAGTTGGCCACGGGCACGCTGGCCAGGGTGGCGGCGTTGAAGAAGGTGCTCTTCCCCGTGTTGGGTTTGCCCACCAGACCCAGCTCTATCATGGGGAACCCAGGTGCTCGAAGTAGTATCCGGGTTCCTTCTTGCTCCCGAAGCTCCTGAGACCCTTCTCCCTCAGCTGCTTCCTCAGCCCCCGCGCGTACTCAGGGGTGATCTCCCCCCTCCTCTCCAGGAAGTCTATGATCTCCTCCGCCTCCTTCTCGTTCTCGCACCTCCTCAGAAAGTCCACCGCGGAAGGGGAGAAGCCCTCCACCCCGGCGGCCCTCTCCGCCTCCCCCCTCTCCGTCCTGCTGCCGGAGATCCTCACCGTTCCCTCCCCGCCCATTTCCTCCGCCAGGCGGGGGAAGAGTTTCCTGAACTCCTCCGGGGTGAGCTCCAAGCTACTCCTCCGAGGTCCCCGCTCCCGCCTCGCTTCCCCAGCTCCTGCGCTCGACAATGGGCCTGGCGAGGAAGATCTGCCTGGGGGGAACGTCCTCGTACACCACGGCCCCGGGCCCTATGGCGGAGTCCGGGCCTATCTTCACCCCCGGGTTGATCATGCAGTTCACGCCCGTCTTCACGTTGTCCGCTATGATGGTCCCGAGCTTCCTCCTCCTGGTCCTCACCCTGTTCCCCTCCACCTCCATCTCCACCTCGGCCTCGTCGAGGCGCAGGTTGGCGATGGTGGTCCCCGCCCCCAGGTTGCACCCGCTCCCTATCACGGAGTCGCCCACGTAGGAGAGGTGGGCGATGTGGGTGTGGTCCATCACGATGCTGTTCTTGATCTCCACCCCGTGCCCCACCCTGACGTGGTCCCCTATGTAGGTGCAGGGCCTGATGTAGCAGTTGGGCCCTATGTCGCAGTGCTTTCCTATGTACACGGGGCCCTCGATGTAGGAGCCGGACCTTATCCTCGTTCCCTCCCCCACGTACACGTTCTCCTCTATGTGCACCCCGAACTCTATCTTCCCGTGGACCTCTCCCTTCTGCCTCTTCAGGAAGTACTCGTTCGCCACCAGCAGGTCCCACGGCCTCCCCAGGTCCGCCCAGAAGCTCAGGGGGGAGGCATAGATCTTCTTCCCCTCCTGAAGGAGCAGCTGCAGGGAGGAGGTGATCTCGTACTCCCCCCTCTCCGACCTCCCCGTCCTCCCTATGGCCCCGAAGATCTCGGGGGTGAAGATGTAGACACCCGCGTTCACCGTCCTGACCTCGGGGGCCCTGGGCTTCTCCTCCACCCTCACCACCCTTCCCCCCTCCAGATACACCACCCCGTACTGGCTGGGATCCTCCACCTCGCAGGTGGCCAGGCAGCCCCCGAAGTCGGGGGAGGAGGCCTTCTCGGCGTGAAGGTCCAGGAGACCCCTGAGGGATCCCTCGTCGGTGAGCGTGTCCCCGTTGATGACCAGGAAGTCCTCCTTCCCCACCCAGTCCCTCACCAGCGAAACGGCCTGCGCCGTGCCCAGCAGCTCCTGCTGGTGGAAGTAGGTGATCTTCAGGCCCAAACCCGAGCCGTCCCCGTACCTCTCCATGATCTGCTCCCTGCCGTAGCCCACCACCATGCCCACCTCCTGGAAGGTCCCGAGCAGGAGCTCCAGCACCCTGTCCAGGGCGGGCTTTCCCGCCACGGGCAGGAGGAACTTGGGGCGGGTGAAGGTCAGGGGACGCATCCTCTTCCCCAGTCCTGCCGCCAGGACCACCGCCTTCATTCACCCTCCCTCTCCACCGCCCGATTTATACGATGAGGGAGAGCACCTCCTTCATCCTCCTCCTGGCCTCCCCCTCCTCCCGCGCCTCGCAGGTGAGCCTCAGGCAGGGCTCGGTGCCCGAGGGCCTCACCAGCACCCAGCTCCCCTCCTCGAAGGAGATCCTGAGGCCGTCCACCTCCTCCGCCCCCGTCACCCCCCTGAGCCTCGCATATCCCCTCCTGAGCCTTTCCATCTTCTCCTCCCCCTCCGCCGGGGAACAGGGGAGCTTCTCCCTCAGGAGGGGGTAGGAGGGCACCTCCTCCAGGAGCTCCGACAGCCTCCTCCCCTCCTCCTCCAGCATCCTGAGGACCATCACGGCGGCGAGGGGACCGTCGGGAGCGAGGTGGGCCTCCGGGAAGATCCAGGCGCCGCTGGGCTCCCCCCCGAACTTTCCTCCCCCCTCCCTCAGGGCCCTGGCCACGCTCACGTCCCCCACCTTCGTCCTCACCACCTTTCCCCCCTTCCTCTCCACCCACTCCTCCACCACCCTGGAGGCGTCCACCGTGGTCACCACCCTCTCCCCCCTCCCCACCAGGTGGGAGGCCACCAGCGCCAGCAGCCTGTCGGGCTGCACGAACCTGCCCCGGTCGTCCACCACCGCGATCCTGTCGGCATCCCCATCGTGGGCAAACCCCAGCTCGGCCCCGCCGGAGACCACCAGCGCGGAGAGGTCGGAGAGGCTGGCGGGGGAGGGCTCGGGCCCCCTCCCGGGGAACCCACCGCTGGGGAAACCGTTGAGGGAGAGGACCGTGCACCCGCCCTCCCTCAGGAGGAAGGGGGTGACCCTGGAGGCCGCCCCGTTGCCGCAATCCACCGCCACCCTGTGCCCCCCGCGCAGGGGGAAGCGGTCCAGGACCCAGCGGAGGTACTCGCCCACGGGATCGCGCTCCTCCGTCCTCCCCACCCGCCTCCACTCCACTCCGCCGCCCCTCCCCATCTCCCCCTCCAGCTCCTGCTCCCTCTCGGGCGTGAAGGCGGCGCCCTCCCCGTCCCAGCACTTCAGGCCGTTGTACTCGGGAGGATTGTGGGAGGCTGTGATCATGACCCCCGCCTTCGCCCTCCACCTCCTGGTGGCGAAAGCCAGCACGGGAGTGGGGACCGTGCCCACCCTCACCGCCGTGCACCCCCCGGAGAGGAGTCCGGAGAGGAGCGCGCTCTCCAGCATTCCACCCGAGGTCCTGGTGTCCCTCCCCACCACCACCCTCCCCGAGCTCCCCACCAGGCGGGCCAGGCCCAGGCCCACCTTCATGGCCAGGAGGGGATCCACCTCGCGGTTGGCCACACCCCTTATGCCGGAGGTCCCGAAAAGGCGGGGCAACCTCTCAGACCCCGGCTCCCTCCGGGGCTGTGGCCTGGGGGGCAGCGGGCGCCGCCTGCCCCGCCACGGGACCCTCCCTCCTGGCTGGGGCCTTCAGCACCTCGGTCTTCTGAACCTCCACCCTGCGGATGGGGCAGTACCTCTTTGCCGCCTTGTAGATGTCGGCGGAGAGCTTACCGAGCACGGCCTCCTGGACGAACTGGTCGAAGGTGCGCTCGGAGGCCCGGGAGGTGAGGAGGCCGACGATCTCGGAGCGTATGGCCCGCACCTTCTTCCTGGAGATCTTCCTCACGGTCATCACCACGCAGGTGAGCTGAAGCTCCCTCCCGTCCCTGGTCCTCACCGTGAGGATGTGGGTGATCTTCGTGGCCCTCCTCCTCACCTGGCTCCTGAGGAAGTGCTGGGCCAGATCGTGCCCCACGAAGTCCGTATAGGCCTTCTCGCCGTCCACCCTCACGATCTGAAAAAAGAGCTTCAGGTAGGATTTTGAAACGTCCTGAACCAGGTCGCCCAGGGAAACCTCCACCTTCCTCCCCAGCAGCTTCTCGGGCTCGGAGGCGAGGGTCTCCCCTATCCTGGTCCCCCCGAACATGGGGGGGGCGTAGAGATCGTACCAGACCTTCTTTTTCCACGCCCTGGGCTGGCTCGTTTTCTCGGGCAGAGCCTCACCCTCCCCCTTTGTCCCCGGCGGATAAAACCCTCACGCGCGTCCTCACCGGCTCGGGCCAGGACCCCTCCTCCAGCCCGTAGTGGGCCAGAAAGCCCACCGCCCATCGGGTGGTCCCGAAGCCGCAGCAGCCCGTCCAGACCTCCCTCCCCCTGGCCTCCTTTATCCCGAAGGACTTGGCGAACTTCTCCCCGTGCACGTTGAGGGAGGCCACCTCCAGCCAGTCCCCCTTGTAGGGCAGCCTCACCTCCAGGTCGTAGGTGGCCGCTTCCGGCCCGCCCTTCTCCCTCTCCCCCTCCCTGAGGTAGAAGGGGGTGGCCACGGTCAGCCTCCACCTCACCCCCAGCTTCCTGAGGAGGCTCTCGCTCCTCTCCCTCACCCCCTCCCTGATCTCCACCACCTCCCCCGGGGAACCCAGGAAGGCCAGCTCTATCCTCCTGAACTCGTGGGTGCGAATGAGCCCCTCCGCGCCCCCTCCCTCCCACCGGTAGGTCCAGCCGCTCCTGTCGAAGAGCTTGACCGGAAGCTCCTCCAGCCTGACCCGCCTCCCGCTGAACATCTGGTAGAAGGGCTCGCACTGGGCGGGGGCCAGCACGTAGGAGGGGTCCTCCACCGCCTCCTTCAGCAGCTCCGCCGCCACCCTTTTGCGCAGCTTCAGCTCGGCCTTGAACCTGGAGAAGGCCTGGGGGTCCCTGGGCGGGGAGCAGACGTAGTACATCCCCTCGGGTATGCCGTCCAGGTACCCGGGCATCTTCTTCATCACCTCGAGGGGAATCAGCTTGGGGAACATGGCCTCCCTGAAGCCCAGGGGCCTCACCACCTCCTCCAGAATGAGCTCCTCCAGGGCCCCCAGCAGGGACGCGAAGGGCGGGCCGTAGAGCCACTGGCCCTTACCGGGGAACTCCTGGATCCATCCCCTCTTCTCCATCTCCTCGGTGGGGTTGCCGGAGAAGACGGGTGGGGTCCCCTCCTCCTCCCTGACCACCTCCGGCTCCCGCTCCGCGGCGGGGGCGGAGGGCTGCCGCTCCGCCAGGGAGACCAGCCGGTCCACCGTCCCCCTCCTGAGGTCCGACTCGGACACCTCCCTGAGCACCAGGAGCACCCGTCCCTCCCCGCGCTCCACCTCGTAGCGGAGGCCCCGAAGCAGGTCCTCCGCACCTTCCGGGAGGAAGGGAAGCTCGATGCGGTACTCCACGCCCTCCACCCTCCTCAGGCCCAGCCTGTGCCTTCCCAGCAGCTCCCTGAGCTCCCTGACCAGCCGCAGGAGGGCGCTGTGCGCCCTCACGTACCTGTCCGAGACCAGAAGGAGCTCCAGCTCCTCCCCCCCCACCTTCCACTCCTCCACCTTCGCACCCTCCTTCCCGGGAGGGGCCCCCCTGCGCAGGAGCTCGGAGGAGCCCTCCAGCAGCCTTCCTATCTCTCCCCTGAGCCCCTCCAGCCCTCCGCTGAACTTCAGCCTCGCCCTAAGGATGAATCTCAAGCCGGTCCTCCTCCTTCTCCCTTCGGAAATAAGTATTTCACAGCCCGCCCAGACCTTCCGCCACCTCTGTGCAGGCGAGCAGGTCATCCAGGGTGGCCAGCAGGGTCTCCACCCTCCCCTCCATCCTGACCGTGGTGACCACCGCCTTTCCCCTCCTCTCCGTCCTGAGCTCCGCCCTCCTCCCTCCCACGTTGTCCGGTGAGAGGGCCCTGAACACGGCCTCCGCCACCCTCTCCTCCGAATAAAGGCAGCACACCCTTGCCCTGAGCTCCATCCCCCCACCGCTCAGTCCCTTATCCCCGCTTCCGAGAGGGAGAAGACGGCCTCCCCTTCAGGCAGGGAGGGACTGTCCACCACCCTGGCTATGCGCTTGTTGGCCTTGCTCCTCCTGAGGTAGACCCGGGTGGTCACGGAGTGGGCCAGCACATGGCCGCCTATGGGCTGGGTCGGATCGCCGAAAAACATGTCAGGTCGGGCCTGCACCTGGTTGGTAACCAGCACGGCCAGGTCCCTGAGCTCCGAGAGCATGTGGAGGGTCAGGAGGTGCCTGGCGAGCTTCTGCTGCCTGGCGGCCAGGGCCTCCCTCCCCACGAACTCCGCCCTGAACAGGGAAGTGAGGGAGTCCACCACCACCAGCTTGATGTTCTCCCTTTCGGCCAGCTCCTCCACCTTCTCGGCCAGGAGGAGCTGCTGGTCCGTGTTGTAGGCCCTGGCGAAGAAGACGTTCCTCACCGCCTCCGACGGGTCTAGATCCAGCGCCCTCGCCATATCCTGGATGCGCTCCGGCCTGAAGGTGTTCTCCGTGTCTATGAAGACAGCCTTGCCCTCGAGACCACCCCCCTCCCTGGGGAGCTGCACGTTCACACAGAGCTGGTGGGCCAGCTGGGTCTTCCCCGTCCCGAACTGCCCGAAGACCTCGGTCACGGCCCTGGTGGGTATTCCTCCTCCCAGCAGCGCATCCAGCTGCTTGCTCCCGGTGCTTATCCACCCCAGTTCCTTCCTCAGCCTCAGGACCTCATCCCCCGTGATGAACTTCCCTATGTCGGCCTTCTGCTTGGCCGCCTCTATGATCCTCCTGGCGTGGGCCTCGCCTATCTCCAGAACTTCACTGAGCTCCTCCACCGTGGCCACGGCGATGGAGGAAAAGGTCCTGTAGCCCGCCTCCCTCAGCCTTTCTGCGAGGGTGGACCCCACCCCGGAGAGCTCCTCCAGCTTATCCTCTTCCAAGTTCCCACCCCTTCTTATCCTCTCTTCACTTTAACCTTTTCCAACAGGCGCTCCGCCTCCATCCTGGCGTTCGGGAACTCCACGGAGGTCACCCTCAGCTCCAGCTGCTCCCTGTACTCGTCCCTCCTGGTGGTGCCGGAGAGAATCACCTCCCTGCCTTCGAGCTTCAGCGTCCTGTAGAAGTCGGCGAGATTCTGAAACCTCCTGTACTCCTCGAAAATCCGGGCGGAACTCATGCCCACCAGCTCCTCCGCCGCCCTGCCGAAGAGAACGGCCCTGATGGCCCCCGTGCCGTCGTCCACGACCAGGTTCAGCACGGCCCTGTGCTCCGGGGAGACCACCTTCCCGCACTCCTCGCACATGAGACTGGTGTCCACCGTCCCCAGCGTCCTGCCGCACAGAGGACAGAGGTCGAAGACGGGGCGGCGCCTTATCACCTGCACGATGGTCCCCCTCACCCTCACCTGCAGGTTGGGCTCCTGGATCTCCTCTATCTCCCTGGTCTCGGGGGCCGGGGAAACGCGGGAGAGGATATCGGCGGGGGGGAGCTCTTCCTCCACCGGAGGATTGACCTCCAGCTCCCCCCTCCTGCCCAGGTGCAGCTCGAGGGGGGAGGACCAGGGGGTGTAGGCGTTCCGCAGGAGCACCACCTCCCCAACCCTGGGAGCCCTGTCGGCGTGCTCCTGCCAGAGCAGGACCCTCACCTTGCCCGTCCTGTCGCCCAGGATCAGGCTGGCGAACTTCCCCTTCCTCCCCTCCCTCTGGAACTCCCTGACCTCCCCCGCCTCCACCACCCTCCCCACCACCTCCAGTCCGTCCATACCGGGCTCCAGCTCCCCTATCTTCAACCTCCGGATCCCGAACTCCCCCACCTCCACACCCGGAGGATTCACCTCCACCGAGGCCGACCTTCCCACGTGCAGCTCGGGCCTCCCGGAAGATCCCTCCTTCGTGTACGCTCCCCTCAGGAGCACCACATCACCCTCCTCCAGCTTTTCCGCCCTCTCCACCGCCCCGTCCCAGAAGGAAACCTTCACGAGCCCCGTCTCGTCCTCCAGCAGGGCCCCCAGCACCCTGCCCACGCTCCCGTCCGGCCTCCCGAACTCCCGCACCTGGTATTTCCTCCTCACCCTGGCCGCCACCTCCACCCAGGGCATTCCGGGCTCCACCTCCTCCAGCTTCAGCAGCTTTCCGTCGACCTCGGGCAGCTGGGAGACACGGGGAGACTTGGGGGAGGGGATCACCCTGCCCCCCGCCCCCACGCTCAGGTAGGGCTTCCCCCTGGAGTCCACCCTCACCTGCGCGTTCTCCAGCTTGATCACCTCACCCCTCCGGAGGTCCTTCACCAGCTCGGCCTTCTCCCCCCACAGGAGGGTTTTGACCTTGCCCGTCTCGTCCAGCAGCACCAGGGAGGCGAACTTCTCAGCGGTGCCGTCGGGGCGCTCGGAGGTCCTCACCTCACCCACTGCCGCCACCCTCCCCACCAGGTCCACCTCCCTGTGGCCCCTACCGAGCTCAGAGATCCTCACCGGTTGTTCCTCCGGGGGCGGGAACTTCCTCTCCAGGGAAGGATCCCTGACCACCTCCACGGAACTCCTGGCGGAGAGCTTCAGCTCCGGCTCTCCCCCCCTTCCCTCCTGCACGTAGGCCCCCCCGATCCTCAGCAGGTCACCCTTCTGGATGGTCCCCTCCTCCACCAGGGAGACCTTGCTGTCCCAGAGGGAGGCCCTGAGGGTCCCCGTGCCGTCCTGCAGGAGGAGGGAGGCCACCCTCCCCACCGAGCCATCCCAGCGGGGGAAGCTCCTGGGCTCGTACACCCTGACCACCCTGGCGAGCAGGCTCACGTTTGACATGCCCGGAACCAGGTCCCTGAGGGTGATCTCCCTGGGCTTCAGCGGTTCCCCCGAAAGCCTCACCCCCAGCTCCGCCGCCACCATCCTGGCCAGACCTTCCGGGGTGGAGATGGACCCGAACTCCCTTTCCTTCTCCCTTATCCGGGCCATCACCTCCTCCCGGCTCAACCCCTTCTGCTTCGTTATCTCCTCCACCACGCGGTCGAACCCGGTCCCCATCCCGCTCACCTCTACTTCACCGAGGAAGTCTTATAAAGGAGGAAACTACCCGCGCTGCTCCAGCTGGGCGAGGATCTCCCTGGCGCGGTCGATCCTGATGCACCTTTCCTCCACCATCCTCCTGACCACCTCCTCCACCTGCTCCCCCCTGGCACCCGCTGCCATCGCCACGTTCCTGGCGTGGAGCTTCATGTGCCCCCGCTGGATGCCCTCCGCCACCAGGGCCCTCAGGGCGGCCAGGTTCTGGGCCAGGCCCACCGCCGCCATCACCTCCGCCAGCTCCTTCGAGGAGCCCACTCCGAGGATCTTCCTGCAGACCCTGGCCACGGGATGCACGCCGGTGGCTCCGCCCAGCACGCCCACCGCCAGGGGCAGCTCGATCCTTCCCCTCAGATCCCCGTTCTCCTCCCTCTCCCAGGAGGTGAGGGGCTTGTATCCCCCCATGGCGGCGTAGCTGTGTGCCCCCGCCTCCAGCGCCCTCACGTCGTTGGAGAGGGCCAGGGCCACCGCTATGATCCCGTTCATGATCCCCTTGTTGTGGGTGGAGCAGCGGAAGGGGTCGGCCGCCGCCAGGGCGTGGGCGTAGAGGATGCCCTCCACCACCTCCTCACCCCCCAGAGCCTCCTTGGGGAAGGAAGCCTCGGCCCTGGCCTTCCTGTAAACGGCCAGGTTGGAGACGATGCGGAGGTAGACCTTTCCCCCCGTGAGCTCCTCCACCAGGGGGGCCACGGCCTCGCACATGGTGTTCACCGCGTTGGCCCCCATGGCATCCCTCACGTCGACCAGCAGGTGCACCACCACCATGGGGCCCATACGGGTGTCGAGAACCCTGACCTCCACCTCCCTCGCCCCTCCCCCCGCCTTCACCAGGAGGGGGTCCTGCTCGTTGGCCTTCGCCAGGATCCTCTCCCTCCCCTCCAGGATCCTCCTTCTGGCCTCCTCGGGGTCCTTCAGCTTGCACACCTGAACCTGCCCTATCATCACGGGCTCATCGGCGCTGGCCCTGAAGCCGTACTTCATCCTGGCCATGCGGGCCGCGTTGGAGGCGGCGGCCACCACGCTGGGCTCCTCTATGGCCATGGGGATGAGGTAGTCCTTCCCGTTGATGAGGAAGTTGGTGGCTATGCCCAGCGGAAGATGCGTGGCCCCTATCACGTTCTCTATCATCCGGTTGGCCAGGTCGAGGGGGAGGGAGCCCGTGTTCCTCAAAATCTCCACCTCCTCCTCCGTCAAGCCCGCGAACTCCTTCACCACTCTCAGCCTCTCCTCGGGAGACAGCTCGTGGAAGTTGGGGAGCCGGGAGGACTTCAAGCTCTCCACCCTCTCTTCTCCCTCCCGGCTATTTAACGGCACCAGCACCAAGCTTTTAATCCCCCAGCCAAAGCACCCAACGTGAGGCTGGCGGTTTGCGGGAAGGGAGGGAGCGGGAAGAGCACCGTGGTGGCCCTCCTGGCCCACGAGGCCCTCTCCAGGAAGTACCGGGTGGTGGTAGTGGACGCGGACGAGTCCAACCCGGGGCTCTTCAGGCTGCTGGGCTTCGAGAGGCCCCCCTCCCCCCTGCTGGAGCTGGCGGGGGGGAGGAAGGGCGTGTGGGAGACCCTGGAAAGAGGGAAGGGGGTGCTGGCGAAGGAAAGCTTCGGCGTGGAGGAGCTTCCCCCCGAGTACGTGGGAAGGAGGAACGGGCTCTCCCTCCTGTGCGTGGGAAAGATCACGACGGTGAAGGAGGGGTGCGCCTGCCCGCTGGGGGCCCTGGCGAGGGAGGTTCTGCGGAGGCTCAGGCCCGGGGAAAGGGAGCTGCTGCTGGCCGACCTGGAGGCCGGGGTGGAACACCTGGGGAGGGGGGTGGAGGAGGGACTGGACGGGGTGCTGGTGGTGGTGGATCCCTCCTTTGACTCGATCGTGCTGGCGGGAAGAGCGGTGCAGATGGTGGAGGGAATGGGGAAGAAAGCCTATGCCGTCCTGAACAGGGTGAGGCGGGGGGGGATGGAGGAGAGGCTCAGGAGCGAGGTGGAAAGGAGGGGGCTGAAGGTGGCCGGCATCATTCACGAGGATCCCGAGCTCTTTGAGTCCGAACTGGTGGGAAGGGAGCTGAGGGCGGGGAAGGCCTGGGAGGAGGCAGGGCACCTGCTGGACTTCCTTCTGAAGGAGGGAGGAAAATGTGCATAGCCACCGTGAGGTCGGGGAAGAAGGAAATCCGGGACGTGGTGCTGATGGAGGAGAAGGAGGGCGGGTACGTGGTCACCACCCTGCTGGGGGAGAGGACGGAGGTAAAGGGAAGGATCAAGAGAATAGACATGGAGGAACACCTCATCCTCGTGGAATAATTTTTCCCCCACACCCGCGGGGGCTGGCCCTGCGCGGGAAGGCTCCGCGGCCGTGCCTTCCGCTGCTCACTCTTCCAGGGGCGAGAGCCTGCGGTGATAAAGCCTGGCCAGCACGCCCAGCACCGCCGGGACGAGGGCGAAGAAGAAGGGCCAGCCCAGGGACATCCTGAGCGGAAGGGTAACGGTCACGTCGTCCACCTCCAGGACCGCGGTGGAGCTCCCCGAGAGGTAGGGCAGGCTGAAGCCCCGCAGGCCGGAGACCCTCCCCGCCGCGAAGTTGCCCAGCAGGGAGAGGGCCAGGAGCAGGACGAGGAAGCCTATCCACATCCAGAGCAGCTTGGTGGCCCCGAACTTCAGCAGCCTCCACGACCACCACCTCTTGGGATAGAGGGAGGCCAGGACCAGGAGGATCCCGGAGACGACGAGGGTGAGGGAGGCTCCCAGGCAGACGAACCTCACGAGCGTGGAGGAAACGGTCTGGTCGAGGGCCACCAGCCTGAAGCTGAAGGGGGAAAGGGAGAGATCCACCGCCCCCGTGCCCACCCTCAGGCTCCACCAGGCGCCCAGGAAGGGCAGGAGGATCAGGAGGGGACCCGCCGCCAGCCCGAGCCAGTTGAGGTCCTTGGGACCCCCTTTCGGGAGCCTCATCCCCCCACCTCCTGGTAGAGCTCCACCGACTCATCCACCGATACCCTGATCTCCAGGCCGTAGATGTCCAGGGTGAAGTTCCCCCTCAGGTTCAGGAAGGCGTGGAGGCAGGAATCCTCCACGTGCCGCTCCAGCAGGTGGCGGGAGCCCTCGTGCGTGAAGATCAGGAGGATCCTGAGGTTCTCGGCGGACCCCGGCCCGACCACCACGCTTTTCTCCAGCCTCCCCTCACCCACCCTGAAGCCGTCATCCGAACAGAACACCTCCACGGAGACCTCTTTCATCCCCAGCCTGAAGGAGTAGTGATTGGTGAGGATGAGGGATAAAACCAGCGGAGGGAGGTCGTTCTCCGGGGCCACCGCTCCCTGAAAGGCGGTCCCCCCTGTCTCTATCGTCGGCTCCCTGCCCTGGGAGGTCAGATCCTCAAAGGGCCCCACGTCACCCAGCAGGGTGGAGCGGAGGTCCCAGTCCTCCGACGCGAAAGCCGCCAAAACCGGACCCACCGAGAGAGCCAGAGAAAGGAGCAGAAGACCCGCACGGAGCGCCCCTTCACCCATCCTTACCCCAGAGGATTGCCGGCCCGGCCTTATTTAGTTTCCGCTCTTTCCACCAGAACTCTCAGCACATCGGCCTTGGTGATGATTCCCCTCACCCTTCCCCTCTCCACGACCAGGACGGCGGGGGAGTGCTCAAGCATCGAGAGGACGGCGGGAGCCGGGAGCTCCGGACCCACGGTCGGAAAGGGTTCCCCCATCACCTCCGCCACCCTCCTCCTCAGGAGCCCCCTCCCCTCCCCCTCGGCCACCTTCCGCATCACGTCCGCCTCCGAGAGGGACCCCACCTGCGCACCGCCCTCAAGCACGGGGAGCTGTGAAATACCCCTGCTCTCCATGAGCTTCACCGCCTTTTCCACGGGATCTTTCTGCCTCACGTAGAAGACGGGTGAGGTCATCATCTCCCCGGCGCGGAGCAAGGGCTCTTCCTCCTGCTGGAGGAGCACGGAGGAGAGCCGCTCCAGGGTGGAGAGCCTGGGGTCCGCCTTTCCCGCCTCCATCTTCGCGATGTAGGCCTGGGTGAGGCCCGCGAGCTCCGCCAGCTTGGCCTGGGTCAGACCCCTCTTGAGGCGGAGGGCCTTGAGCTCCGAAGGGCGAAGGAGCCTCATATTCCTGTGAGTTATTTCCAGACCAAAAATATATAGGCCACGTCAGAGAGCTGCCACCGGGCTCAGGGGGGTCCTTCCTGAAAGGGGAGCCGGAGGAACTCACGAGGGCCGCCAGGTACCTCCTCTCCTCCCGCTACGCCCTCGCCCTCACCGGGGCGGGGATGTCCACGGAGTCAGGGATCCCCGACTTCAGGGGACCCTCCGGGATCTGGACCAAGCATCCCGAAGAGGAAGCCAGGGCCTATCTGCTCTACCCCAGGTTCCTCTCCGACCCCAGGGGATACTGGGAGGAGGTCCTGAGCAGGCCCTCCCCTCTGGGCGACCTGCGCGCCTTCTCACCCAATCCGGGGCATCTGGCCCTGGCCGAGCTGGAGGGGATGGGGATCCTGAAAGGCGTGATCACCCAGAACATAGACGATCTCCACCGCAGGGCGGGAAGCGCGAGGGTGCTGGAGTACCACGGAAACGCCTTCAAGCTCCGATGCCTGCGGTGCGGCGCCAGGTACCCCAGGGAGGGGTTCGATCTGGAGGGGATGAGGAAAAGGGGGGAGCTGCCGCCCAGGTGCAGGTGCGGGGAACCCCTGAAGTCCGATGTGGTCTACTTCGGGGAGCCCATTCCTGAGGACGTGATGAGGGAGAGCCTGGAGGAGGTGAGGAAGTGCGACCTCGCTCTGGTCTGCGGCACCTCGGCGGTGGTCTACCCCTTCGCCCACCTCCCCCGCCTGGCCAAGGAGAAGGGGGCCCTGCTGGTGGAGGTGAACCTGGAGCCCACGCCCCTGACCGACCTCTCCGACCTCTCCCTTTTCGGAAGGGTGGGCGAAATCCTCCCCCTGCTGGTGAAAAGGGTGAGGGAGCTGAAGGGATAAAAGAAGGGGAAGAGCACAGGACGGGATGGAAGAAGTCAGAAAACAACTTAAGAGGATAAAAAACATCGGGACCCTCATGCTTTCAGCGGGCATCCTCCTGTTCCTGGCCGGCGCCCTTATGGCCAGGGAGGCGGGGGACCAGGAGGCGATTCTACGAGATTTATTCCTCTCCCTGCTTGGGGGCTTCATGGCCCTGCTGGGATCCGCCCTCCTCTACCACGCGGTGAAGGCATCGAGACTGCTGGGAAGGACGGGGGGAGGAGCGGGGGTCCAGGCCCGCTGATACCTTTTTATACTGAACCTACCAGAAAAGCGCGGATATACCGTCTTCTGGACCCGTCCGGGAGACCCGAGAAACGCGAGTTTCTTGGTATATCCAACAAAAAGAAAGGAGGTTAGGAAATGGATATGGGGAGAGGACCCCGCAGGGGCTTCAGGCCTAGGGAGATGCACAAGGCCGTATGCTCCGACTGCGGGAAGGAATGCGAGGTGCCCTTCAAACCCACGGAGGGCAGACCCGTCTACTGCAGGGACTGCTGGGAAAAGCGCCGCAGGAGATAGGCGGAAGCGGAGCCGATCCGTTTCCGCAGCTTCTATTTTTTACTCCCTTTTTGTTTTTCAACTGTTTTGAGACCGCGATCAAGCTTTGATCCCTTTCCACCCTCCTTTGGAAACGGCACCTTCAGCCAACGGGAACTGACCGTCCGTTCTTCCCTCAGCCCTGCACGCAGCGATCAAGAACTTTTAACCCTGAAGAAGAGCCAGTTCTTCGGCTCACCCTTCTTGAACCTCAGCAGGCAGTAGGTTCCCCTCAGCTTCTCCCCCTTCAGCTCGAAGATCAGCCTGTCCTCCCTTCTTTCCTTCAGCACGTACTCCCCCCTGTCCCAGAGCTCCACCTCCCCCGCCCCGTAGTACCCCTCGGGGATGACGCCCTCGAAGTTCTCATATCCCAGGGGATGGTCCTCCACCTGGACGGCCAGCCTCTTCACCCCCTCCTGGCGCGGAGGCTCCTTAGGCACTGCCCAGCTCTTCAGCACGCCGTCCATCTCCAGCCTGAGGTCGTAGTGCAGGTGCCTGGCCCTGTGCTTCTGGACGACGTAGATCACCTTCCCAGAACCTTCCTGGCCCAGGGGAGCTTTCCCCCCACCCTCACCATCTCCTCCTCCTTCTCCGACAGGGGGGAGGGGAGGACCATCTCCCCTCCCTTCCACCTCACCCTCACCCTCCGGAGCCCGGCCGTATCCAGGCTCAGCATCTCCCCCTTCTCCAGCTCCTCGTACTGGGAGGCGTTCAGCAGGAGGGGCAAAATCCCGAAGTTGATCAGGTTGTCCAGGTGGATGCGGGCGAAGGATTTGGCCATCACCGCCCTCACCCCCAGGTACCTCAGGACCAGGGCGGCGTGCTCCCTGCTGGACCCCTGCCCGTAGTTCTCCCCCCCCACCACGAAGCCTCCCCCCTCCTGCTCGGCCCTCCGGTAAAAGGTGGGGTCCAGGCGGGAGAAGGTGTACTTCGCAAGCTCCGGCAGGTTGCTCCGGAGGGGGAGGACCTCCGCCCCCGCCGGGAGGATGTGGTCGGTGCTCACGTCGTCCCCCACCTTCAGCAGGACCCTGCCCTCCAGCACGTGGGGGAGGGGGGAGAACTCGGGGAGGGGGCGGATGTTGGGTCCCCTCACCACCTCCACCCTCTCCGCCTCCCCCGGAGGAAGGGGCGGGAGGAAACCCGAGGAGGGCAGGAAGCGTCCGGGCATCCTCACCCTGGGGTACCTTCCCATCCCCCGTGGATCCGTCAGCCTCCCCTCCAGGGCAGAAGCGGCCGCCACCTCCGGACTCACCAGAAAGACCCTGGCGTCAGGAGTGCCGCTCCTCCCCTCGAAGTTGCGGTTGAAGGTCCTGAGGGAGGCCGCCCCCGAAGGTGGGGCGCCCCCCATCCCTATGCAGGGGCCGCAGGCGCACTCCAGGATCCTGGCGCCCGCCCGCAGGAGGTACCTCATCTCCCCGCTCCTCACCAGGTGCTCCACCACCTGCCTGGAGCCAGGGCTTATGAGGAGATCCACTCCCTCCGCCACCCTCCTTCCCTTCAGCATGCGGGCCACCACCTTCAGGTCCCTGAGCGAGGAGTTGGTGCAGGAGCCTATCACCACCTGCTGCACCTCCTCCCCCTCCACCTCCCTCACGGGCCTCACGTTGCCGGGACTGTGGGGGAGGGCCACCAGGGGCTCCAGCCTTCCCAGCTCCACCTCCTCCACCTCCCCGTAACCCCCCTCCTCGGGGAGGGGCGTCCAGTCGCCCTCCCTCCCCTGCGCCCTGAGGAACTGCTTGGTGACACCGTCGCTGGGGAAGAGGCTGGTGGTGGCCCCCGTCTCCGTTCCCAGGTTGGCCACCGTGGCCCTCTCGGGAACGCCCAGCCCCCTCACTCCCGCTCCGAAGTACTCCAGGGCCTTCCCCCTTCCTCCCCTGACCCCCAGCCTCCTGAGCACCTCCAGCGCCAGGTCCTTGGCGGAGACCCAGTCGGGAAGCTCCCCGGAGAGCCTGATCCCCAGCACCTCCGGGTAGGTGAAGGAGTAGGGCAGGCCGGCCATGGCCAGGGCCACATCCAGCCCTCCCGCCCCCATGGCCAGGCAGCCCACCGCCCCGGCGGTGGGGGTGTGGCTGTCCGAGCCCAGAAGGGTCTTTCCGGGGGAGGCGAAGCGCTCCAGGTGGAGCTGGTGGCAGATGCCGGTGCCCGGGGGGGAGAAGTGGATGCCGTACCTCCTGGCCACCGAGAGCAGGTAGCGGTGATCGTCCGCGCTCCTGAAGTCGGTCTGAAGGGTGTTGTGGTCCACGTAGCTCACGCTGAGCTCCGTCCTCACCCGCGGAAGCCCCAGGGCCTCGAACTCCAGGTAAGCCAGGGTGCCGGTGGCGTCCTGGGTGAGGGTCTGGTCCACCCTCACCGCCACTTCCTCCCCCGGAGAGGGCCTTCCCTCCACCAGATGCCTTCTCACGATCCTCTCCAGGAGAGTCGCCATCCCTGATTCCTACTCCCTGCAGCCTAAAAGCTAGCCCTGGCGCTTCACCAGCTTTCTGAGTTCTTCCACCCTTGAGGGGGGAACGATCTTCCTCCTCTCCAGGTCCTCCAAGCACTTCTCCGCGTACCTGCACCAGACCACGCAGGAGGGGGAGGCCTCCCTGTGGACCTTCCTCCCGCACTTCGGGCACTTGGTCTCGGTCTCGTACTCGAAGAACTCCACCTCCTCCCCGCAGGCGGGACAGGTCCTGACCACTATTTGCGGCTCCACCAGCTTCCTTATCCCGGGGCAGGTGTCCATCATCCACCCCTCACCTCACCCGGTCCTCCAGAGGCCGTGGACGTTGCAGTACTCCCTGGCTTTCTCCGCCTTCACCCCGAACTCCGCCTCCGGCGCCCCACCTGGGTTCAGGAACTTCAGGCAGAGGAGGCCCTCCCCCTCCACCTCCACCCACTCGATGTAGTGCTTCTCCTCCATCGGGTGGGGCACCGAACCCACCTTCACCCTCACTCCCCTCTCCGTTCCCTCCACCACGGGCACGTGCTTCTCCCTCCCCACCTCCTCCGTCCTCTCCTGCAGCAGCTCCATGGGCTGGCCGCAGCAGACCAGCTGTCCCCTCCCGGCGTGCAGCACCATCACGATGTTGCCGCAGATGTTGCACCTGTAGACCTGCTTCCTCTCCGTCA
Organism: uncultured archaeon; assembly: GCA_938074535.1. Taxonomy (GTDB): domain Archaea; phylum Hadarchaeota; class Hadarchaeia; order Hadarchaeales; family WYZ-LMO6; genus WYZ-LMO6. The sequence continues at coordinate 24,349 of CALJER010000005.1, forward strand.
TCCTCTTCACTCTCCTCCGTGCGGTAAAAGGGTTCTCTTTCTCCCCCTCAGAACCCAGAAGGTCCCCCCCGCCAGGAGGGCGAGCACGACCGCCGCCGCCGCGAGGGTGAGAAGGGGCGGGCCGGGCGGGGAGTACTGGTAGGAGAAGCTCGTGCCGCCCAGGTCCCGGAGCAGGGACTGGAAGAGCTCCATGTTATCCCCCGAGAAAGTGTAGACCCCGTTCTCGTTCTCGAAGCCCTCGGGCAGGCCCGAGACCTCGGCTCCCTCGGGGAGCTTGAGGCTCAGGGAGAAGTTCTCCACGGATACCTCCCCCGGTAAATCCTCGAGGTTGAAGCCCCCAGGCAGCTTCACCACCACCCGGTTCCCCTCCCGTGGGAGGCTGAACTCCGCGCGCGCCGAGAGGAGCGCTCCTCCTTCCGCAAGCTCCTGGGAAAGCCGCAGGCTCAGGGGGAGGTATTCCCTCCCCTCCTCCACCCCTCCCAGCACCACCAGGAGGGAGAACTCCACACCGGGCCGGAGCACCTTCAGCTCCCTCACCTCTATCTTCTCCAGCACCATCTCCCTCATCCCCTCGGGAAGCCCGATCTCGGGTAGCTTCAGCCGGATGGTTCCCGTGGATCCACCCTCCCCCATCAGCTCCCCCAGGGTTTTCCCCTCGTAGGAGGAGAGGAAGGCGTTCAGGAGCTGAAGGTTCAGGGAAGAAAGGAGGTCCTCCACCCCCTCAGGAAGCTTTATCCCCACGCTCCCCTTCAGCTCCAGCTTCGCGGAGGAGGAACCTGAGCCTGAGGCCCTCAGCTCCAGCTCCAGGGGAAAGAGGTTCTCCGTTCCCCCCCGCAGCAAGGCCGAGGCTTCCACGGTGCACCTCGCCCCGGGGGTCAGCTCCACCCGCACCTCCAGGTCCCTCACCTGGAGCTCCGCACCCCCCGCCCCGGCCACACCCGCCGAAGCCAGCAAAAGAAGCACCATCAACGAAGGGGGGAGGAACCTCTGCATGCCACTCCTCCTTCAAATCCTCCCCTTAAATAGCACGGGGTTCCCCCGCCGGCTTCCGGGAAGCGCCTGCACATCCTCCGCGGGCGGTAGAGTTTAAAATGGGGAAGGGGAAAAGAAACAGGATGGAGTTCCCCGAGATGGTGGAAGAGGAGGAGGAGGAAGAGGAAGAGGAGGACTGGATCACGGCGGCCAGACTGGAGGTGCTGGAATACCTCCTCCGCCGGTACGGGAACCTCAGGGCCAAGGACCTGGCCGAGATCCTGGGCTGCAGGCCCGCCACCATCCAGCCCCTCCTGAAAAGGCTCGAGGGGTGCGGGAGGGCCAGGCGCCTGAAGATGGGGAAGAACTCGGTGTGGGCCCTCAACGAGCGCTTCCCGGACACCATCTACTACTAGCTTCCGATAAGGTAAAAACCGGGCGGGCCCAAACTGATGGCGTGGAAAGAATCTCCGAGCTGGAGTCGAGGCTCTCCTCCCTGACCAAGCGGCTGGAGGAGCTGGAGAAGCGCCTGGAGGCGCTGGAGAGGAAAAGCTACCCCCCTCCGCGCTGGGGCCCGCAGGAAGCGGAGAAGCCCAGGAACGAAAAGCAGTGGGGATACCTGAGCAGGACCATAGCCGAGGCCAAGAGAGAGTACCAGAAGACCCTTTGATTTCCTCAAATAGGGAAGAACCTCCATTCCCTCTGGTGGAGCATGAAGGAGGAGCTCCTCGGTCCGCTCTTCTGGCTCCTGATCCTGGGGAGCTGGGTGGCGGGAGCCTCCTGCGGCTACTGGCTGGGAGGAGACCTCTCCAGAGACCTCAGCCTGCTGACCAGCGTGCCTCCCCCCTCCGAGCTGGAGAGGTGGTGGGAGCCCCTCCTCTTCTTCGCCCTGACACCCCTCTCCTGCTACCTGCTCTCGCAGCTCTTCTTCGGCGCGGGCGCGCCCTTCCTCCTCTTCTTCAGGGGGACCCACGACGGGGGAGTCCTGATAAGAGCGCTGGAATCCTCCCTCTCCGGTTTTTCCTTTCCCCGCCTCCCCGCCCAGGCCGTCCTCTCCACCCTCTTCATCCTGCTCGTCCTCTCCGTCAACCTTCCCCTCTGCCTCTGGGCCTCCCACCTGGGCACCTCCAGGGCCACCTACCTGAGGCACAGGATCGCGGGGAGGCCCGTCCGCGCGGGCGAGGGAGCTTCCGCTCTCTCCCCCCTCGCCCTCCTGCTGGGCTTCTCCCTGGTGGCGGGTCTCCTCGCTTCCCTCCTCTTCGGCCACCTTTAGGACAAAGATCTAGGCGGGCCTGAACCTGTCCCTGAGCTTCTCGAGGACCTTCGGGAGGGTGGTGTACTCCATGGCGTCCTGGGCCAGGCGGGCTGGCTCGAACTCGCCCATCCTCCTCAGCGCCGCCATGTACTCCATCGCCTCCCTCCTGGCCAGGTCGAAGGCCACATCCTCGAAGAGGTCCACCACCATCGGGTTGCCCGAGTCGTCCCTGGCTATGGCCCCCTCGCAGACCTGGAAGCCCAGCCCCACCAGCCTGGGGGGTCCGTCGAAGACCGTACACCTGGAGTCCTTCAGCCCCACCGGCATCAGGGGCCCCCAGTGGCTTCCCCTCATCCACCCCTCCACGAAGTAGCTGTGCATGAAGGGGGCCAGGATCTCACCCACCGCGGGGAGACCGTGCTGGGCCCTCACCACGCAGACCGGGTCATCTTTTCCCACGTACTTCCCCGCGATCAGGGAGAGCTTGGTGGTGCTGGTGGAGGCGCAGACCATATCGTCGGAGGCCCTCCACACCCTGGAGATCACGTACCTCCCTGGGCTTCCCACCAGGGCCAGGACCTCGTACATCTCCTCCGGGCACTTCAGCACGAGCTTCTTGCTCTCTATCAGGTCGAACACCTCGAACTTGAACCCTCCCACCATGGCCGGGTCGATGACCAGGCCGGCCGTGTTGAAGGGATCGGCGAAGGCCCTGAAAAGGGGATAGTTGAAGGCACCGGGCTCCGTCTTGTCCATCGCCAGGACTATCACGGGGTCGGAGGGGCGCTCCTCGAACTCCATCTCGGCCACCCCCGGTCCCATCCCCCTGACGTTGCCGCTGAAGGCCGTCTTCAGGATGTCCTGCCCCGCCGCGTAGAGCTTCAAACTCCTGGACCTCTCCGCCGCCTTCCTGAAGGTTTCCCAGGCCAGGCCGTGGATCTCCGGGTTGTCCTCCCCCCTCCGGTGCACCATGAGGAGCTCCAGGTCGTCCCCGGCGTTGAAAACGTAAGAGCTGTTGATCAGGCCCGTCTCCTCCGCCTTCTTCAGCTCCTCCCTGGCCACCCTCAGGAGGGGCTCAGGCACGGTGTGGTGGCCCACCAGCGAGCCCACGTCGGCTTTGATCACCGATACCGTGGTCTTGGCCATCTTTCTACTTCCGCCTCCCCATATAAAAGGACTCAGCGAACCCTCAGGGCGTAGCTCCCTTCCTGCTTGATCTTGAGGGCCCTGGCTATCTGGGACCTCTCCGGGTCCCTCACCACCACGTATCCCTTCCACTCCGCAGAAAAGGAGCTCCCCTTGCAGACGGGGCACGAATCCACCTTGCTCACAATCCTGTGGCACTTCCTGCAGGCCTGCTCCTTCATCCCCTGCCCCCCTTCTTTCCCTCCGCCAGCCACTCCAGCTTGCCCAGGCCCGGCTGACGCATGGTGAGCCCAACCTTCCCCCTGTAGTCCCTCTTGAGGCTCACCGACACCACCCTGGCCCTGAGCCTGTCGCCCTCCTTCAGCGACCTGCCCGTTTCCTTCCCCACCAGGGCACCCTTCTTCTCGTCGTAGGAAACGTAGTCGTCCATGACCTGCGAAATGTGGAGGAGGGCGTCCAGCGGACCCACCCTGACGAAGCTCCCGAAGCTCACCACCTCCACCACCTCCCCCAGCACCACCTCGTTCAGCTCGGGGCGGTAGGTGAGGGCCTCGAAGACCACCTGGTGGTAGCTGGCCCCATCCCCCATGATCACCCTCCCCACTCCTATCTCCTTCACCCCCGTGATGGCCACCACCATTCCCACATCCTTGTCCATCACCCCCTCGTAGGTCTGCTGCAGCAGCTCCGCCACCACCTTCTCCAGGGGCTCGCCGAAGCGGTGGGGCGGAACTCTCACCGTGTCCCTCAGGGTCACCCTCCAGTGCACTTCCACACCTCCGAACCAGAAAACCTAATCATCCTCGACGGAGAGCCTATTAAAAGGTTGCCGAACTCACTCCAGGTCGCGGCTGAGCATCAGGTAGGACCTGTGCCTCAGGCGGGCCACAGGGATTCCCACCTTCTCGAGCTTCTTCTGGAGTATCCTGTCGTTGGTGCCCACCACGCAGCCCTTGGCCCCCTCCTTCTGGGCCAGCTTCAGGATGGCCTCGTCCGCATCCTCCCCCCCCTTCACGATCTCCCCCTGCTCGGCCAGGACCATTCCGAGCCTGGCGGAGGACCTCTCGCTCGGGGTTCCCTTTCTGGCCAGGTACTCCAGCTCCTTCAGCACGGGGGAGGGAATGAGGAGCTTGTACCTCCTTTCCAGCAGCCTGTTCAGCTCGCTGATGATGTCCACTCCGAAGGTCCCCGGTATCATCAGGAAGCTCGTATCCGCTATCACCTTCAGGTACTTCAATCCCATCCCCCTGGGGGCCCTCTCAATAAAAAAAGACCGGCCGCCTTAAAAAAAAATGATGCTGGTCTTCGTGGGGCTGGGCCTCTGCAGCCAGGAGGGCCTCTCCCTCAGGGGACTGAGGTTCGCCAGGGAGGCCGACTGGGTGTACGCCGAGCACTACACCAGCCTCCTCCCCGAGCTGGACCTGGGGAAGCTGGAGGAACTGGTGGGCAAGCCCGTGAAGCTGGTGGACCGCCAAACCCTGGAGGAGCGGCCGGAGGAAATCCTGGAGAGGGCGGAAAAGGGGAGGGTGGTCCTGCTCGTCCCGGGGGACTCCATGGTGGCCACCACCCACGTCGACCTCCGGCTGAGGGCGGAGAGGAGGGGCATCCGCACGCTGGTGGTTCCCTCCCCCTCCATCCTCTCCGCCGTCCCCGGGCTGACGGGGCTGCAGAGCTACAAGTTCGGCCGCTCCGCCACCATCCCCTTCAGGGACAGCCCCTCGAGGGCCCCCTACGACGCCCTGGCGGAGAACCGGGAGAGGGGGCTGCACACCCTCCTCCTGCTCGACCTGAGGGCGGAGGAGGGGAGATACATGACCGCGGGGGAGGGAATGGACATCATGCTGGAGCTGGAGGCCGAGGTGGGAAAGGGGGTCTTTACCCCGGAGACGCTGGTGGTGGTCCTGGCGCGTGCGGGCTGCCCCGACGGCAGGGTGAGGGCGGGAAAGGTGGGCAGGCTGAGGGGGGAAGACTTCGGGCCTCCCCCCCATGCGCTGGTGGTCCCGGGGAAACTGCACTTCCTGGAGGAGGAGGCGCTCAGGATCCTGGGGGGTGCCGAGCCTTGAAGGGGCTGGAGGGGGAGCTGGAGGCCGAGATAGAGAGGTGGTCGAAGAGGCTGGAGGAGGCCCTGAAGGAGGTGCGGCCCCTGGACGAGAGGGGGGAGAGGCTGCTGGAAAACATCAGGGCCTACCAGCAGGACTCCTCCCACTTCAGGCCGAGCTCCCCCCTGAAAAGCTTCGAGTGCCTGATATGGGCCTGGGCCCTGCTGGAGATGGGGAGGGAGTTCGGCTGTCTCTCAGGGCCCGGGTGAGGAGGCCAGCCTTTCGATCTCCCTCACCGCCTCCTCCACCGCCCTCTCCACCAGCCTCCTTCCCAGCCTGAGGTCCACCCTCACCCCCTCCTTCAGGACCTCCCTGGCATGCCTCTCGGCCCACTCGTACCTCCTGCGCGCCTCCCTGAGCCCCACGAAGCCCACCTCCGGATGCTTCTCAGGGTCAACGTGCTCCCCCAGCCTGGAGGGGTCCGCCAGGCCCACCGCCGCCGCCGCGCTGACCTCCCCCCTCCCCGCGTGGGGTCCCTCCAGGTCCACCAGCAGGGTGCAGAAGGAAAGCCTCATCCCCAGCCTCCTCTCCAGCCGGGGGAGGCGGTCCCTCAGGGGCTTGTTCCCTCCGTGGGCGTTCACCAGCACGGCCGCCTTTACCCCCAGCACCTCCCTGGCCTCCCTCAGCCTCCTGCACAGCTCCCCCACCACCCTCGCCAGGGAATGGTGCCTGCCGGTCTCTATGAGGGGAAGCTCGTAGGAGGTGAGGAGGACCCCCAGGAACTTGGCCCCGCTCCGCTTGGCTGCCTCCAGGGCCACGTGGGCCGCCAGCTTGGCATCGGTGTCGGATGGGAGCACCGCCCCGTGCCTCTCCTGGTGGGAGCCCAGGGCCAGCACCCCCACCCCGGCCTCAGCCGATCCCCAGCCTTCTGGCCGTCTTGACCGCACTCTCCACCGCTCTCCTGGCGTACTCGTTCACCCTGTCCAGCGCCTGCAGCCTGGTCATGCCCGGTCCAGAGATGCCCAGCGCCACGGGCCTGCCGTACTCCAGGGCGAGGTCCATCAGCTTCCTGGTCGCGTGCTGCATGATCACCTCGTCGTGCTCCGTCTCCCCCTCTATCACGGCACCCAGCGTCACCACCGCGTCCACTTTTCCTTCCGAGAGCAGTTTCTTCACCGCCACCGGTATCTCCCAGACTCCGGGAACCAGCACCTCCCTCTCCAGCGATGCGCCCAGGAACTCCGCGTGCCTCTTCGCGAACTCCACCATGGGTCCCACCACGTCCCAGGAGAACTCGCTAGCCACCAGTCCCAGCTTCACCAGGTTCTCACCTCCTTAGGGGTCCGGCGTCCGGGCGGCCCTCCCTCTGCCCGGTGCCGGCCCTTTTTGTAAGCTCTTCGGGCCTGAAGAGCAAGCGGTAGAGGTTGAGGGCGTGCTCCCTGGCCCTCCTGTCCGCCAGCCTGGCCAGCTCCTCCTCCGACGAGGCCTCGTCCTCGAAGACGAACACCTCTATGATGTGCTTGTTGGTCAGCAGCTGGGCCCAGATGAGCCCGAGGGAGGCCTCGTGGGCGCACTGCTTGTCTATGGGTGCGGCACCGGGCATGCCGAAGGCCATGGCGGCGTCGCACCCTCCGTCCAGCAGGCGCTTGCACTCCACCGGCAGGTCCTTTATCCCGGGGACCGTGCGCCTCTCGAACCTCGCGCTGCAGAGGTTCCTGAGCTCCTCCATGGCGGAGGAGGCCATGTCGTACCTGGCGAAGGTGGTGTCCACCATGGCTATCCTGAGCATCCCATCCTCCTCCTGTACTCCTCCACGATCTCCCTTCCCCCCACCAGGACCAGGCCCCTCTCCTCCGCGTACTCCCTCGCCTTCTCCAGGCTAAGGGCCGCGTGGGTCTCGCCGTCCAGCATCTCGCATATCACCGTGACGGGGACGATGCCCGCCATCTCGGCCAGGGCCACCGAGAGCTCCGTGTGCCCCTGCCTTTCCAGCACGCTCCTGGCGGCGGGGAGGAGGGGAACGTGCCCGGGGCTCCTGAAGTTCCTTCCGAACTCCTCCACCGCGGAGCCGTTCAGGGCCCTGGCCCCCAGCCTGGCCACCTCCCTTATGGTCAGGGCCCTGTCCCTGTCCGTGATCCCCGTCCTGGTCCCCCGGTGGTTCACGGTGAGGGAGAAGGCCGACCGCTCATCGTAGGGCAGGTCGTGGGGAAAGATGCCCCTCAGGAGCCCGAACTTCTCGGAGGCCACCCGGTAGATCTCCGTCAGGTAGGGAAGGCCGAAGTTGTCCGCTATCCTGCGGTGGAGGGGCACGCAGATGAGCCCCCCCGCATCCCTCCTGAGCACGGCCACGTGGTGGGGCTCCACGAACTGGGCCCCCATCACGAGGTCCACCTCGTTCTCCCTCTCCCCGCTGTCGTGGATGAGCACGAACCTCCCCTCCCTCAGGTCCTTCGCGGCCCTCTCTACCTCCACCTCCTCACCTCCAGCTCCACCCTGTCCCCGTCCTTCAGGCCCAGGGTGTCCCTGAGCTTCTCGCCCGCCACCAGCTCCACCACCTCCCTGTGGGAGCTCCTCAGGGGGAGCACCAGGAAGGCCTCCCTCCCCCTTATCCTCACCGGGAAGCACTTCACCTCCCCGAAGCTCCTCTCCCTGGTGCGGAACCCCCTCAGCACCTTCCCCGGCAGCTCCCGCAGCACCTCCCTCGCCTCCCTGGAGGAGCCGTTCAGCCTCACGTTCAGCGTCCCTGGAAAGGGCGTGAAGCCGAGCTGCTCTCTGAACTGCCTGCGGTATCCCTCCTGCCTCACGTAGTAGCTTCCCTCCCCCAGCCCGCTCACCACCACCCCTTCCAGCCTCATCCCCTCCTCCCTCCCCTCCAGCACCTCCTCCCGCTCCGCGTGCAGGGACCTGAGGAGGGCGAAGCCCCTGGGAGAGAGCCTGAGCCTCCTTCCCCTCCTCTCGGGGAGCCGCTCCAGCCATCCCTCCCCCTCCAGCTCCCTCAGCCAGCGGGCGAGGGTGGACGCCGGCCTTCCCACCCTCTCCGAAAGCTCCTTCAGGGTGAGGGCCGCACCGGAGCCCCTCCCGGCCCTCGCCACCTCCAGCAGGAGCCTCAGCCTCTCCATTTTACCACTTTTGGTTCAATTATCAAATACGGTTTCTTATCCGCTGGGAGGAAGCTATATATAAAGTTTTTCCGAAGGAAAGAAAGTGCGCGTAGCGATCAACGGCTTCGGCCGCATAGGGAGGCTCTTCTACAGGAGTTCGCTGGAGAGGAGGAGGAACTTCGAGGTGGTGGCGGTCAACGACCTCACCGATGCTTCCACCCTCCTGCACCTCCTGAAGTACGACTCCACCTTCGGCAAACTGGAGGTGGAGATGAGGGCGGAGGACGGCTATCTGGCGGTGGGGAAGGAAAGGATGAAGCACCTCTCAGAAAAGGATCCCTCCAAGCTCCCCTGGAAGGAACTGGGAGTGGACCTGGTGATAGAGTCCACCGGGGCCTTCACCGACAGGGAGGGGGCCTCCAAGCACCTGCAGGCGGGGGCCAAAAGGGTGCTGATCACCGCCCCGGCCAAGAACCCCGACATCACCATCGTTCCAGGGGTGAACGAAACCCAGTACGACCCCTCCAAGCACTTCATCCTTTCCCTGGGCTCCTGCACCACCAACTGCCTCGCCCCCCTGCTGAAGGTGCTGGAGGAGAACTTCGGGGTGGAGAAGTGCCTGATGACCACGGTGCACGCCTACACCAACGACCAGCGCGTCCTGGACCTGGTGCACAGGGACCTGAGGAGGGCCAGGGCGGCGGCGGTCTCCATCATTCCCACCACCACCGGTGCCGCCAAGGCCATCTTCGAGGTCATACCCGCCATGAAGGGGAAGAGCCACGGAATAGCCCTGAGGGTGCCCGTCCCGGACGTCTCGGTGGTGGACCTGGTGGCGCTCCTGAGGAAGGAGACCACGGCGGAGGAGGTGAACGCGGCCTTCAAGAGGGCCGCGGAGGGAAGCCTGAAGGGCATCCTGGCCTACACGGAGGAGCCTCTGGTCTCCTGCGACTTCATAGGGAACAGCCACTCCTCCATCGTGGACGGGGCCCTCACCACCGTGGTAGGGGGCAACCTGGTGAAGGTGGTGTCCTGGTACGACAACGAGTGGGGCTACTCCTGCCGCCTGGTGGACATGGCGAACCTCATAGCCTCGAAGAGCTAGATGGCGATCCCCACTCTGGACCAGGCTGAGGTGAAGGGCAAGACCGTTCTCCTCAGGGTGGACATCAATTCACCCCTCGACCCCAGGACTGGCGACATCCTGGAGGACTCCAGGATGAGGGAATGCGCCCCCACCATCAGGGAGCTGGCGGAGAAGGGGGCCAGGGTGGTGGTGCTGGCCCACCAGGGAAGACCGGGGGAAGAGGACTTCACCAGGCTGGAAAAGCATGCGAGGAGGATGGGCGAGCTCCTGGGCATGCCCTTGAGGTACGTTCCCGACCTGCTGGGACCCTCCGCGAAGCAGGCCATCAGGGAGCTGAAACCCGGGGAGGTCCTGCTGCTGGAAAACGTGAGGTTCCACGCCGAGGAGTCCCTCAGCGGCACGCCGGAGGAGATGGCCAGAACCTTCCTGGTGAAGGAGCTTTCCTCCCTGGCCGACCTCTACGTGAACGACGCCTTCGGGGCCGCGCACCGCGGGCAGCCCTCGCTGGTGGGGTTCGGAGCCGTGCTCCCCACCTACGCGGGAAGGCTGATGGAGAAGGAACTGAAGGGGCTGGGGAGGGGAAGGGAGCCTGAGAGGCCCTGCGTCTACGTGCTGGGGGGAGGAAAGTCGAAGGACTCCCTGAGCATCATCGAGAACGTGCTTTCGAAGGGGATTGCCGACCTGGTCCTCACGGGAGGGCTGGTCTCACTGCTCTTCCTCTCCGCCTCGGGAGTGGAGCTGGGGGAGCCCAGCCTCAGGGTTCTGAAGGACAAGGGCTTCGAGAAGGAAAGGGAGAGGGCCAGGAGGCTGCTTTCCGCCTACGGGGGGAGGATAAGGCTCCCCGCGGACGTGGCCGTGGAGAGGAGCGGCAGGAGGGAGGAGGTGGAGGTTTCCAGGCTCCCCGTGGACGCACCCGTGAAGGACGTGGGGAGCAGGACCATCCGGGAGTACTCCGACCTCATCAAAAAGGCCAGGACCGTGGTGGCCAACGGTCCGCTGGGGGTGTTCGAGGAAAAGGAATTCGAAAGGGGAACGCTGGAGGTGCTGAGGGCCATGGCCGAATCCGGGGCCTACACCATCGTGGGTGGGGGCCACATGGTGGCCGCGGCCGAGAAGGCGGGGGTGCTCTCCAGGCTCAGCCACGTGAGCACGGGGGGCGGGGCCTGCATAAGCTTCCTGGCCGGAGAGCCCATGCCCGTGGTGGAGCTCCTCCTGAGGGCCGGGGCCTAGCCCCACTCCTCCGGCCAGAGACCCAGCTCCCTCGCCGCGCTCTCCACTTCCCTCCAGATCTCGTCGGGAAGCGGAATGCCCTCCCTCAGGTATCTCTCCCTCTTCCTGAACTCCGGCTCCCCCGGAAGGAGGATCTCCTGAACGCCCTCCGCCTTCCTGGAGGACTTCACCTCCCGGATGAACTCCTCCGCCTCCCTCAGGAATTTCTCCCTGTCGGTGAAGGCCGAGGGGTCCAGCGCCAGCATCAGGTCGCCCTTCGTGCAGAAACCCTCCACAGGCTCCAGCGTGCCCCTGACCCTCCTCCCCGCCGCGGCGTTCACCATGGGGCCGGCCAGGATCTCCAGCACAAAGGCCAGCCCGTAGCCCTTCGGCCCCCCGAAGGGACTGAGGGCCCCCTTCAGTCCCTCCTCGGGGTCCGTGGTGGGCCTTCCCTCCCTGTCCACCGCCCATCCCTCCGGTATCCTCTCCCCCTTCCTGGAGGCCTCCACCAGCTTCCCCCTGGCCGCCACGCTCATCGCCATGTCCAGAAGGACGGGCGGACGGGTGGGGAGGCCCACGGCGAGGGCGTTGGTCCCCAGCAGGGGCTCGCATCCCCCCCAGGGGTGCACCAGGGGATCGGTGGTGGTGGTCACCACTCCCACCATGCCCTCCCTCATGGCCATCTCCGCGTAGTACCCCGCGATGCCGAAGTGGTTGGAGTTGAACACGCCCACGGCCCCCACCCCCGTCTTCCTGGCCTTCTCCACGGCCAGGGACATCGCCCTCCTGGCCACGTGGTGCCCCAGCCCGTGGCCCCCGTCCAGCAGCGCCGTGGCCTGGGTCTCCCTCACCACCCTCACCTCCGCCCGCGGGAGGATGGTTCCCCTCCTCAGCGCCCTCAGGATGTACGGCAGCCTAAGCAGGCCGTGGGAGTGGAGGCCCCTCAGATCGCCCTCCGTCAGCACCTCGGCCGCATCCTCCGCCTCCTCCTCCCCCGCCCCGCTCCTCAGGAGGAGGACACGTATCACCTCTTTTTCCCTCTCGGCCGTGAGGATCATTCCTTCCTCCCTCCGGGGTTCTCCCCGAACCACTTCATGGCCTCCCTAAAGAAGTCCTCTCCTCCCACGGGCCTGAGCTCGAACTCGTTCCCCCTCTCACGGTACCTCTCCGCCACCCTCTCCGGATCGGCCTGCTCCGGGGTGAAGCCCCTCAGCTCTTCCTTCCCCAGAGGCATGGAGATGAGCCCCGTCCGGTAGTGCATGGAGTAGGGCGCCCTCACGTCGCCCATGGGCTTCATGACCGAGGGATCGAAGAGCACCTTTCCCCTCCTCCTCTCCTTGTGGGCCACGTCGGAGGTGGTGAGGCCGGGAAGCTTCTGGGAAACCTCGAACTCCAGGAAGCGAATGAGGTCGGCGTAGAAGTTGAAGAAGTTCCTCTCCCTTTTCCCCGCCTGCAGCTCCAGCGGGCGGTACTCCTCGGGCAGCGGGTGGGGCCTGAAGCTCGCCCAGAGCTGGAAGCCCCTCGAGCCGCTGTACTTCAGTTTGGGCTCCAGGCCGAAGTCCTCCATCCTCGCCAGGGTGACCTCCACCACCCTCTTCAACTTCTCCTCGGGCACTTCCTTCCCCGCGTCCAGATCCAGCACGAACCAGTCCGGGCGGGAGGAGTTCACGGAGTGGATGTAGGGGATGAAGTCTATGCCGTGGAGGTCCAGCCACCTCTGGAGGTCGGAGGGACGGCGGAGGGTGATGTACCTGGGCCCCATCTTCCGCTGGAGCCAGGCCCTTCCCGTGAAGAGCCTGAAGACGGAGACCCACCTCCCGCTGCAGAACTCCAGCAGGGTGGGGGCCACCACCGGGTAGTACCGCTTGGCCCTGTAGACCTTCAGGTAGTCCTGGTTCAGCTCCTCCCGGATCTCCCTCCACCTGCCCTCGAAGTGCTCCCTCCCCTTTTCCGTGAGGGCGTAGCCCTCACCCTCCCTCCTCACCAGCCCTTCCTCCATCAGCTCCTCCAGAAGGCCGGAGACCTCCTTCTCCGAAAGCTCCCTCCCGGCATCGCGGCTCACCTTCTCCCTCAGGTGCTGCAGGTCCACCAGCTTCCCCTCCGGCTTTATCGCCAGCGTCATCAGGAGGTGATCCCGCGGCTCCGCCATGTGGCTCGAACTAGAGCTCGGCCAGCTTCCTGCCCAGCAGTCCCTCGGCACAGGGCTGGCAGAAGAACTTCGCCCTGGCCTCCCCGGGGACCACCACCTTCAGATAACCCGCGCCGTAGCTCATGAGCTGGATCTGCTTCCCGCAGGACTTGCACTTGGGCCCCTTGGCGCGCATCCTTCCCTTTCTCCTCTCCTTAAATCAGCTTTTCTTCCTCCCCGGGATAAAAGCTCTCCCGCCCAGAGTTCATGATGCTCCCCATCCTCAGGCCGAGGGGTGCGGTGGACCTCCGCCGGCTCCTGGAGATCCAGCGCAGAGTGGCCGGGAGGGTGTCCACCAGGGACGAGTGGAAGAAGCTGGAGAGGGTGGCGGGGCTGGACCTGGCCTACGCGGGAAGGGACCGGGGATGCTCCTCCTGCGTGGTGCTGGACCTCAACACCCTGGAGGTGCTGGAGGAGAGGGTGAGAAGGGTCAGGATAAGGTTTCCCTATCTCCCCACCTTCCTGGCCTTCAGGGAGCTGGAGGGAATGCTGGAGGTGGCCAAAAGGGTGGAGGCGGACGTGTACATGGTGGACGGACACGGAGTGGCCCATCCCAGGAGGGCGGGCCTGGCCTCCCACCTGGGAGTGGTTCTGGACAAACCCGCACTGGGGGTGGCGAAGTCCAGACTCTGCGGGGAGGGTGAGGAGCCCCCTCCCGAGAGGGGCGGATACTCCCTGCTGAGGGAGGGGGGGGAAGTGGTGGGGGCCGCGGTGAGGACCCAGACGAAGGTGAAGCCCGTGTACGTGAGCGTGGGGCACAGGCTCTCCCTCCGGACGGCCATAGAGCTCACGCTCAGGACCTCACCTTCCTTCAGGATACCCCAGCCCCTCAGGCTGGCCCACCTCCTCGCCCTGAAAGGGCTAAACAGGCAGCCTCCTCCTTCCGCTGGTGAAAAAGGTAAGGATAGTGGCCCCAGCCCATCTCCATGCCGGAAACCCTGACCTGAGCGGCGGGCTGGGCAGGACCTACGGCACGGTGGGCTTTGAAGGATCCGAGGCTTGAACTTCTGGCCGAAGAGAGAAGGGGGCTGAAGATAGTGGGGCTCCGGAAGCTCATGCTGCTCGTGAGGGGGGCCAGGGACCTGCCCTTCTACTTTCTCCCCACCGTTCCCCCCACCGGAAGGCCAACAGGATGGACCTTGGGACCTCCACCTCCCGGGGCTCAGGGAAAGGCTCCGGAAGGAGTTCGGCCACCTCTGAGAGGGTGGCGGGCGCGCCGAAGGTGGACGCCTTCCCCGCGCACCGTTGACCGGCCCCTCAGGCTCCATCCCGCTTTCCGCAAGCGCCGAACGTCCTGCCCACCCTTGCTGACTTCCGCCCCTGGGGGGTTCAGCAGGCAAGGGAGGTTCTCCCCGGCCCTCCGGTCGGGGCCCCTCCGCCGCCGACCCTGCGGGGCGGGACTTCCGCGCCCGGAACCGGGCGGTGCGAGGTTCCAGCGCCGCCCCCCGGCTTCGGCCCGGCGTGCAGCGGCTTTCCGGTTACAGGGGACCGCTAGCCCCCCGCCTAGCCCGCCACCTTTTGGAAGTGGTTTTTCCGCCTTATCAACTTTGGTCTAGAGGAGGGAGGGGAAGAGGTTCAGGAGGAGGATGAAGAGGAGGAAGAGGGAGAAGGAGTTGGAGAGCTGCCTGGCCCTCTTCCTCGACATCCCGAGCTCCAGCAGGCCCCTGAACATGTAGCCCCCGTCCAGGGGAACCAGCGGAAGGAGGTTGAACATCCCTATGCCCAGGTTCAGGACGAAGATCCACTTCAGGAGGTCCACCAGCGGCCAGGGGACGGCTGAGGTGTAGAAGTAGCGGTGGAGGAGGGCATAGGGCGGCAGATGGGGCCTGCCCAGGAGCTCGTTCACCATGAGCCCGAGCACGGAGAGGGGGCGGAGGAGCTCGGAGCGCGCCGGGGAGGAGACGGGCCATATCCCCAGGCTTCCCCTGTTGTCCCTGTTGTCGGCCGTGACGAGGAAGGTCCCCCTCTCCGTCTCCAGGACCACGTTCTCCCCGGGCCTGAGGTTCTCCACCTCCCTGGCGTAGTCCTCCCAGGTTCGCAGGGGCCTGCCGTTCAGGGAGAGGAGGAGGGTGCCCAGCTCCAGGTTCTCGCAGGGTCCGTTCTCCCTCACCCCCCACACGCGCACACCCGGACGCGGGGAGAGGAGGAGGAAGAGCAGGAAAAAGACCAGGAGGCCCACCAGGACGTTGGCGAAGGGGCCCGCCGCGAAGACGCGCAGCCTCCTCCTGAGGGGGGAAGCGTTCAGCCTCCTCTCGTCTGGCTCCACGAAGGCCCCGGGTATGGCCACGAAGAGGAGGAGGCCCATGGACCTGGTGGGGATGCCCTGGGCCCTCATCAGCAGACCGTGGGAGACCTCATGCACCAGCAGAAGCACCGCCACCGAGATCAGCCACCAGTAAACGGTGAGCCCCGGGATGACGCCGGGGAGCACGAACCTGGCCCCGGCCACCGAGAGCTCGGGCCTGCGCAGGATGAAGTAGGCGTTGAGGAGGAGGTTGAAGAGGACGAAAAACATGAGGAGGAGGCCAGCCCACAGAGCCACCTCGCCAAACCCCGTCCACCCACTTTTGTGTTCCCTGGCGGCGCGGTCGATGAACCTCAGACCCCTTCCCGTCCTCCAGAGGAGCATCCCCCCCTCCAGGGATAAACCGTACCTCTTCAGACCCCACTCCCGGTAGAGGAGGAGGAAGACCGCCCAGAAGAAGCCCAACCCCAGGAGGAACAGGAGGAGGTGCTGCGAGAGGTCCATTCTCTCCCTCTCCTCCTCCCCCCGTATAAGCCCACCCCAACCCTAATACCTCCGGAGCCCCTGGAAGAGTGATGTACGTCCTCCTCACCACCGTGGAAGGGAGGAGGGAGGCCGAAAGGCTGGCGAGGAGGGTGGTGGGGGAGAAGCTGGCCTCCTGCGTGACCGTGCTGCCGGGCGCCAGGTCCTTCTACTTCTGGAAGGGGAAGAGGGAGGAGGCCGGGGAGGTCCTGCTCCTGATGAAGACCCTCAGCCCGAAGAGGCTGATGAGGAGGCTGAAGGAGATCCACCCCTACGAGGTGCCAGAGCTGCTGGTCCTCAGGGCCTCCGCGGTCTCGGAGGAGTACCTGCGATGGGCAAGGGAAGTGGTGGAGTAAACCCCGCCTCCCCGAAGGCCGATCAGAAGGAGGTGGTCTATTCCCCGGAGAGATGGAAGCTCCTGGGGGAGCTCAGAAAAAGGGCGCTGGAGGTGATGGGGGCCCTCTCGAGAAGGGGGATGGAAGCGCTGGTGCACGGAAGCCTGGCCAGGGGGGACGTGGACGAGGGAAGCGACATCGACCTCTTCCTCCCCCAGCCCCTCCCCTCCTACCTGGTGGAGACGGCCCTGGCGGAGGCGGGCCTCTTTCCCGAGCGAAGGGAGCTGGTGATGGCCACCCCCTGGCAGCTTCCGAAGGCCCACCTCCACCTGGACGAGCGAACGGTGGTCACCTTCCCCCTCCTGAGGCCCAGACCCCTGGAGCTGGAGTTCTACCGCTTCGGGGGCGCACTTGAGAGGGAGGGTCTGGAGAGGGGGGAAAGGGTGCCGGGGGTGGACAAGAGGCTCATGCTCGTAGAACCCACCCCCTCCGGACACGCGGAGAGCCCGGTGAGGGGGAGGGAGGGGGAGGTGGCCGGGAGGCTGGGCGTGAGCCTGGAGCTCGTGAGGGAGAGGATACAGGTGCTCACCGCCAGGAAGGAAGAGGGGCACACGGGCCTCTTCTTCAAAAGGGAGCTCTCCCCCGAGGAGAGCTTCGAGAGGGTCTTCGACCGGCTGGCCCGCTCCCGCTCCCTGCCGAGGCTCAGGCTCAGCTCCGGGAGGCCTCGGTGAGGCGGGAGACGACGAAGCTCCTCTCCATGGCGGAGAGGAAGTTCCCCACCCTGGGACCGGCCTCCCTCCCTATGAAGACCAGGTAGAGGGCCCTGAAGAGCTCGGGCGGATCCATCCCCAGCCCCCTGGCCACCTCGTAGACCTTGTTGTGGAGGGCCAGGGGATCGTACTCCCCCTCCCGCAGCTCGGCGGCCAGCCTGGAGAGGGCCCTCCTCTGCACCTCCGTGAGCCTTCCCCTCACCTCCTCCGGCAGGACCTCCAGCACCCTGAACCTCATCCACTCCGGGGCGTACTCCTCCACCCACCTCCTGGCCCTCCTGAGCCTCCCCAGGGCCCTGCGCAGGTCCTCCTCCTCCGGCTGGACCAGGAAACCCCTCTCCCTCATGATCTCCAGTCCCCTTTCCTCCCTCTCCCCCACCACCTGGCTCAGGACCGCCGCGAACCTGAAGGGGACGCGCTGCGGTTTCCTGGCCGGCACACCCTCCACCTGGGAAAGCTCGTAGATCCTTGAGAGCTGTTCCTCCCTCCTTCCCTCCCCCCCGGAGAAGTAGAGCTCCTCCACCCGGTCGTACTCGTCGTAGAGGTCGAGCAGGGGAAGACCGGGGTCGAAGGACTTGCTCTTCATGGCCTTGCTCCTGAAGATGAAGTACCTGAGGAGCTCCGGCTCGGCTACGGAAAGCCACTGGGAGAGGGTGAACACCACCCCCCTGGAGGAGGACATGCGCTTCCCGGAAAGGCTCACCCACTCGTAGGGGATGGGATAGGGGGCCTGCCAGCCAAAGACCCTCTCCGCAATTTCCTTCCCCGTCTCGTAGCTGCCCCCCCTCACCGCATGGTCCTTCCCGAAGGGCTCGCAGGTCACTCCCAGCAGCTTCCACCTGGCCGGCCACTCCACCCTCCAGGTGAGCTTGCCCTCCCCCTTCGTGTAGTCCGCCTTTCCCTCGTGCCCGCAGCCCCCCACGTAGCTGCAGCCCTCGCAAACGTACTTCACGTAGTCTCCCGACCACGCGTAGGCCCTGGTGGTGGAGATCCTGCCGCAGTTCTCGCAGAGGGGGTCGTACGGAAGCCAGCCCTCGGGGAGGGGCCTGTCCCGGTACCTGTTGAGGATTCCCCTTATCTCCTCCGCCCTCTCGAGGGAGAGCCTTATCAGGGGGGCCATCCTTCCGCTCCGGTAAACCTGGCTCCCCCTCATTACCTTCAGCCTGAGGCCGAACTCCCTGAAGGAGGCTATGAACCCGCGGGAGAAATAGTCCACGAAGTCCTCGAAACCCTCCTCGGGCGAGGGAAGGGTGGCGTAGGGCATCCCCAGGTAGCGCTGGTAGGAAGGGGGGAGGGGCCAGGGGACTCTGCGGAGGGGATCGAAGTCGTCCGCGTACCAGATGGCCTCGGCCCTCCCGCCCCTCTCCTCCACCGCCCTCCTGACCCCGTCGGCGATGAACACGTCGTTGGAGTGCCCTATGTGGATGTGCCCGGAGATGGAGATCCCGCTGGCCACCACGTGCTCCCTCCCCCTGGAGAGCAGGCTCTCCGCCACCTCGTCTATCCAGTGCATCCGCAAGATTTTATTCACGCTCTCTAAAAGGTGGTGTGCCACCCAGACCTGCGGAGAGGATGAAAAGCATACCGCCCTCCAGCACCCTCAGGGTCCTCTCCCTGGCCAAGAGGCTGGAGAGGGAGGGAAGGAGGATCCTCCACCTGGAGGTGGGGGAGCCGGACTTCGACACCCCCGAGCACGTGAAGAGGGCCGCCTGGGAGGCCCTGCAGAAAGGGATGACCAAATACACTCCCTCCGAGGGAATGCCGGAGCTGAGGGAGGCCGTGGCGGAGAGGGTGGGGGCGGAGGCCGGAAACGTGCTGATCACGCCGGGGGCCAAGCACGCCATCTTCTGCGCCATGGAGGCCATCCTGGACCCGGGCGAGGAGGTGATCCTTCCCTCCCCCTGCTGGACCTACGACGGCATCGTGCTGAGCGCGGGGGGGAAGCCCGTCTTCCTGGAGACGAAGATGGAGGAGGGCTTCAGGGTGGACCCTGAGAGACTGGAGAAGGCGCTCACCCCCAGGACCAGGCTCCTCGTCCTCAACTCTCCCTCCAATCCCACCGGGGCCGTGCTGGACGGGGAGAACCTCAGGGCCATCCTGGAGCTGGCCAGGGAAAAGAACCTCTGGATCCTCACGGACGAGATCTACGACCGCCTGGTCTACGAGGGTGAGAGCACCAGCCTCCTCTCCCTCGCGGGGTCGCTGGAGGGCATCGTCTACATCAACGGCTTCTCCAAGACCTACGCCATGACGGGATGGAGGCTGGGGTATGCCGTGGCGCCCAGGGAGCTGGTGGCGGAGATGAACAAGATCCAGCAGGCCTCCACCTCCTGCGTCCCGGGCTTCGTGCAGGCGGCCGGGCTGGAGGCCCTGAGGGGCCCCCAGGACTTCGTGGAGAGGATGAGGAACGAGTTCAGGAGGAGGAGGGACTTCCTGGTGAAGGGGCTCTCCTCCCTGGGTCTGAGGTGCCTGCCGCCGCGTGGGGCCTTCTACGCCTTCCCCCGCCTTCCCGAGGGGACCGGGGACTCCACCCGCTTCTGCGAGCTGCTGCTGGAGAGGGCGGGGATAGCCTCCGTTCCCGGGGCGGGCTTCGGACCCTTCGGGGAAGGCCACGTGAGGTTCAGCTTCGCCTGCTCCATGGAGGTGCTCAGGGAGACCCTGGAGAGGCTTGGAGAGTTCTTGAGTTCAAGTACCTGGCGGTGAGGAGCTCCCTGATCCTCTTCGCCTTGATCCTTCCTATTCCCCTCACCTCCCTCAGCTCCCTTTCGGAAGCCCTCATCACCCCCTCCACCGTCCCGAAGTGCCGGAGCAGCCTCTCCGCGAGCACGGAGGAAACCCCCGGAAGCCCCTCCACCACGAACCTCTGCTGGAGGGAAAGGGGCGGGCCCTCCCTCTTCCTCCTCAGGGGGGGAAGCCTCCTCCCCTCCTCCCTCTCCCTCCTGGCTAGGAGCCAGAGGAGGGAGGCGGTCTGGGAGCGGTCCCTGGTCCTCAGCACGGGTATCCCCAGGGTCACCGAGAGGTGGAGCAGAGCCCCCTGCACCGCGTGGGGGTGGAGCCCCCCCAGCTCCTCCGGATCCTCCCTGCCCTCCACCACGAGCACCGGCCTCTCAAACTTCTCCTTCATCCTCCTGGCCTGATCCATCAGCCTCCCGTCCACGATCGACCTGCAGAAGTCCCTCACGCTCTTCCTCTCCACCACCACCCTGTCGCTCACCACGAAGTCCCCCACCTCCAGCCTGCCCGCCTCCGGCTCCACGCCCCTCTTCCTCAGCTCCCTTTCCAGCTCCCCCTCCAGCTCCCTCCTGTCCGCCAGGATCCTCAGTCCACCCCGAAGAACTCCTCCAGCCTCCTCCGTAGCTCTCCCTCCTCCACCCTCCTCAGCCTCTCCCCCATCCAGGCGGGAAGGCTCTTCCTCACGAAGGGGGAGAACACCCTCTCGTCCAGGAAGACCACGGCCGCCCGGTCGGAGGGGAGCCTGTGGGCCCTCCCCGCGGCCTGGGCCAGGCGCCGGTGGGCGGGGAGGTAGTAGCCGTATCTCCTCCCCAGGCCGGGGAACTGGTCCTCCCAGTACTCCACCGTCCTCTCCAGGCGCTTGCTCGGCGGGGCGTAGGGTATCCCCACCAGCACCACGGAGTCCATCTGGTGCCCCGGATAGTCTCCCCCCTCCGCGTTCCTCCCCCCCATCACCCCCAGGAGGACCGCCCCTCCCCTTTCCGCCCAGGATTTGAACTCCCTGACCTTCCTGTCGTTCTCCTCCGAGGAGCTCTCCCTCTCCTCCACGAAGAGGGGCCTGGAGAGGCCCTCCTCCAAGCCGGCCTCCAGCAGCCCCTCCAGGACCTCGTAGCTTGCCGTGAAGACTCCCACGTTTCCCGGGGTGCTGGCCTCCACCGCCAGGATCCCCCTCACCATCTTCCGGTACATCTCCCGGCTCCTGCTCTGCTCCCTGGTGGTGACCCCCTTCAGCACCAGGGCGAGCACGTTCTCGGGGGGGAAGGGGGAGGAGCACCTGAGCTTCAGGGGGGAGGAAAGACCCACCACGTCGGCGTAGGCCTCGAGGGGGGAAAGGGTCCCGGAGGTGCAGACCGCCGCCCTCACCCCCTCCAGCACGGGAAGGGTGAGGGATCTGGGATCGAGGGCCTGCACCTCCAGCACGGGGGTTCCGTCTTCCCTCACCGAAACTATTCTCAGGAACTCCTTCCTGCCCGCCGTCCCGTCCACCCTGAGGAGGAACTTCCCCACCGCCCTCAGGTGGGACCTGGGGGCCCTTCCCTCCCTCACCTTAAGGAGCAGCGCCCTCTCCCCGGCCTCCAGCAGACGCTCCCCGGCCTCCCTCGCCCCTCCGAGCCTCTCACAAATCTTTTCCTCCAGCTCCCCGCCCTCCAGCACCCTCTCCTCCCCCTCCCGCCCTCCCCGCGAGAGCTCCTCCAGCACCTCCCTCATCCCCGAGCAGAGCTCCTCCGCCTCTTCGTCCCCCAGCTCGGCGGCCTCCCTCTCCCCCTGGAGGAGGGAACCAAGCGTCAGCCTCTCGCTCGCCAGCTCCACCGCCAGCTCGGGAAGGTTGTGGGCCTCGTCGAAGACCACCGCCAGCTCGGAGAGGTCCGCCTCCAGGCTCCTGAGGAAGGAGGGGCGGATGGAGGGATCGAGCAGGTAGAGGTAGCTGCAGGCCACCACCCTCATCCCCGGCAGCAGGCGCCTGGAGATCTCGTAGGGGCAGAGGCCCTCCTCCCTGCACCTCCTGAAGAGCTCGCCGGCCGTGAGCTGCCGCCCGGAGAATCCGGAGACCAGCTCCTCTCCCTTCCCCTCCAGCCTGCCGAAGAACTCGCACCTCCCTTCCCCTTTCAGAACGGAGCACAGATGGGCAGCCTCCCCCGCCCCCGAGGTGAACCTCCTGAGGAGGGGATGGAGGCACATCTCCCTCCTGCCCCTCAGGGACATGCCGGGGACGCTCAGGCGGGAGGAGAGGATCCTCAGCTCCTCCACCACCCTGTCCAGCTGGCCGTGCGTCCTGGAGCAGTACACCACCCTGGTCCCCTCGAGCTCGGGGGAGGAGAGGAGTCCGCACAGAAGGGCCACCGTTTTTCCCATCCCGGTGGGGCCCTCCGCCACCAGCCGGCCGGATCCGCCCAGGGCCTTCCTCACCGCCGCCATCAGCTCCGCCTGGGGCTCCCTGACCTCCCGGTAGGGGAAAAGCGAGAGCAGCTCGGGGTACCCGCTCAGAGGGCCAGGTTGTAGACCAGAATCCATACCAGCAGCCAGCAGGCGAGGAAGGTCCAGACGCCGAGTTTGAGGGCCCTGACCGCCGACCACCCCCCCTCCGGGAACTGGGAGGGGGGGAGCTTCAGGAGGAAGGGGGTGAGCCTGTAGGCGAGGAAGAAGAAGAGGAGGAAGAGGAGGAGGGCGGGGGAGGAGGAATTGAGCTCGGCCGAGGCCAGGCCGGAGAGGAGGCCGGCCAGGGAACCGAACGCCATGAAGGGGAGGGAAGCCTTGGTCTTGAACTCCAACCTCTCACCTCCCGCTCTTTGCGGGGCGAGACTAAAAAGGTTCCATCCTGGCCTCCATCACCAGCAGCTCCTCGAAGGGAAGCTTGAGCCTGGAGAGGACGGTGACCCGGAGCCCCCCCTCCTCCGCCCTCCTGAAGGTCTCCTCCACCCCCGAGAGGGAGGACTGGACGAAGAGGGACCTTCCCCCCTTGGAGAGATGGGAGGGAAGGGCGGAGAGGAAAGGGTCGAGCACCTCCCTGCCGTCCTCCCCCCCGCTCCATCTGGGGTCGCCCTCCCCCTCCTCCGGGAGGTAGGGGGGGTTGAAGAGGATGAGATCGAACCTGGAACTCCCCACCGGCTCGAAGAGGTTCCCCTTCCTCAGCTCCACCCTTTCCCCCACCCCGTTCTTCCAAGCGTTGAGCCAGGCGCACCGGAGGGCCTCCTCGCTCACGTCGGTGGCCAGCACCCTTCCACCCCTCTCCGCCGCCAGGACGGCCAGGATCCCGCAGCCCGTCCCCAGCTCCAGCACTCTCTCCCCCTCCCTCACCCGCAGGTGGTCTGCCAGGAGGAAGGTGTCCTCCGCCGGCTCGTAAACCCCCGGGAGGACGAGGAACTCCCTTCCCCCGTAGAACGTCCTGAGGACCTGGGGACGGGTTTTTCCCCTCCCGGCACCCTCGGCGCCGCAGCCAGGCATGGAAGGTTCACCCCATCCTCTCGGTACCCGCCAGCTTTAGAGGTTATCCGGGTCCAAAAATCCCTCCCGAAGGGCCGAAAACCTCACAGGAGAAGCCCCGCGGAAAGGAGCAGGCAGCCCATCCCCAGCACGTCGCAGAGGGAGGTGATGAGGGGCCCCGTCACGTTGTCGGGATCCAGCCCCCTGGCGAAGGAAACCAGGGAGAGGAGGGCGGAGGAGAGAACCACAACGGGGGTCAGGATGAGACCGCTCACCAGCAGGACCAGGGCGAGTTTACCGGACCCCCCCACCACGAGCAGGTAGAGGAAGAGGACGGCCGAGGTCGCCGCGTACATGAGCAGGCTGGAGGCGGAAATTGCCTTCAGGTTGAAGTACAGTTCCTTCCTCTGTCCCCTGGAGATGGTGCCCAGGTGCAGGGCCGAGCTCAGCCTGGCCCCCAGGATGGCGCCCACGTTGCCCGCGATGTCGTTGATGACGGGCACCAGCACCAGCAGGAAGGGGACGGAGTAGAAGAGGTCGAGGTGGTGCTCCGCCAGCAGCCCGGAAAAGGTGGAGATGAGGGCGCAGGCAACCAGGACGGAGTAAGTTTCCGCCACCGTTCTCCAGAAGCGCACCCCCTCACCCCCAGAAGAGGACCACCAGGTAAATGCAGAGGACGGTGATGATGTCCCCCAGCGTGGTCATCACGGGCCCCGTCACGTTGTCCGGATCCCACCTCCTCCTGAAGGAAAGGAGGGCCACGGCGATGGTCAGGAAGGTTATGAGGACGCCCGCCATGGTCCCGGAGATCAGGGCGATGCCCAGCAGGTCCAGAATGCGGGAGGACAGGCCGAGGGAGCCGCGGACGGCCAGAGAAATCCCGGCCACGGTCACGGAACCCACGATGCTGAGGAAAATCGCCGCCAGTGCGTTCCCCACCAGCTCCCAGCTCCTGGACAGTTTGGGTCTGAGGACGCCCAGGTGGAGGGCGGTGCCCAGCCTGGAACCGAGCGCGCAGCCTATGTTCCCCCTCAGCCCCACCAGAGGGGGAACCATCGTGAGGAGGCCAGGAACGACGTAGAATCTCTCCTTCATACCCTCCAGCACCGAGCCAGCGCTGAAGTCCGCCACGGCACACAGGGTCAGCACGGAAAGACTCTGGACCAGCAGGCTCCTCAGGGCCCTCTCCATCCCCACCAGAACCCCCTCGGCACCCCTTCCTTAAAGGGTTAGGCCCGCGCTGCCCCGAGGCGGCTGCGATAGGGTTAAAAAGGGGTGGAAGGGAGGAGGATGGAGAAAATGAAAATGGACGTGAAAAAGCTGATAGGGCCGGCGGCCTTCTACGTAGCCCTGCTGATAGCGGTGGTGGCAGCGGTGGCCATGGACCCCTCAGGAAAACTCTACGCGGCGCTGGCGGTGCTGGGGCTCATAGTGGCGGTGTGCAACATCACGGGAGAGGAAACCGAGAAGTTCATCATGGGCTCCATAGCCTTCATCATCGCCGCGACGGGGATGCACCGCATGATCACCGCCACCGACGTGAGCTTGGCCGACGAAATCGTGCGCCTGGCCGCCAACATCACGGTGCTGCTGGGCGCCGGAGTGGTCCTCATCGCCCTGAAGGCCGTCTACCAGCTGGCCAAGAGCGCGTAGGTTCCCCTTTTTCTTTTTTCCTTTTTTTTGGCGAACCAGCCGGGACCTTCTTTAGGAGCCCCGGGCGGGAATTGAACCCGCGACCTCGCGCTTTCAGTTCCCGGGGGGAATACCAAGCGCGCGCTCTTACCGGCTGAGCTACCGGGGCCTTCTTTTCTCTGCCTCCCCGGCTAAAAAACCTGAGCCACCCCGCCCAGCCCACCTCGCCGTCTTTCCCCTTACGGTCTTTGCCGCCGGAAAGCCCCATC
This sequence comes from uncultured archaeon, assembly GCA_938074535.1. Classification (GTDB taxonomy): domain Archaea; phylum Hadarchaeota; class Hadarchaeia; order Hadarchaeales; family WYZ-LMO6; genus WYZ-LMO6. The sequence goes on from CALJER010000005.1 coordinate 49,272, forward strand.
CGGGCCGGAGGGTGGGAGAGGGACCTCAGGGTGGTCTGAAATCCTGAAGAGGATGGACCCGGAAAAACTGGCCCTCCACGGCCTGAACTAGCCTCCAGGTCCTCCGACAGGATTGTGCACCCGCACAGGGAGGGGTGGCCACGGCGGGAAAACCGAAGGAGGTGCTCACGCGGAGGAAGCTGGAGCGTGCCTGCGGGGTGAGGGTCGGGGGAAGGGGGGGACCGAGGGTCCCACCTCCTCCCCGAGCCTGTGAGACCAAGCCTTAAGTAAGAAAAGGGGAAACTAAACTCAATGGTGAGCCTGAGCGGCCTTAGGGTGATCAACCTGAGGGAGGGGGACCTGCAGGAGGTGATGGAGCTCGGCCACAAATGCTTCCCCGACCCCTACCCCATGGGCCTCCTGGAGCAGCTCTACAAAAGCGACCCCTCGGGCTTCATGGGGGTGAGGATAGACGGAAAGCTGGTGGGGTACCTCATCTGCACCATGAGGTGGGGCGGGGTGGGGCACATCCTGTCCGTAGCCGTGGACCCTGGATACCGCAGGAGGGGGGTGGGGAGGGCCCTCATCCAGAAGGCCCTCGAGAGGCTGAGGAAAGAGGGGGCGACGGCCGTGAGGCTGGAGGCCAGAAAGAGCAACCTGGGGGCCAGAGCCTTCTACACCGCCCTGGGCTTCAAAGAAGAAAGAGAGCTCCCCCACTACTACGAGGACGGGGAGACCGCCGTGCTCATGTGGTATACCTACCCCACCTGAGCTAGCGCCCGCCCTCGAGGTCCCTGAGCGTGAAAACGCGCAGGCCGGGGGGAACCCTCTCCACTCTGGATTGGACTCCCACGAGATTCCTCACTCCACGCCCAGAGGCCAGATCGGCCATCTCCTGAGTGATGATGCCGTCGAGGACCACCGTGTGCACACCCTCCACCTGAGCCAGCCTTTCCTTCAGGTCCCTCACCGGCACCTCCTCCACCCTCTCAAGGTCCTGGTTCAGCAGCTGGGCCTTCAGCGATCCGGTCATGCCCTCCAGAAGCTCCTTCAGCCTGGAAACCTCCCTCCTCTCCTCCGGCGCCTTCTCCGTCCTCCTCTGTCCCCTGAGCTCCTCCACAGGCACCTTGTTCCTGAGGGCCTTGAGCACCTCCTTTCTGGTCAGCTCCTCCACGCTCCTCCCGTTGGGGGGTCTGGCAACGAAGTCTATCTTCACCAGCTGCATGAGCTCCTTCAGAATGAGGTCTCCCCCCCGGTCGCTGTCAAGGAAGGCTGTGACGGTCTTGTTCTTGCAAAGCTCCACAATCTGTTTGGGCACGCTCGTCCCCTCCACCGCTATGGCGTTGCGGACGCCGGCCCTGAGGAGGTTCAGAACATCGGCCCTGCCCTCCACCAGGATCACCGCATCCGAGTCCTTCACCCCAGGACCGGCGGGCAGACCCTGGTACTCCGTGATCTCCTCCACCCTCATGTTCTCCTTGACCTGCTCCGACAGCTCCTGGCTCTCCGGACTCTCCAGCTCCAGCTTCGAGAGGAGGTCCTTGGCGCGGTCCACGATGTACTTTCTCTTGGCCCCCCTCACGTCCTCGATCCTCTCCGTCTTGATCCTGGCCTCGCAGGGGCCCACCCTGTCGACCGTCTCCAGCGCTGCCGCTATGATGGCGGTCTCCACTTTGTCCAGGCTCGAGGGTATGAGGACCGTGCCCGTGGACTTCCCCTGGTTGGTGCTCAGCTCCACCTTGATCCTGCCTATCCTCCCGGACTTCAGCAGCTCCCTGAGGTCGAGGTCCTCTCCGAGCAGGCCCTCCACCTGCCCGAAGATGGCCCCCACCACGTCGGGGCGCTCCACCACCCCGTTGGCCTCTATCCTGGCGTGGATGAGATACTTCACTGCTCCAAACTCTTCTTTCACACTCTCACCCTCCTTTTTGGTCGCATTCTCCTTTACCAGCTCCTTAAGCGATTTCTCCTTCAATCACTCACCAGAAGGCTGTTCTGGTCGGAACTGCTCCTTCCGGAGCTTCCCGTTTCGATGGGACACCCGGTCCGGCGAGACCAGATCACGGGCGGCACCATCTTCACGGGCCTAACCTCGGGCCGTTCCAGCCCTACCCGTTTCTCCTCTTCCTTCCCCCCTTATATAACTTTGACCCCGGGCCGGGCGGGTCCTCAGCCCCTGTCCAGCCCGAAGATGCTGACGCTCACCACGCTCATGGCGGGGAACCCGCCCAGGTTGTGGGTGAGCCCCAGCCTGGGGTCCCTGAGCTGTCTGGACCCCGCCTTCCCCTGTAGCTGCTTGTAAACCTCGTAGGCCATCCTCAGGCCCGAGGCCCCTATGGGATGCCCGAAGCACTTCAGGCCCCCGTCGGGCTGGCAGGGCAGCTCCCCCTCCAGGTCGAAGAACCCCGCCTCCACATCCTCCGCCGCCTTCCCCCTGGGGGAGATCCCCAGGTCCTCGTAGGTGACCAGCTCCGTGATGGAGAAGCAGTCGTGCACCTCCAGCAGGTCAAGCTCCCTCCGGGGATCCTGCACCCCCGCCTCCTGGTAGGCCCTCCTGGCCGCCCTCACCGTGGTCTCCACGTGGGCCCCGTCCCACCTGTGGAGCAGCTCCTCCCCGGAGGAGGCGGCCACCTGCATGGCCTTCACGTAGACAGGATCCTCCCTGTACTCCTTCGCCCTCTCGGCCCTCACCACGATGGCCGCCGCTGCTCCGTCGCTCACCCCGCAGCAGTCGTAGAGGCCCAGGGGCCAGGCGATGATGGGGGCCCCGAGCACGTCCTCCACCTTTATTTCCCTCCTGAGGTGGGCCTTGGGGTTCTTCGCCCCGTTCCTGTGGCTCTTCACCGAAATCCTGGCCAGCACCTCCTTTCCCCTCTCCGGATCCAGCCCGTACCTGTCGAAGTACCTGACCGCCATCATGGCGAAGGCCCCCGGTGCCGTGACGTTGGGGAAGATGAGCCTGTTCCTGGCCCCCATCCCCGACCCGAACTCGGGCAGCCCGCCGTATCCTATGTCCTTGAGCTTCTCCACCCCCAGGGCCAGGGCCACCTCGCAGGCCCCCGAAGCCACCGCGTAGCAGGCCGCCCGGAGGGCCTCAGAGCCTGTGGCGCAGAAGTTTTCCACCCTGGTCACGGGGATGAAGGGGAGCTTCAGGGAGACGGAGAGGGGCAGGGCGCTCTTCCCCGTGGAGACCTCGTCGAAGCAGGTCCCCAGCCAGGCCATCTCTATGTCCTCCTTCTCCACCCCGGCATCCTCCAGCGCCTCCTGGAAGGCCTCCACCATCAGGTCCTCGTAACCGGCGTCCCACCTCTCCCCGAACCGGGTGCAGCCCATCCCGACGATGGCCACCTTATCCTTGATCCCCATCCTTTCCCTCCGGAACCGCCTTCCAGAAGTACCCCGAGATTCCCCTCAGGGGATCGACGTACTTCCTCCTGAAGCTCATCCTCACGGGGGCACCCACCCTCAGCTCCCCCCTTTCGCAGTCCGTAAAGTCGAACCAGAACCTCCCCCCTCCCTCGAAGTCCACGATGCCGTAGAGGGCGGGCCTGTCCACGGAGAAGGCCAGCATGTCCTCCGTGTAGCTGAAGACCCTCCCCCTCCTCTCCGAGAACCTGTAGGGCTCCAGGTCCGTGCCCCCGCAGGAGACGCAAACCCTCTGGGGAGGATACTGGGGGGTGCCGCAGGCCCTGCACCTGGAGCCCACCAGGCCCAGGATGGCCCTCCTCTCCCTCCAGGCCAGGGAGAGGGAGGTGGGGGCCATCTCCTCCCCCCTCATCCCCTTCTCCACCGGCACCATTCCCCTCCAGGCCAAGTACTTCTCGTAGCTCCTCAGTTCCCTCCTCCTGGCCAGGGCCCTCTCCACCTTCTTCTCCTTCAGCCCGCCGGTAACCGTGAAGAGGAAGGAGTCGCTCCCGGCACCGTAACCGGCCATCACCACCCTCTCCCCCTCGCCGGCCCCCTCTAGGGCCGCCACCAGGAGGAGGAGGGGATAGGAGGCCCCCGTGTTGCCCACCTGCTCGAAGAGGCTGGGCTGGAGCTGCCCCTCCGAGAAGCCCATCTCCCTGGCCAGCCTGGGGTGGTCGCGGGGGAAGAGGGCGGGGAAGACCACCCTGGAGACCTGCTGGGGGCTGAGGCCGTGGACCCTGAGCAGCTCACCCACGGAGAGGCGGAGGAAGCGGAAGTATCCTTCCTCCCTTATCCACCTGTCCTCCCAGGAGCGAACGAAGGTCTCCCCCTCCAGCCTCCAGTAGTCGGGGAAGTCGGAGGAGAGGGAGCGGAAGCCCTCGAGCCTGGCCACCCTTTCCTCCCCCAGGAGCAGAGCCGCCGCGGCGTCCCCGTACATCGCCTCCTGCGCGCTTCCCGCCCTGCCCATCCTGCAGTCGGAGGCAACCACCAGCACCCTTTTCCCTCCCTCCGCCTCCCTGAAGGCGGAGAGAAGGGCCCTCGTGCCCGCCCCCGGTGATCCCGTGAAGTCCACCGTCCTCACCCCCTCCAGGTCCAGCGCCGTGGCCAGAATTCCCGCGTTCATCCTCTCCCCGTACGGAGGGGTGGTGGTGGCAAAGTAAACTGCCTCTATTCCCTCCCTGTCCCCGCCCAAGCAGTCCCTGGCGGCCTCCACCCCCATCGTGAGGCTGTCCTCGTCCCAGTTGGCCACCGTCCTCTCCCCGGGAAGGAGGGCCGCGGGGTTGAGCCAGGAGGCCACGGCCTCGTACAGGACGGCCCTGTCCATCCTGTACCTGGGGAGGTAAACCCCGCAGGAGGCTATTCCCACCACAAAAATCTTTCCCCCTTTCCCTCCGGAAGATAAAAGCTTAGACCCTCAGACCACGCCCTCCCTCTTCATCTCCTCCACCTCCCCCTCGCCGTAGCCCAGCTCCCTCAGGACCTCCTCCGTGTGCTCCCCCAGGGCGGGGGCCCTCCTCCTCACCCCGTGGGGGGAGGAGGACCTGAAGGGAAAGCCGAGCTCCCTCCTCCCTTCCCTCTCCACCACCATGCCCGTCTCCCTCACCTGAGGATCCGAGAGAACCTCCTCCAGGGAGCAGACGGGAGCCGCGGGCACATCTGCCTCCCTCATGATCCTGAGCCACTCCTCCCTGGTTTTGCTCCGGAAAATCCTCTCGAAGACCCCGAAGATCTCATCCCTCCTCCCCGCGTCCCACTGACTGTCCCCGTACTCCTCCCTTCCGAGCACCCTGCACAGCCTCCTCCAGAAAACCTCCTCCAGGCAGCCCACGCTCAGGTACTCCCCGTCCGAGGTGCGGTAGACCGCGTAGCAGGGAAAGCGGCCGAGCAGGGGAAGGGTCTCCTCGCTCACCTCCCACCCCTCCAGCTGGAGGGAGAGGGGGAGGGTGAGGAAGAAGAGGGAGGCGCCCAGCAGGGAGAGGTCGAGGTGCTGGCCCCTTCCCGTCCTCTCCCTCTGGAGGAGGGCGGAGAGGATGGCCACGGTGGCCAGCAGGCAGCCGCCCACGTCGGCTATCTGCACCCCGGGCACCACGGGCCTCCCCTCCCTGTCCCTGGTGAGGCCCAGGATGCCGCTTAGGGCAACGTAGTTGATGTCGTGGCCGGAAAGATCGCGGCAGGGGCCCTCCCTCCCGTAGCCCGAGATGGAGCAGTAGACGAGCCTCGGGTTCACCTCCCTGAGGACGGGATAGCCCAGCCCCCACTCCTCCATCGTCCCGGGCCTGAAGTTCTCCACCAGCACGTCGCTCCTCTCCACCAGCCTGAGGAGGACCTCCCTTCCCCTGGAGGACCTCAGGTTGAGGGTGAGGCCCCGCTTGTTCCTGTGGATGGCGGAGAAGTAAGGGGGGAGGGTGCGGGCGTAGTCACCCCTCCCTGGCTCCTCCACCTTGATCACGTCCGCCCCCAGGTCCGCCAGGAGGGTGGTGAAGGGGAGGTACCTGGTGAGATCCACCACCCTTATTCCTTCCAGCGGCTCCAGTCTACCACCTGAAGAGCTCCGGGTGCTGGCGGGCGAGCTCGTGGTAGCCCATCGCCCCCATCTCCGCCCTGGCCCTCTGCTCCTCCTGGTCCAGCTCTCTCACCAGTCTGGCGGGGACTCCTGCGAACATCGTGCCTGGAGGGACCTCCGTCCCCTCCCTCACCACGGAGCCCGCCGCGATCACGGAGTTCTTCCCTATTCTGGCCCCGTTGAGGATGACGGAGCCTATCCCCACCAGCACGTGATCCTCCACCGAGGCCCCGTGGATCACGGCACCGTGCCCGACGGTGACGTAATCGCCCACTCGAACCTCCACGCTCATGTCGGTGTGGAGCACGCAGTTGTCCTGAATGCTCGTGAACCTCCCCACCCTCACCGGGTTCAGGTCACCCCTCAGGACAGCGCCAGGCCAGACGCTGCTTCCCTCCCCCACCTCCACCTCTCCCACCAGGCAGGCGAGGGGGGACACGAGAGCCCCAGGATGTATCGCCGGCTTCTTACCCCCGAAGGCGTAGAGGGGCATCAAGGGATATCCTCCTCCTGCCTTAAACCTTCTCCCACCCAACCCAAGGATTTTTTTCCGGGAGGAGAAGAGTATACGCCCCGGTGGTGTAGACCGGTCAATCATGCAGCCCTTTCGAGGCTGCGACGTGGGTTCAAATCCCGCCCGGGGCACTCCGCTCCATGAAGCCGCGGTGCCCCAGGGAAGCCACCGGCTCGATAAAGGTAAAAAACGGGAGGGGAAAGAAAGGGTATGCCGAAGGTGCTGACCGAGGTCAGGGACCGCATCTTCATCATCACCCTCAACCGCCCCGAAGTGATGAACTGCGTGGACGGGGAAACCGCCGAGCTGCTTTTCGAGGCCTGGCAGAGGTTCAGGGACGACGACAGCCTCTTCGTGGCCATCATCACCGGAGCGGGTGACAAGAGCTTCTGCAGCGGGGCCGACCTGAAGAACTTCCCCAGCCTGCTGGAGTTCCGGGGGAGGGAAATGGGCTTCCTGGGCTACACCCGCGGCACCGACATCTTCAAGCCCATCATAGCCGCCATCAACGGCTACTGCTTTGCGGGAGGCCTGGAAATCGCCTGTCTGGCCGATCTCAGAATCGCCTCGGAAAATGCGGAGTTCGGCTGCCTGGAGAGGAGGTGGAACGTTCCCCTGATAGACGGGCTGACCCAGAGGCTCCCCAGGATCGTGGGGCTCGGAAGGGCGATGGAGCTCATCCTCACGGGCAAGAGGATCGATGCCAGGGAGGCCTACCGGATAGGGCTGGTCAACGAAGTGGTGCCCAGGGAGAGGCTGATGGAGAGGGCCCTGGAGATAGCCAGACAGATCTGCGAGTACCCCCAGGGCTCCCTCAGGGCGGACAAAAAGGCGGCGATGCTGGGGCTGGGAAGACCGCTGGAGGAGGGGCTCCGCATAGAGAAGGAGGTGGGCGAGAAGGTGCTGGGCACCCACGACTTCCTGGAGGGGGTGAGGGCCTTCATCGAGAAAAGGAAACCCTCCTTCGACCACCGGTGAGGGCAGTCGGAGGAGACGCTACTCGGCCTCAGCTGGCGGTGCGTACTTCCGGGCCAGACGACCCCCGCAGGCAGCAGCACCGGTCCCGCTATCAACAACCTTCCTCTATAGGTCAGGGGCCACCCTGAGGCCTCGGCCTGAGAGACGGCCGCGGGGGCGGCCAGGAGGAGGACCACCGTCAGCAGGAGGATCGCCGTTACCGGCCCTGGCGCTCGCTTCCCCTCCAAATACGCCTTTAAAAAGCGTCCGAAGCGGCTGCTGCTCAGGGGTTCTTGGGGCTCCGGAGCCTCCTGGAAAGGGGTTCTCCGCCCACCCCTATGTTGTCGAGTTCGTTCTCCTTGATGAAGACGGTGAAGGCCTCCCTGGGGAGCCCCGTGGCCCTCTGGGCCAGATCGGTGAAACCCTTCATCAGTTCCTCCTTCTGCTCCTTCGCCAGCTTCCTCCCCTCGAACACCATGACGGGCGCCTTCTTTCCCCAGCCTCCGGAGGACCAAGCTTTGGGGAGCAGGGATAAAAGCTCCCCCACCCACCCACTCCGATGAAGGAGGTCTCGAAGGAGGTGGTCTACAGGCTCCTCCACCCCAGGCAGGTGGTGCTGGTCACCTGCGCGGATGAAAGGGGGAAGCCCAACCTCCTCACCGTGGCCTGGAGCACCCCCCTCTCCTTCGACCCCCCGCTGGTGGGAATCTCCATAGGGAAGAACCGGTACTCGCACGGGCTCATCTCCCGGACGAAGGAGTTCGCCGTAAGCGTGCCACCCTCCTCCCTGCTGGAGAAGGTGAAGGAGTGCGGGAAGCTCTCCGGAAGGAAGGAGGACAAGTTCAGGAAGGTGGGGCTCACCCCCCAGCCCTCCCGCCGCCTGAGGGCTCCCGTGGTGAAGGAGGGGATAGCCCACCTCGAGTGCAGGGTGGTGAAGGAGGTGGAGGTGGGCGACCACACCCTCTTCGTGGGGGAGGTGGTGGAGGCCTACGCCGACGGGAGGTGCTTCGACGGGGAGAAGTTCGACCCCGAGAGGGTGGGCCTGATCTACCACCTGGGGGGCGCGCACTTCCTCTTCCTGGGGAGATCCGGGAAGAAAAACGACCAGATTTAAAAGCCTTTAAAGGGAAGTGGGGAGATGAGGAGACCCATCAGCCTGGAAGAGGTTTCCCGCAACCCGTCCATGCTGCTGGCCATCGCCGGACTGCTCCTCCTGATAGGCTCGCTGGGCACCTGGCATTCCTATCCCTTCCCCTACAGGGCCAGCGGCTGGGATGCGGGGATGGGGAAGATCACCTTCTTCATCTCCCTGATGTTCCTGGCCTCGGCGGCCCTGCACCTCGGGTACCTCCACCACCCCCTCCTCGAGAGGCTCTTCCCCCTCCTCCCCACCTCGGCGGTCTGCGGCTTCCTGGCCCTGCTGGCCTGCCTGGTGGCCTTCGATCAGGGCTCCCACTTCTCCTGGGGACTCTACCTGAGCACCATAGCCTCCCTGATCTCGCTCTTCGCCGCCTACAGGAGTCTCCAGTCCGGGATGTGAAGATGGCCGGCTGCGCGGTCTGCGGGAAACCGATCGACGAAAGGGGGGAGAAATGCAGCGGCTGCGGGGCTCCCCTCCACCGCGAGTGCGCCAAGAAAATCCTCGGGAAGTTTTACTGCAAGGGCTGTCTGAAGGAGGGCAAGAGGCAGGCCAGGTACGAGAGGATGCGCCAGTGGGGACCACCGGGCAGGTAATTAAGTCCGGCCCCCACCTCTCTTAGGGCAGGGGTATCCAAGCCTGGTCTAAGGAGCGGGGCTTAGGACCCCGTGGCGAAGGCCTTCGTGGGTTCAAATCCCACCCCCTGCACCTACGGTGGAAGGATGAGGTCCAAGTTCAGGGGATGCCTGCTGGGATGCGCCGTGGGGGATGCCCTGGGGAGCTCCTGGGGAGAGTTCTCAGGGCGCTGGACAGACGACACCCACATGATGATGGGTCTGGCCGAGTCCCTGGTGGAAAGAGGGGGCTTCGACGGGGAGCACCTCATGCGCACCTTCATCAGAAACTACGAGGAGGAGCCCTGGAGGGGGTACGCCTCAGGTCCCCCCACCATCTTCTCCATGGTCAGGAGGGGGGTGTCCTGGAAGGAAGCCTCCAAACGGCTCTTCGGGGGCACGGGCTCCTTCGGGAACGGGGCGGCCATGAGGGTGGCACCCGTGGGCCTCCTCTACTACGACCGTCCGGAAGAGCTCAGGAGGGTGGCCGAGGAGCAGGCCCTCCTCACCCACTCGCACGAGCTGGGGAGGGAGGGGGCGGTCCTGCAGGCCAGGGCCGTCTCCCTCGCCCTCACTGCCAGACCCCCCTCCCTCTTCGACCCCCACGACTTCCTGGAGGAGCTGCAGGCCTTCACGGTCCATCCCGTCTACAGGGAGAAGCTGGGAAGGGTGGAGAGGCTGCTGGAGGGGGGGAGACCGGGGGAGGTGGTGAGGGAGCTGGGCAACGGCGTGGAGGCCCACCGCTCCGTGCCCACCGCCATCTGTTCCTTCCTCCTGAACTTCCGCTCCTTCGAGGCCTCCCTCCTCTACGCCACGGGACTGGGTGGAGACAGGGACACCATAGGAGCCATGACGGGGGCCCTGAGCGGCGCCTACCACGGGGAGGGGGGAATACCCGCGGAGTGGAGGGAAAGGGTGGAGAGGAGGGAGCGGCTGGAGAGGCTGGCGGATCAGCTGTGGGGGCTGAAGCTCCGGGGGGGCTAATCTTTTACTTCCCGCTTCCCAGAGAGGAGGATGGAGCCCCCTCTTACCGAGGAACAGGAGCTCTACAGAAAAGCGGTGAGGGAGTTCCTGACCAAAACGGTGGAGCCCAGGAGCAGGGAGATCTTCGGGAGGAGGAAGATCCCCGTGGAGCTCTGGAAATCCCTGGCCGACTTCGGGCTCACGGGCCTCCTTCTCCCCGCCGAGTACGGCGGTTCGAACTCCGACTTCCCTTCCTTCCTCATCGCCGTCGAGGAGCTCTCCAGGGCGGACAGGAGCGGGTTCCTCACCGTGTGCGTGCTCCTCTCCAACACCGAGGGGCTCATCGTGGCCGAGCACGGGAGGGAGGAGCTGAAGGAGGCCCTGCTCCCCTCCATAGCGAAGGGGAAGGCGGTGCTGGGACTGGCCTCCACCGAGCCCGGCTGCGGGACGGACTTCACCGCGGTCCGGACGAGGATAAGGAAGGAGGGGGGGGAGTACGTGGTCACGGGGGAGAAGCAGTGCATAAGCCTGGTGGCGGAGGCCAGGGAGCTGGGGGGAGGGCACCTGGTCACGGGCAAGACCTCGCCGGAGCTTGGTCCCAGGGGGATGGGCCTGATCTATGTCCCCATCGCGGAGAGGGGAGTGGAGAGCTCGGAGCTGGACACGCTCGGACCCTCGCTCGGCAGGATCAGGTACGAGGAGGTGAGGGTTCCCCTCCACCACCTGGTGGGTGAGGAGAACCGGGGGGTCTACCTCATCCAGGAGGGCTTCGTGATCACCAGGGTGGCGGTGGCCATGAGCCTGGTGGGGCCCACCCTCAGGCTCCTGGAGGAGGGTGCGGAGTATCTGAAGCAGAGGAGCTCCTTCGGGAGGCCCCTGGCGAAGTTCCAGGGGGTGCAGTTCCAGCTGGCGGAGCACCGCGCGAGGGTGGATGCGGTGCGCCTCCTCACCTACAGGGCCGGGGAGATGGTGGAGGGCCTGAGGAGGGGCGGGGGGAACCCATCCAGGGTGGCGCTGGCCGCCTCGGAGGCCAAGCTCCTGGCCTCGGTGGACTGTCTGAAGGCGGTGACGGATGCGACCATGTGGTACGGTGCCATGGGCCTCACCACCGAGCTCGACGCCCACCTCGCCCTGCGCTCGGTGCTGGGGTCCTGCATAGCGGAGGGAACGGTGGAGGCGCAGAAGATAGCCATCGGAAGACTGCTGCTGGGGAGGGAGTTCTCCTCCGTGAGGGGGGGAACTTGAACCGAAGGAACAGGGTATGATGCCCCGGGAAGTCGAGGTGGGGGTGATAGGGGGCACGGGCTTCTACCAGCTAGGGCTCTCGGAGGGGAGGTGGAGGAGGGTGAGGACCCCCTACGGGGAGGCGGAGGTGCTGGTGGGGGTGCTGGGCCCCAAGCGCGTGGCCTTTCTGCCCAGGCACGGAAGGAAGCACGAGGCTCCCCCCCACAGGGTCAACTACAGGGCCAACCTCTGGGCCCTTCACTCCCTGGGGGTGAGGAGGATCCTGGCGGTCTCCGCCTGCGGCTCCCTGCAGCCCAGGATGAAGCCGGGGGAGCTGGTGCTCCTGGACCAGTTCCTGGACTTCACGAAGGGAAGGATCTCCACCTTCCACGGGGGAGGAAAGGAGGGCGTGGTGCACGTGGACCTCACCGAGCCCTACTGCCCCGAGCTCCGGGCGGCCCTCAGGGCGGCGGCGAAGGCGGAGGGTCTCAAGCTCCATCCGAGGGGGACCTACGTGTGCACGGAGGGACCGAGGTTCGAGACGGCGGCCGAGATCAGGGCCTTCCGCAGGCTGGGGGCGGACCTGGTGGGCATGACCAACGTGCCCGAGTGCGTGCTCGCCAGGGAGCTGGAGGTGTGCTACGCGGCAGTGGGGCTGGTGACCAACTTCGCGGCGGGACTGGCGGGGACCAGGCTCACCCACACGGAGGTGGCGGAGAGGATGGGGAAGGGACTCGAGACCATAGGAAGGCTCTTCCGTTCCTCCCTCTCCAAAATTCCCCGGGAGAGGTCCTGTCCCTGCTCCAGGGCCCTCGAGGGGGCCGTGGTGAAGGTCTGATCACTCCTCAAACATTTCCTCGTAGAACTCCACGGGCTCCAGCTCGTACTCCTGCTCGAACTTCTTTTTCTTCCTCTTCGACTCGGCTATGACCGGAATCTCCTTGGGCTCCACGCCCTTCTCCCTTATCTTGTAGCTCTCCCTGCTCCTGGCCTTCACCTTGTATCCACACTTCTTGCACACCAGCCTGGTGAGTCCCTTCGCCTTCTCAGGGAAGAGGATGTTGCCACACCTGGGGCAAAACTCCATTTTCTCGCTGAGGTTTTTTAGAGAGGGGAGGGTTTATAAAGGTATCGTTGGGGCCCCAGGCCCCCCAGGGGGAAGACCTCCTCCCCGTACCTCAGGAAGATCCTGTGGAGGTGGTAGAGGGCCCTCGCCGCCCTCCTCACCGATCCGTAGACGGGAAGGCCGTGCTTCTTGAAGATCCTCCTGACCCTGTGGGCGAAACCCCAGTCGAGCTCAGGCGGATTGGAGATCAGCACGGGCTTTCCGAACCTGAGCTGCAGCTCCCTGCACTTCTCCGCCAGCTCCTCCAGGTACTCCTCCGTCATCACCAGGTCGCGGTAGTAGGCCCCCATCTGCACCTCCAGGACCATGCCGTGGATGCCGTCGTCGGAGAGGGCCGTCTCCAGCACCCCTGGGAGGGCCCCCGAAACGAAGGCCGGCCAGACATCCAGCGGGTTCTTCAGGCTCGTGCCGGCGGCGGGCAGCATCCCCCGGAGCTTCTGCAGGGTCTCCTCCCCGAAGGTGGGAACCTGCAGACCCATCTCCACGCAGGCGTCGGTCTCCACCACGCTCACTCCCCCCGAAACCGAGGCCATGGAGACCCCCCTTCCCCTGGGTGGGGGGCAGAGGAGGAAGGCCCTGGCCGCATCCATCATCTCCTCGAAGCTCCCCACGGGGATCAGGCGGGCCTGCCTGAACACGGCCTCCCAGATCCGCTGGGACCCCGCCAGGGAGCCGGTGTGGGAGGAGGCCGCCCTGGCGCCCTCGGGTGTCATGCCTCCCTTCAGGATGAGCACGGGCTTCCTGGAGGCCGCCTCCTTCAGGGCCTCGAAGAGCTCCCTCCCCCTCCTCGTCCCCTCCACGTAGACCAGCAGCAGCCTGGTCCTCGGATCCCCGGCCAGGTAGCGCACGAAGTCGGGAGCATCCAGGTCCGCGGCGTTGCCGTAGCTCACCACCTTGCTGAACCTCACCTCCCCGAGCTCTCCCGCGGCGGTGGAGTAGATGGCGAAGGTCCCGCTCTGGGAGACGAACCCCACCGGCCCGCTCTCGTGGGGCTGACCGTTGATGAAGAAGAGACCGGATTCCGGGCAGTACACACCCATCCCGTTGGGCCCTATTATCCTGAGCTTCCCCCTCGCCAGCTCCGCTATCTCCCTCTCCAGCCTGGCCCCCTCCTCCCCCGTCTCGCTGAAACCCGAGGAGTAGATGTGGACCGCCTTCACTCCCTTCTCCACGCAGTCCCTTATCACGTCGGGGACCACCCTGGCGGGCGTGCCCACGATGACGTAGTCCACGGGCTGGGGAACGTCGAGGAGGCTGGGATAGCACTTCCTTCCCATGAACTCCCCGTACCTGGGGTTCACCAAAAAGAGCCTGTCGCCCAGCTTCCCCTCCGAGATGGCGGAGATGTACCCCAGCGTTTCCGCGGAGGCCCCCACCACGGCCACGGACCTGGGGTGAAAAATTTCTTCCAGCTCCGGCACTTTTCCTTTTTGCCGCGGCCCAAATAAAGCTTAATCCTTCCCCAGCACCCGCGAGATGCTCCTCCTGAAGGGGGGGCGGAGAATGCCCTCCTCCGTCACGATGGCCGTGACCAGCTCGGGAGGGGTGAGGTCGAAGGCGGGGTTGAGCACCCTCACACCCTCGGGCACCAGCCTCCTGCCTGCCACCTCCGCCACCTCCCTCTCCCCCCTCTGCTCGATCTCCACCTCCTCCGCCCTCCCTACCGGGTCGAAGGTGGAGAGGGGGGCGAAGACGTAAAAGGGGACACCGTGGCGCCTGGCCAACGAGGCGATGGGATAGGTCCCCACCTTGTTTACCACGTGACCGTCCCTGAAGACGCGGTCGGCCCCCACCGCCACCAGGTCCACCATCCCCTTCGACATGCAGTATCCCACCATCCCGTCCGTGATCACCGTCACCTCTATTCCCTCCCTGGAGAGCTCCCAGGCCGTAAGCCTGGCCCCCTGGAGGAGGGGCCTGGTCTCCGTGGCCAGCACCCTCACCCTCTTCCCCCGCTTCCTGGCGAACCTGACGGCCGAAAGGGCCGTCCCGTACTTCCCCGGGGTGGCCAGCCAGCCCGCGTTGCAGTGGGTGAGAACGGTGGCGCCGTCCCCGATGAGCCCCGCCCCGTGTTCGCCCATCCTGCGCTCCGCCTCGTCGTACTCCCTCATCCTCCTCCTCACCTCCTCCACCGCCGCCCTGCCCAGGTCACCGCCCTCTCGGGCCGCCCTCCTCACCTCCTCCATCACCTGCTCCAGCCTGCGGGAGAGGTCGGCTCCCGTGGGCCTGGTGCCCCTCAGCCTCTCCGCCACCTCCTCCAGCCTCCTCAGCCTCTCCTCCGGGCTTCCCCTGGACCGTAGCGCGGCCAGGGCCAGCGCCATCGCCCCCGCCATCCCCACGGCAGGGGCCCCCCTCACCCTCATCTCCCTGATGGCCTCCGCCACCTCCTCGGGGGTCCTGCACTCCAGCACCCTCACGGAGTGCGGAAGGAGGGTCTGGTCCAGGATCAGGACCCTGTCCCCCCTGAGCTCCACCGCCCTCATCCCGTCACCCTTATTCTCCCTCCCGTCCAGGTTTCCTGTGCCGGGAGAGATAAAAAGGGCGGCCGAGGTCCTGAGGGGCTACAGGGGAAGGGACCCCGTGGAGATCGTCTCCCACATGGATGTGGACGGGATCTGCGCCGCCGCCCTCCTCTCCAGGGCCCTGGAGAGGGAGGGAATAGAGCACAGGGTAAAGTTCGTCCGCATGCTCTACCGGGAGGTGGTGGAGGAGCTGGACCCCGCCCCCCTCACCCTGTTCACCGACCTGGGAAGCTCCCAGCTCCCCCATCTCAGGGAGAGGTACCGCTCCGGCCGGGTCATCATCTGCGACCACCATCCACCGGAGACAGCGGAGGGGTGGGGGGGCCTCCTCCACCTCAACGCCCACTCGATGGGGATGGACGGGACGAGGGAGATAAGCGGGGCGGGAATGGCCTTTCTGTTGGCCAGGGAGCTCAACCCCTCCAACTCCGACCTCTCCCCCCTGGCGGTGGTGGGGGCGGTGGGGGATGTGCAGAACGCGTGGGGGAGGCTGGTGGGGAAGAACCGTGAGATCCTGGAGGAGGCGGTGAGGACGGGGAAGGTGGTGAGGGAGATGGACCTGCAGCTCTACGGGCGGCACAGCCGGACCCTCCTCCAGGCCCTGGAGGGCCTCTCCGATCCTCCCATCCCCGGCATCACCCGCTCCAGCGAGGGGTGCCTGGAGCTGGTCAGGTCCCTGGGAATACCCCTGAGGGGGGAAAACGGGTGGAGGAGACCCGCGGACCTCACCCCGGACGAGAAGCGGAGGCTGGCGGGGGCCCTGCTCTCCCTGGCCCTGGGCAGCGTCCCCCCCGAGTTCTCCAGGTACGTTCCGGGCCTGATCGTGGGGGAGGTCTACACGCTGACGGGGGAGGACCCAGAGCTGAGCGATGCCGGCGAGTTCGCCACCTGCCTGAACTCCACCGCCAGGCACGAGCAGCCCGTGATAGGGCTGGAGGTGGCGAGGGGGAACAGGGCCTACTTTCCCGCCGTGCTCCGCCTCCTCAGGCACCACCGGAGCAGCCTGGCCAGGGGAATGGAGCTGATCGAGGCGGGAGGGGTGAAGCTGGGTGAGAGGGGCTACCTCCAGTACTTCGACGCCACGGGGGTGGTCAAGGAGACCTTCACGGGCACCCTCGCCGGGCTCTCCCTGAGCTCGGGGAGGGTGGACCCCTTCAAACCGGTGGTGGGGATGGTCAGGAACGGGGGGAGGGTGAAGATCTCGGCCAGGTGCTCGAGGCTCCTCTTCCTGAAGGGGCTGGACCTCTCCTCCTGCCTGAGGAGGGCGGCGGAAAGCGTGGGGGGGGAGGGGGGAGGCCATCCCGTGGCCGGGGGGGCCCAGGTGCCGGAGGAAAGGGTGGAGGACTTCCTGAGGCTGCTGGAGGAAAGGATGCTGGAGGAGGTCGCGCCTTCCCCCTGAAAGCACCCCGGTCTGCCTCCCGCTATTTCTTCTCCCCCTTCCTGCGCTGCTGGGCCCTGTACATCCCCAGGATCTCCTCCAGCGTGGTGGCCTCCTCCGGCCTCCTGTCCTCCCTCACCCTCACGAACCTGGGGAACCTGAGCCCCACCCCCCCCGTGTGCTTCTCGGGGGGGCTGAGCTGGATCTCCTCGAAGGCCACCTCGAAGACCACCTCCGGCCTGAAGTAGGCATCGCACTCTATCTCCACCTTCACCTCCGGTGGGGGCTTCTCCACCCTCAGCCCCTCGAACATCTTCGTGAGCTCCTCCAGGTCCTCGTCCGTGTAGCCGCTCCCGCACCTGGTCACCGTCTTGTACTCACCGGTCTGCTCGTCCCTGGCCGCAAGCACGTAGCTCCCGAAGGTCCCCGCCCTCTTCCCCTTCCCGTAGTGCGCCCCCACCACCACCAGGTCCACCGTGTCCACCTCCGGCTTCAGCTTCAGCCAGAGGAATTCCCTCCTCCCCGCCCTGTAGGGGGAGCCGAGCTCCTTGGCCAGAAGACCCTCGTGCCCCAGCGAGAGGGAGTGCTTCAGGAACTCCTCCACCTCTTCCTTCCTCCCCGTGACCCTCCTCTCCACCACCATGACCTTCCCCGGGATCGGCTCCACCACCTTCTCCAGCAGCTCCCTCCTCTCCGTGTAGGGCCTGTCCACCACGGTCTTCCCGTCCAGGACCAGGAGGTCGAAGAGGTGGATCTGGATGGGGAGCTCCTTGGCCATCTTCTCTATCCCGTACTTCCTCCTGCGCCTGAGCACCTCCTGGAAGGGCATGGGCTTCCCGCTCCTGGGATCTATGGCCACCAGCTCCCCGTCCACCACCACCCTCTCGCTCTTCAGGGCCTCCTTCAGGGGCTTCACCAGGTCCGGGAACATGGAGGTGTAGTCCTCCATCCTGCGGGTGAAGAGGTTGATCCTGTCCCCGTCCCTGTGGGCCTGGATCCTTATCCCGTCGAGCTTGAGCTCGAAGGCCGCCCTTCCCCCCATCCTTTCCAGGATCTCCTCTATGCTCTCCGCCCTCTGGGCGAGCATGGGGTTCACGGGATGCCCCACCTCTATCCCCAGGGCCCTCAGGGCCCTCTCCCCCTGTGCGGCTGCCTTCGCCACCACCGCGTAGTCCGTGGTGAGCATGTAGGCCTTCTCCACCTCCTCCGGCGGGAGGCCGAAGGTGGCGGCTATGGCGTCCCTCATCCTCCCCTCCGCTATTCCCACCCTCAGGTCCCCCAGCACCGTCCTGACCACGAACTTGGCCTCCGGGGGGGAGGCATCGCTCAGCAGCTCCGCCACCACGCCTATCTTCCTCTCCATGGAGCCCTCCCCGGTGAGCTCCGGCAGGGACTTGACCTTCTCGAAAACCCTCTCCACCGTGAGGGGCTGGGAGAAGAGGGTGACCTGCTTCTTCGCCTTCATCAGCTCCGCCGCCACCTCCCCCAGGTCCCCCACCTTCGCCATCCTCTTCTCTATCTCCGCCAGGGAATGCCCGGAGGCCTGGGAGAGGGCCTTCTTGAGCTGCTGGGGACCCACCCCGGTCTCCTTGGACACATACGCCGGCCAGGGCCTCCCCAGCAGGAGGTAGACCACGCGCTCCATCTCCTCCTTGGGGGTCTGCTTCAGGAGCTCCACGATGATGGCGTTCTTCTCCAGGTAGCCAGGCGTGCGCTCCAGCCTTTCCAGGGCCTCGGCCAGCACCCTGTAGAGCATGCCTCCCCTTTTCCTCCAGGGGCCCCCGGGATATTTAGGCTCCTGGAGGAGGAGGTGGTCCCCCGGGATCCCGGTGGGCCCGCGGTGGGAAAAGGCTATAAAGAACTTCCGACCCAGTATGAATTGGCTGCGGCGGTGGGGGGGTCAGAAGGGAGAAGAAAGGATGAACCCCGCCGCGGAACTGCTGGAGAGCGCGAGGCAGCTCGTTTCTAAGGTGAACGCCAAAAGCCTGATGGTGATCGCCTCCAGGGGTCTCCCGCCGGAGGGCGAGCCCAGGCCCCTCCTGGTGACGACGGAAGAGACCTCGGATCCCTCCTGCCTGCGTCTGGCCTTCCTTCCCCGGGAGAAGGAAAAGAAGATCATCCACGCCGTCTCCTGCGCCCTCTCCAGGGGAAAGCTGTCGGAGGGGGACTGGGTGGTCTGCCTGGTGGAGGGGGAGGGGGGCTTCCTGGATTCCCTCTTCCTCTACAGGGTGAGGGGGGGAGAACCCATCCTTGCCAGACTCGAAACCGAGCCCGTGCTCAAGGCCACCGTGGACCTGTGCAGGGAGCTGGCCCACCCCGGGGGGGAGAACCCCATAGGGGCAGCCTTCGTGGTGGGGGAGGAGGAAAAGGTCCTGGAGAGGTCCAGGCAGCTCATGCTCAACCCCTTCGAGGGACACGACATCAACATCACCAACAGGCACTACTGGGACCTGCTGAAGAGGTATGCCAGAGCCTTCGACGGGGCCTTCGTGGTGGGGGGGAACGGCAGGGTGCTGGCGGCCATGAGGTACCTGGTGGTGGAGGGGGAGGTGAGGGTGCCGCAGGGGCTGGGAACGAGGCACAGGGCGGTGGCGGGCATAACCTCCCTCACCGGGGCCGTGGGAGTGACGGTGTCAGGGGAGGACGGAATGGTGAGGGTGTTCGAGCGCGGGGAGCTGGTGGCCAAGATCCATCCCCTCACGGGAGCGCTGGAGATCCTGAGACCAGAGGAAGTGGAGTCCTGAGCATCAACCTTTGTCCATCGGGTTTCCCATCAGGCGGAAGCTGAAAAGGGCTGAGCAGGACAGAAAAATAGAAAAGAAAAATAAAAAAGAGGGTTTCGGTGTTTACTTTCTTACCCTCAGTATCGCGATCGCAGCCAGGATCAGCGCTATGATCACCAGCACCACGGCGTAAGTGGCCCAGGGCGTGACAGTTCTGGTGACCGTCACGGAGGCAGAGCTGCTGTTCAGGCCGTCGCTGACTATCGCCATGATGGTGTTCGTTCCCTCGGAGAGGGCCACGCTGTAGGTGAAGCTGGCGGTGTTGCCGGTGCCGAACAGCGGCACCGTCACGCTGCCCGTTCCCACCTGTATCGTGAGCTTGATGTCGCTCCACTCCTCCCAGGGATCCTTGGTGACGGTTCCGGTGACCTCGATGCTGGCCTTGCTGGTCTTCGTGCCGGTCTTCGGGGAAGTGATGCTCACGGTTGGGGCGGAGGCGTCGTAGATGAAGTATCCGTAGAGGGTCCTGCCGCTCTCGTTCCCCGCTAGATCGGTGGCGGTCACGGCTATTCCGAGGGTCTTCCCGGCATAGGCACTCAGGTCGATGTTGGTGATAAGCCAGCTGCCGTCCGGGCCTGCGGTGGTCCTGTAGGCGGTGACCTCGGTCCAGGTGACCCCTCCGTCGATGGTCACGTAGACCGTGATGGTGGCACCGGCCTCCGCGGTACCCCTCAGGCTGAGGGTTCTTGTCTTCGTCCCGGCGGGATCGTCCAGCTCCCCACCCTTGATGCTCCCCACCAGGTTAGCCGGCGGGCTGGGTGGCTTCGTGTCCACCGTGAACTTGATCCAGACGTTCTCGAGCCTGAAGTTGTCCCCCGCTATGACGCGGAGGATGTAGGTGTTGTCGGCGAGCTCGGTGGGCCAGGTGTTCTCGAAGGTGAAGGTGGTGAAGACGATTCTGCCCGCGACGTTGTCGGTCTGAGTGGGGTCAGCGCTGGGCACTAGGTTCTCCGCAATGGGTGTGCCGTTCTCGTAGCAGAGGCACACTCTGTACCCGTCCCTGTCATCGACGCCATCGATGACCCTGCTGTTCTCCACCCCCACGGTGTCCGCTATAATTACCCGGATGGTGGGCGTGTTGTCCTTGATGTACTGTCCGTTCTCCGGGAAGACGAAGGTAATGGTGGGCTTGGTGTTGTCGATCACCACGTTCTCCAGGTTCTCCTCTCCCACGTTGCCCGCCCTGTCCACGAAGTAGGCACCCACCACGTGCTTCCCGTCGGAAAGCGTCAGCGTGTAGCTGACCCTTCCGGTGGGACCCGCGGTGAGGGTGGCCACCTGCTGGTTGTCCACCAGAATCACGAGTTTCATGTTCTCGGGGCTGTAATCAGGTGGAACCACAGCCAAGTTGTCATTGTCAGAGGAGAAGGTGTGGTTTATGGCAAAGCTGGAGCTGGGATCCCAGGCACGGGGGAAGCCCATTGCACGCAAGTCTGGCTTGCCCGGCTTCCTCCTGTCGATGAAGAGCTTGGCTTCGGAGACGGTGGTGGAGTTACCCACGTCGTCCCTGGCGTTCACCACCGTGATGGTTGCCCAGCCGTCCCTGTTCTCGTTCTCGCTAGTGGTGTAGGTTCCGGTCCACTCCGTGTTGTCGGCGTTGGGCGTCATGGTGAGGCGCACGTTCTCCCCGTTGTTCTCGGCCAAGAAGACGTTGTCGAAGGTGAAGGGCTCGTTACCCTTCACGGTCACCGTGACCTCCACTCCTCCCTTCACCCAGCTCGGGGAGACCGAGATGGTCAGGGAGGGGGCGGCGTTGTCCACGGTGATCTGCACGGGGGTGTCGATTATGATACCGGCGGTGTCGGTGGTAGTTACGTAGATGGTGTATGTACCGGCTGCGGTGGGCGCCGTCAGACTCACCGGGAACTGCAGGCTGTTGCCGGGCTTAAGGGTGTTGTCCCCTATCGCCCTCCAAGTCCCAGTAGCCTGCTCCCAGTTGGCCGGCACATTCTCAACACTCTCAAACGCCTCTACCTTCAGCTTCTTTCCGTTTTCCCTGATCACCTTCGTGTTCTCCGGAATCCTGGCCCTCAGAGTGCCTTCAATCTTCACCGGCGTGTTGGCGGGTATCACCACGATGTTCTCCACCAGCTGCACTTGATGCCCAGCCCGTAGTGGTGGACTGTCCTTATCGCTGAGGGTGACGATCCTGAAGATGTTGTCCCTCACTTTCACCTTTATCTCCCCAATTGGCATAATGTCTAGGTTCTCGCGTTCGGCGCGTTCGTGTTCGTTTAAACCAACGACCTGAGCCAACAGGTTCTCGGGCAGAATCACTATGTTGTCATCCTTCCATATCACGAGGGTATCTTGCAGGAGCCTAAGCCGGCCGTCCTCCACCAAGCTGACGGTGAGGGGCTTCGCCACCTTAAAATTCTCCTCGGTGCTCACGTACCCATCGGCCAGATCGCTCATAGTTTCAAAGTTCTCCGTCCACCTGTCGCTGGTCGGCTCCATGATGGCGTTGTCTTGCAATGTCCAGAGGATGCTGAACCAGAGAAGATTCGCGCCCTCTGGAACGATTACATCGGTATTCTCCGGGATAATGATGTTGTCTGCGTCGTCAGCGAGAACTTCCACAACGGTTCCCGCCGGCAGAATCACAATATTATCATCATCAATACAGTGGACGATGTTGTCCTTCGGAACCTTCTTCAGCGGGGCGCCCCCGTTCCACCCGGAGGGCAGGGTAAGCTGCACCTGCTTGATGGCGTGGGTCGACCCCTCGGCGTTGGTCACGGTGAAGGTGAAAACGCCGCTGAA
>CALJER010000006.1 GCA_938074535.1 uncultured archaeon
GAGATCCTGACCAAGTGCCTGGTCCAGGAAGGCATAAGCAGGGTCTTCGGCGTGCCGGGGGGAGAACTGACCCCCCTCCTGGAGGCCATCAGAAAGGAGCCAGGCATCGACTTCTTCCTCACCAGGCACGAGCAGGCCGCGGCGCACATGGCCGACGCCTGCTATCGCCTTACCGGTCAGGTGGCGGCCTGCGTGGGAACGGTGGGTCCTGGGGCCGCCGATCTGGTCCCCGGCGTCTATCCCGCGTTCGCCGACGGGATACCCATGGTGGTGCTCACCGCCCAGCACCAGACCTGGAAGTGCTATCCCGACAGGGCGAGCATGCAGAGCCTGGACCAGGTGCAGGTCCTGAAGGCGGTGACCAAGTGGAGCGCCGCGGTATACCAGCCCGAAAGGCTTCCCGAGCTGCTGGACAGGGGGCTCAGGACGGTCGTGAGGGGGAGGTCGGGACCCATCCACCTGGACCTCCCCGTCGACCTGCTCTTCAAGCGCGTCGAGGTCCCCTCTGACCAGTTCATCCCTCCCGCCCACAGGTACGATGCCCTCCGGCCCCCGGCCGGAAGGAGGGAGCTGGTCGAAGAGGCGGCGGAGCTCCTCCTCCGGGCGGAGAATCCCCTCATCCACGCCGGTGGAGGGGCCCTCTGGTCGGGAGCCCACGAGGAGCTGAGGGAGCTGGTGGAGTACCTCTCCATCCCCCTGACCCCCAGCCACGTGGCCAAGGGCATCCTGCCGGAGGACCATCCCCTCTACCTCATCCCCGACTCCCCCGCCGCGCTGGGGGCCCAGTCCAGCGCGGACCTGGTGCTGGTGGTGGGGTGCAGGATGGGGGACCTGGACTTTTTCGGCAGGCCTCCAGCGTGGGGGGAGCCGGGGGTCCAGAAGGTGATCCAGATCGACCTGGACCCGGAGAACCTCGCCCTGAACCGGCAGGTGGACCTGGCCATCCTGGGGGACGCGAAGGCCACCCTCAGGCTCCTGCTGGAGGAGGTGAAAAGGAGGAGCGACCCCAGGAGGAAGGATCTCTCCCGCTGGAAGAGGGAGGAAGAGGAGTGGATCAGGGAGAACGAGAGGACGGCCCTGGGAAACTACGAGGGCATTCATCCCATGAGAGCGGTGTACGAGGTCAGGAGGTTCTTCCCCCGGAACGCCATCACCGTGGTGGACGGCGGCAACGTGGGTCTCTGGGCCCACTACCTGAACCGCGTGTACGAGCCCAGGACCTTCCTTTGGGCGGCGGACTCCGGCCACCTGGGCACGGGCCTGCCCTACGCCATAGCAGCCAAGTTAGTCCGCCCCGAAAGGGAGGTCTACCTCCTCACGGGGGACGGCTCCCTCATGTTCAACATCCAGGAGATGGAGACGGCGGCCAGGCTGGGGACCAAAATCTACGTGATCGTGCTCAACGACCGCTCCTACGGGATGATCAGGGGAGTGCAGCACCTGCTGTACAGGGGGGAGTACTACGGGGTGGACTTTTCCGACGTGGACTACGCCAGGGTGGCCGAGGGGATGGGTTGGTTCGGGAGGAGGGTGAGGGAGCCCGAAGAGATCGCGAAGGCGCTGGAGGAAGCCAGGGGGCAGGGGAGGCCGGCCCTGATAGACGTGCTCAACCCCAGGGAACTGAGCATGCTCCCCCCCGACCTGGAGATGCTGGGGGCCGTCTGGATGGAGGGCGTGGAGTTCCCCACCTGAAACTCACCTGGCTCCCCTGCCCGCGGTCCTGCCCACTCTTGTGCTCCTGGTCTCCGCTCTCTTCCTCTCTATGAGCTCCCTGAGCCTCTGGATGTCCCTCTCACCCTTCTCCAGCAGAGGGCGCGGGGGGTGGAAGAGCCCGCGGTAGCGCTCCATGAGAACCTCCGACTTCTCCACCGACCTTCTCCACCTCTCCAGCCTGCGGATCCTCCTCTCCAGCTTCTCCAGCTGCGCGGGGAGAGAACCGAGACCAGGCCCGACGCAGCCGCCCGAAGTTTTCTCCCCCGCCTTCCCCTCCACCCTCCAGCAAAGGGAAAGCCTTTTACCGACCTCCTCCAGACTCCTCTCCCACCCGGAGATGCCCCATCACCGTTCTTCTACCCCTCTTCCTTCCCAAAAAGGAACCGTGGGTTTCCTCTCCGAAAATCGCCCACGCCCCTCTCTTTCGTAACACCCGCTTCCTTTCCATCCCCCCTTCCGCCGCCTCCCGTATCACGCAAACACGTTCTGGACCAACCTCCCGGATCCCCGCCTATCCTTCCGGGAAAAGAGAAAAAATTTGTTCGGGGTGTTAAAGGCTCCGGCCTTCAGGGCGTCTGCACCTGCTTCAGCCTCTCGCTGGCCTGCTCACCGCACACGCCCCAGTTCTCCTTCGGGATCTCGTGGAGGATCACCTCCACCGCTTCTGCTGGTACACCCAGGTCGGTGAAGACCCTGGTCATGCCCTCTATCACCCTCTTCTTGGCCGCGTTGGAGAACCCCTTCCAGACCATCACGTGGACGACGGGCACAAATCACCCGTTGCTCCGCTCGGTAAAAAAGTTGCGCCCACAGGACTCGCTGGAACGCTCCGGGGGACCCAAGGCGGCGCCCAACCCCCCCAGGGGGGCGGCTCACCTCCCCCCGCCGGCGGGATGAACCCCCGCAGGCAGATGGTGCGGGGGGAGAGAGTTCATCGATACGGCCAAAGAAGGCAGAAAGCGGGGGGGAAGGTTGCGAAACCTCCCGGTGAAGAGCAAGCACCCGTCGAAAACCCACCAATGGGACGTCCTTGGGACCGCTGACCCGTTTTCCAGGGAATTTTTTGCGAAATCCAGGCTTGGGTGAGGGGCATGGAGCTGGTCGGGTGGTGGTGGAGGAGGTGGCTGAGGTCGAACAGCTGGGAGAGGGCGGTCCTGGCGGTGGGAGTCCTCTCCGCGGTCTTCACGGGGCTCTTCACCTGGGACATGGTGGTCTACCGGGGGATGGCCGTGGAAGCCACGGAGGAATGGGCCCGCCTCTTCGCGGAGTGGGGAGGTAAGGGGGTGGCGAGCGTGGTGGCCTTCAAGCTCTCCGCCCTGCTGGTGTTCTGGGGGCTCTCCCCTCCCCTCTCCGTGGTCCTCTGCGTTCCCTTCTCCCTGGACTTCCTCCACAACCTCCTGATGTGGGCGCTGGGTTCGGGAGTCCCCTCCCCGCTCTGCAGCGGTCCGGACGTGGCGCTGGGGTTCCTCCTGGCCGCGCTGCTGGTGAGGGCAGGCGCCGTTCGGGCCTAGAGCCCTCCCGGGACCCGAGCTCAGCTTCACCCCTTCCGGCAGGCGGAGCACTTCGCCCCCCAGAAGGCGGGAGTGGAGGCCCATGGAAAGGCCCTCTGGGCAACCAACCCCCATTTTTCTTTTTTCCAGGCTTAGAGGGGGGAGGAATGGGGGGGAGGAAAGGTCGTGGAGAAAGAAAGGGGAGGAGGAACTTCGAAGAGGGCAGGCCTCCCCGCCTCCACGGCAGCTGGGAGGAGGGAGAAACCGAGATCCCCCCGGAGGTAAGGGAATCCCTCTGGCTTGGCGAGGAGGAACTCCTCAGACTGGAGGAGAAGCTGAGGTGGGAGAGGGAGAGGCGGAGGGAGGAGGAGGTGGAGGGGGCAATGTTCCCCTTCCACGTCCTCTGGGACCCCAACATCCCCCCAAGCGTTAAGTCCCAGGTCCTCTTCGGCCTCCTTCTCCCCAGCCTGAGGGCCTGGATCCCCCCGGAGGTGGAGGGAATCTTCCTCTCGGGGGAGCCGATTCCCCCCGTCGTCAGGGGGTTCGTGCTGGGCCTCATCCTCTCCAGCCCCTCCGGGCCCAGGCCCTGGATGTTCCTCCCCATCCTCATCGATGCGATT
>CALJER010000007.1 GCA_938074535.1 uncultured archaeon
GATCCTCAGGGGGGCAGGGGTGAGGGCGGGGCTGGTGAACGTGGGGGGAGAGGCAAGGGGCTTCGGCAAAAGCTGGACGGTAGGGGTGCAGCACCCCAGGAAGGAGGAGGTGATGCTGGTGCTGGAGCTGGAGAACTTCTCCATCGCCACCTCCGGGGACTACAGGAGGTTCTTCTTCCTGGGCTCCAGGAGGGTCCACCACATCCTCGATCCCAGGAAGGGAGAGCCGGCGGTGGAGTGCATGAGCGTCACGGTGATAGCGGAGAACTGCGTGGACGCCGATGCCCTGAGCACGACCCTCTTCGTGCTTGGACCGGAAGGAGGGAAGGAGCTGGCCGACCTCCTCTCCCGCTCCGGCAAGACCGTGAAGGCCATGCTGGTGGGCTCGGACGGGAAGATCCTGTACTCGGACTCCTGGGACCTCCCCAGGACGGAGGAGCTACCCTGAGGCGGGTGCGGGCGGGGAAGGAATCGGGGAGGGGGGGACCACGCCAAGCTTAAGCACCTTGCGTGGGCACTTCTCCACGCAGGTCCCGCAGGCGTTGCAAAGGATGGGGTCGATGACGGGGAGGGGTTCGAGCTTTATGGCCTGAACGGGGCAGGACTTTTCGCAGATCCTGCACTTGATGCACCCGCTGGCGCAGGAGGCGTTCACCTCCTTTCCGGAAGAGGGGGAGTTGCAGAGGAGGAGGACCTTGGTGTCCTCCGGGAGGAGCTTGATCACACCCCTGGGACAGGCCTGCTCGCACAGCCCGCAGCCCGTGCACCTCCGCTCGTCCACCGCAGGCAGCCTTCCCTCCATCCTCAGGGCCCCGAAGGGGCAGGCCCTCACGCAGTCCCCCACCCCCAGGCACCCGTAGGGGCAGGCAAGGGGTCCTCCGGCCAGGTCGGAGAGGGCGGAGCAGGTTCTCTCCCCGGAGGCGTCGAAGAGGATCTTGGACTCACCCGTGCACCTCACGCGGGGCAGCCTTCTTTTCTCCTCTTCCTTCACCTCTATCCCCAGGATCTTCCCTATCTCCCTCTTCTCCTCCGGACCAGCCAGCCTGCACTTGCTCAGGAGGGAGGGATCCTTCACCAGCTCCTCCGCCAGCGCATCGCACCCGCCCTTGAGCCCGCAGGCCCCGCAGGAGGCCCCTGGAAGCTTCTCCCTGATCTTCTCAATCCTTTCGTCCACCTGAACGGCCATCTTCCTGGCCGCCACCACCAGCATGACGGCAAAGGCGACCCCCATTATCCCCAGGACCCCCATCTCCTCTATCATCTACTCCACCATCCCGCTGAAACCCTGGAAGGCCAGGGCCAGGAGGGCAGCGGTGAGGAAGGCCAGGGGAAGACCGCGGAAGGAGGAGGGAGCATCGGAGATCTCCAGTCTCTCCCTCATCCCCGACATCATCAGGATGGCCAGGCTGTAGCCCAGACCCGTGGCGAAGCCGTTTACCACGGCGGCCGGGAAGGAGTACCTCTCCACGTCCACGTTGATCAGGGTCACACCCAGGATGGCGCAGTTCACGGTGATGAGGGGGAGGTAGATTCCGAAGGCCCTGTAGAGGGGGGGAGAGAGCTTCCTGATGGTGATCTCGACCAGCTGGACGAAGGAGGCTATCACCAGGATGAAGGCCACGATCCTCATGTACTCTATGTGGAAGGGCACAAGGAAGTACCTGTGGACGAGCCAGGTGATGAGGGAGGAGCAGGTGGCCACGAAGGTGACGGCCATCCCCATCATCACCGCAGTCTTCACCCTGGTGGAGATGCCGAAGAAGGAACAGAGGCCCAGGAACTTCGTCAGAACGATGTTGTTGATGAAGATGGCCGCTATCACTATCCCGAGGAGGTTCTCCATCTCATATCACCCTCGCCTTCTTCAGCAAGGCGAGCAGGATGCCCATCACCAAGAAGGCTCCCGGGGGCAGGATCATGCCCGTGGCCGGGGAGGAAAGGAGGCCTGGGACCACCTGGTGCCCGAAGACCAAGACCTTGCCCGTCCCGAAGAACTCCCTCAGGAAGGAAATGACGAGGATGGAGAGGGAGAAGCCCACGCTCATCCCCAGGGTGTCCAGCAGGGTCTCGGGAACAGGGCGCTTGGAGGCGAAAGCCTCCGCCCTTCCCAGCACGATGCAGTTCACGGTGATGAGGGGAAGGAAGATCCCCAGCTGCTCGTAGAGGGAGGGCGAGTAGCCATGGATCAGCATCTCCACGATGGTCACGAAGCTGGCTATGATCACGATGAAGGTGGGGATCCTCACGTCCCTGGGGATGAACCTCTTGAGGAGGGAAATGAGGAGATTGGAGAGAACGATTACGAAGGTGAAGGCGACGGACATGCCCAGTGCGTTCTCCACCCTCGTGGTGATGGCGAGGACGGGACACAGACCCAGGACGAGCCCCAGCACCGGATTCCGCTTCAGGATACCCTTCGTGAACTCCTGGACCTTCATCCCCTCACCCCCTCAGGTTCTCCAGACCCTTCCTCACGGCCCTCACCGCCGCCCTGGAGCTTATGGTGGCTCCCGTCACCGCCTCTATTTCCCCCCCGTCCTTCTTAAGGGCTATCTCCTCCAGCCTCTTCCCCCCGAACTGGGCCAGAAAGCCCTCCTCCGTTATCTTGGATCCCAGACCTGGGGTCTCGCCGTGGGAAACCACCCTGACCCCTACCACGGTTCCCTCCGGAGAGACCCCCACCACCACCTCCATCCTCCCCCCGAAGCCCCTCTCCTCCACCACCACGGCATACCCCACCACCTCCCCGTTCTCCATGCAGACGTAGCGACCGTTCTCCTCGCTGAACTGGGCACCGGGGAAGATCTCTGAGAGGGTGCGGTAGAGCTCCGCCCTCTCCGCCTCCTCTATTCTCTCCTTCGTGGCACCGTGGATGAGGCCCAGGAGGGCTCCCCAGACCACGCAGGTGATCACCAGCACCGCCACCGGCTTCACTTCTTTCTTACCCACCATTTCTTTCCCACCGTCCCGTACACCCTGGGCCTGGTGTACCTGTCTATGAGGGGAGTGAAGGCGTTCATGATCAGGATGGAGTAGGTGACTCCCTCGGGCATCCCCCCGTACATCCTTATCACCACCACCAGGAGCCCCGCCCCTAGACCGAAGATCACCCTTCCCTTGCCCGTGAGGGGAGTGGTGACGTAGTCGGTGGCCATGAAGAAGGCACCCAAGAAAAGGCCTCCGGCCAGCATGTGGAAGAGGGGATCCTCACCCAGCAGGAACATGAGCAGGCCCACCGTGCCTATGTAGGAGAGGGGGGTCTTCCAGTCGATGTACCTGAAGGCTATCAGCAGGATCCCACCCAGCAGAATGGCCAGGGCGGAGGTCTCCCCTATGCACCCAGCCACGTTTCCCAGGAAGAGAGCGGAAAGGGAGGTATCCCCCCCTCCGGCCTTCCAGGTGCCCAGAGGGGTGGCCGTGCTCACCCCCTCGAAGGGGGAGACCCAGGTGGTCATGAGGGCGGGCCAGCTCAGGGAGAGGAAGGCCCTTCCCACCAGGGCAGGGTTGAAGAGGTTCTGGCCCAGACCACCGAAGGCGCACTTGCCCACGAGAATGGCGAAGGAAGAACCCACCACAGGCATCCACAGGGGAACGGTGGGGGGGAGACAGAGGGCCAGGAGCAGGCCCGTGATCACCGCACTGCCGTCCATGGTGAACTTCTTGCCCATGGCCCTGTACCCCAGGAACTCCGAAATCAGGGCGGAGGCCACGGAGACCAGGATCACCCAGAGGGCATGGAGACCGAAGAGGTAGACGCCGCAGGCTGAGGCCGGCAGGAGGGCCACCACCACCGTGAACATGATCAGCCTCACCGAAACCCTGTCCTTGAGATGGGGGCTTGGCGAAACCCTCAGCCTGGTGCCCGGTATCATTTCTTCAGCCTCCTGATCCCCTTCTTCCCCTCCCTTATCACATGCACGATGGGAATCTTGGAGGGGCAGACATAGGCGCAGCACCCGCACTCGTCGCAGCTGGTGAGGTTGTACTGCAGGCAGGCCTCGAAGTCCTTCTTCCTCACCAGCCTCACGAGATGAGTGGGCATCAGGCCCATGGGACAGGCGTCAACGCACCTCCCGCACCTGATGCAGGGGCCCTCCTCCTCTTCCCCGACCTCCCTTTCCTCCATCAAAAGCACGCAGCCCGTGGTCTTCACCACGGGCACCTCCTCGTGGACGGCGAACCCCATCATGGGTCCTCCCGCCACCACCTTCCCCACTTTCCCCGCCGCCCCCCCGCACTGCTGCAGGAGATAGGTGAAGGGGGTCCCCACCCTCACCCTCAGGTTCTTGGGCTCCGCCACTGCCCCCGTCACGGTGACTACCCTTTCCACCAGCGGAATACCCAGCTTCACGGCGTCGTGGACGGCCTTCGAGGTGGCCACGTTCTGGACCACCGCTCCCACGTCCAGAGGCAGGCCTCCCGCGGGCACCTCCCTCCCCAAAACGGCCTTCAGGAGGTGTCTCTCGTCCCCCTGGGGGTACTTGGTACGCAGCTTCACCACCTCCCCCCAGCCCTCGCTCAGCTTTTGCATGTGCTCTATGGCGTCTGGTTTGTTGTCCTCGATGGCTATGAGGACCCTCGTCACCCCCAGGATCCTCGCCATGATCTTGGCCCCTTCTACCACCTTCTCCCCCTCCTCCAGCATCAGGCGGTGGTCGGCGGTGATGTAGGGCTCGCACTCCACCCCGTTGATCAGCAGAGTGTCCACCTTCTTGGGGGGATTGAGCTTGACGTGGGTGGGGAAGCCAGCTCCTCCCATCCCCACTATCCCGGCCTCCCTCACCCTCTGCAACAGCTCCTCCTTAGACGCCTTCTCCGGATCGAGGGGAGGCATCCTCACCCACTCGTCCCTCCCGTCGGACTCTATCACCACCGAAAGGACCCTGTCGCCTGTGGGCAGCCTGCGGGGGGAGAGCTCTGCCACCGTGCCTGAAACCGAGGCGTGAACGGGGGCGGAAACGGGGGCGTTCGAGTCCCCTATCTTCTGCCCCGTCTTCACCTGGGCCCCCTTCTCCACCAGGGGATCGCACGGGGCTCCCAGGTGCTGTCTGAGGGGAATCACCACACGAGGTGGAAGGGGTGGGACCTCTATCCTCTTGAAACCCGTGAGCTTCAGGCCGCTCGGATGAACTCCTCCCCTGAACCCTGACATGGAACAAGAAAACTTCGAGCTCACTATAAAAAGACTTTCGTACCGCTCCGCACCCCCGTATCTTTTGGAAGCCGGGGGACCAGGCTCCAGCATGTAAGCACCTCCTCCCCCGCGATTAACAAAATGTAAAAAAGGAGAACTCCACCTCCCAGTGATGAGGGAGCCGGAGAAGCGCCTGCTGCTGGAGCTCCTCAAGGACAGCTCCCTTCCCGTGAGCAAGCTGGCGAAGAGGGTGGGAATCTCCCGCCAGACGGCCTCGAAGAAGATCGAGGAGCTGAAGAAAAAGGGGGTCTCCTTCACCGTAAGGGTGGACCCCTCCAGGCTGGGTCTGGAGACCAAGGCCTACGTTTTCATCAACGAGGACCCGCAGGAAGAAGTGAGGAGGAGGAACGAGCAGGTTATCTTGGGAATACCCCACGTGAGCGAGTTCCACAGGGTCTTCGGGAGGTACAGCGCCGTGATGGTGGTGATGGTGAGGAACCCCGAAGAGCTCAGGGAGGTGGTCGAGAGGATTCATGAGCTCAAAGGGGTAAGGGAGACGGAGACCTTCATCGTGCACAGCACCGTGAAGAACGATCCCGACGCCCCCCTCGTCCACCTTCTGGAGGAGGAAGCCGGTGGGTAGGGACGAGAAGACCATTCACGACCCCATCCACGGCAGCCTGCGGCTGGAGGGTCCCTCCCTGGACCTGCTGGAGGCCCCGGAGGTGCAGAGGCTCAGGGGCATCAGGCAGCTGGGGATGGCCTACCTGGTTTTCCCCGGCGGCAACCACTCCAGGTTCGAGCATTCCCTGGGGGTCCTCCACCTGGTCAGGAAGTTCGGTGCGATGAGGGGCCTGGAGAGGGAGGAGCTCCTCCTCCTGAGCGCCGCCGCCCTCCTGCACGATGTGGGGCATCCCCCCTTCTCCCACACGCTGGAAGCCCTGATGCTGAAGCACCTGGGGAAGGACCACGTGCAGGTGGGCTGCGAGCTGGTGAGGGGGGAGGCCTCTCTGCAGGGAGAGGAAAGGAAACCCCTGGGGATGGAGGGAATACGGGAGAAGCTTGAGAGATGGGGGATAGACCCAGAGGAGGTGGCCTCCCTGATGAGGGGAAGGCACCGCAGGAGGTACCTGGCAGAGCTGCTGGCCAGCGAGGTGGACTTGGACCAGATGGATTTCCTGCTGAGGGACGCCCACTTCACTGGGGTGGCGCTGGGGATGATAGACGTGGAAAGGCTCCTCAACACGCTGGTCATCAGGGGCAACCGCCTCATGATCCTGAACAAGGGGATGGAGGCCGTGGAGGGCATGCTGACCGCCAGGTCACTGATGTACTCCTCCGTCTACTTCCATCCTACCGTCAGGGCGGCGGAGCTCATGCTGGCCAACGCTGTGGAGTGGTCCATTGCGAGGGGCAAGTCCCCCATGGAGCTCTACGCCAGGACGGACGGGGAGCTGCTGGAGGAGCTGAGGAGGATGGGGGGGTACGGCGAGGAGATGGTGCTGAGGCTGAAGTACCGTCAGCTCCTGAAACCGGCCTACGAGGAGCCAAGGAAGAGGCTGGGGGACAGGGAAAGGAAGCACCTCCTCAGGAGGTTCGGGGGCTGGGACTCCCTCCTGGGGCTTCAGGACGAAATAGCCGAAAAGGCTGGGGTGCCGCGCGGCTACGTCCTCCTGGATGTGCCCCTGGTGGACCTCTTCCTCTCGGAGCCGAGAATGGGCAAGGTGGAAATCCCCGTCCTCATGGAGAAGGGGAGGAGGAGGCTTTCCGAGATCTCCCCCATAGCCAGGGCCCTCAGGGAGGGTGCCACCCCCAGGTACCTGATGAGGGTGCTCACCCTTCCGCGCTTCGCGGAGAGGGTGAAGAAAGCCGCCTCGAGGGTGCTCTGACCTCAGCTGAGGCTCATCTTCCCCAGCTGGGTAAGGCTCAAACGCTCATCCAGGTAACCGAGGGTCTGGAGCCTCCTCACCTCGCTCTTCACCACAGCCAGGGGCACGCCTGAACTGGCCGAGGCTTGGTCCAGCGAAGGCGAGGAGGCGAGGGCTCTCAGAACCGCCCTGCCCACCTCCCCCACCAGGATGTCCTGGGCCAGCCTCTCCCTCAGGGCCCAGCTTAGCTCAGGCTGAGACTGGAGGATTTTGGTGAGGAGTTCTGGACTGGGGGCCAACCCATATTTCTTCTGGAGTTTATCCAGGCTCACCTTCGCTCCCGCCACGGCGCTCCTGAGGGCCTCCAGGTCCCTCACCAGCGAAGAGACCTTCCCTATTTCCATCCTCTCGTGCTCCGGTCTCTTCAGGATCTCCTCCCTCAGCCGGAGGTTCTCCTGCGTGAGCTTCCTGAGCTCCCCCTCCAGCCTGTTCAACCTCACGGCGAGCCTCCTTCCCTCCAGAACCTTCCACCCAGGCAGGAAAATCCAACCCAGCACCACTGCCACCACGGCCAACAGCAGGTACTCCAGCTGGGTCACGTGCTTCCCTTCCTACCTCTCCTCGCTTGCTTAAATCACCTTCCCACTTCCCCTCCGGCTTAAATATCTTCCCCAAGAGATTCCTATGGTGCGGCAGTGGTCTAGCCTGGTCTAGGACACAGGCTTGCCGAGCCTGTAGCGCGGGTTCGAATCCCGCCTGCCGCACCAGCTCGATACGGTTCAATTTCCTTCGGGGCCCCAGATTCGACCAGGGCCCTCTTGACCACATCGGGAACCAGCTCGATGAGCTTCCACACCACCCGGCCACGAGCTCCCCCTCCTTCCTCCTGAGCTCCTCCGCCCTTGGCCCCCTCCGCCAGGGAAAGGAGGGCCGAGCACCTCGGGCAGTGGTTGAGCCCCCCTGGACGGTGGAGTCGCACCGGGGGGCAGAAGGTGGGTGCGTTCTCGGGGGCCAGGCCGTAGGGTTTGGCCAGGGCCTCGTCCACTTCCCTCCCGGAGAGGTGCACGTATCTGGCTGTGACCTGGCTCTCCCTGCTCCAGCCGAAGAAGACCAGAAGCTGGTCCCCCGTGAGCCCCCTTCGCCGGGGGGATAGGCGATCGGGTGGGGAGCAGGCTGGGGATGCCCTTCGGCTTCTTCTAGGAGGAGGCCGGCGGGCTCGGGCTGTGGGGCACGGGAGCTCCATATCTGCAGGTGGCTGTGAACTCCTTTTAAAGCCTGGCGCAAAAATCGAAGTTCGAAGCGAACGAATAGCTTTTAACAAGGCACAAAACCCACTCAAGGCCGGTTTCAGAAAGGAGCCTCGTAAGGTGAGATTGAAAGGAACCATGGTGTCTTCAGAGGTGGAATACGGGGACCCAGTGCACAAGGGTTCTGGAGGTCTTCCTTCCAAACTCGCTGAGGGTGACGATAACCGCCCGCTCTGGTTTATATGCTTCCAGAAAGCTGTGCAACCCTTTCCCAAGCTTCTCCTCCTCCCCCGCCAAAACAAAATCGACTTCGCCTCCGCCCGTGGTCCTCCAGCAATGCAGCTCGAAGTCATCGCGCAGACGGGAGAGCTCACCGAAAACAAAATTTTAAGCGATTGCCCCTCCATCCGTTCTCGCCGTGAAGTCAGAAAAATTGTTCACGGCCGCGTTCCTCAGCCCCGTATCCCAGAAATAGACCTTCGGAGCTTCTCGGTTACAAGATTTCTAGGCCATCCTGCAGCTCACCTTCAGATCGGGGGCAATTGGGGCTAGCCTGAGGACCGTTGACACGTAAGGCAAGTGCCCTCACAAAGTCTTCAAACTTGGCCTTGCCCTCTATTCTGAAGAACGCAACTATATCCTTCTCCAAATAAAGGTCAAAGATATTTCTCAGGACGGCTCTCCTCCTCCCCGCAACCGCGGAAACACGACCTCCCACCTGCTCGGTCACGACCTCGACGAGCAGCCAGGAGCGAGAAGTAGTCCTAACTCATTTCCACGGGGCGGGGGGGCGGCTTCCTGCTCCTACTCACAGGCCAGGGGCGCTCGTTGGTCACCATGTAGAGATAGCGGTAGACCTCGTAGACGTAGGCTATGAAACGGTTGGTGAACTCGGCTATGCCCCGGTGCCTCCTGCCCAGGATGAGGGCGTGAAACCAGTGAACGATCACCGCCAGGCAGGCGATGATTCCCCAGGCCCAGGCGATGACGCCGTAGACGAAAGCAAGAGGAATCCTGATCAAAGCCTCCGCTCTCTCCCCCATCCTCTCAGTCCTTTATCCCCGCCAGGTACTTCACCAGTTCCTTCTTGGAGTCGAAGTCGTAGGTCAGGAGGATCAGGATCTCCTCCATGATGGGAGATCCTCCCCCGTGCACCCCCGCTATGGCCATCACCCCTCCCAGCGAAGAGGCCAGCATGTCGGAGAGCATGCGGAAGCACCGGTGGATGTTCTCCGCCGGAACACCCGCCCTCCTCATGATGTACTTCTCCAGGTACTTCCCCGTCTCTGGGTTGAGGAAGTCCCCTTCGAAGGGAAGGGTGGCCGGGAGCCCACCCGCGATTTCCGTGAGGATCTCCAGCTCCTTGTACACGTTGAGCCCGGCGTGCCTCCTCCCCATGTTCACGTAGATCATGTTGGGCAGGAAGGTACCGGAGGGGTGCTTCTCCCCCGTGACCGCCGCCGCTATCCCGGCCGCGTAGACCAGCTCCGCCACGCACGCCAGCTCGGCCAGCCTGGAGCGCACGTGGGGCTTGTTGGCAATACCCTGGTAGTCGGCGGTGAGGGCCACGGATCCCATCACCAGGTCGGTGAGGGCGGGTTTGCAGCCGCAGTAGCTGTGTCTGTGGAAGAGACCGCCGGAAGCATGGGCCAGCAGGCCTGCAAACTCCCACTCACCGCACATAAACACCCTCTCCTCGGGAACAAACACGTCGTCGAAGATGACGAAGGAGTCCGCCGCGCCGAGCTCCCCCATGGGGGCCTTCAGGTACTCCCTGGGCCTGGCGTTGGCCACATGGGTGATGAGCTTCACCCCCTCCGTGTCGGCGGGGAGGGAGAAAGCCACCGCCCAGTCCCCATCCTCCTCACCCATGGCTCTGGTGGGCACGCAGATGATCTCGTCCGCGTTGGCTGCCATGGTGATGTGGTTCTTGGCCCCCCTCACCACGATCCCGTCCGACCTCCTCTCCACCACCCTCACGTAGAGGTCGGGATCCTTCTGCTGGTGGGGCCTCAGGCTCCTGTCCCCCTTCACGTCCGTCTGGGCCATGGCGGCCGTGAGGTCCTCCTTCTGGAAGTACTTCAGGTATTCCGTGAACCTTCTGTGGTAATCCGTGCCGTGGGCCTTGTCCGTCTCGTACGTGATCACGGAGAGGGCGTTGATGGCGTCGCAGCCCATGCACCTCTGGATGCACCCCCCCGTGAGGTGGCAGGCCTTCCTTATCAGTTCCTGCTTCTTCAGGAGGTCCTCAGCGCTCTGGTTGATGTGGGTGAAGCGGTTGATGGGCCTCCCATCCAGGTGGGACCTCGTGACGAGGAGGTCCTTGAAGCGCGGATCCTCCACCAGGTCAAAGCTCTTGGAGAGGATGTTCAGGGAGGGCCGGAGAAGGGGATCGTCCCTCTCCACCAGTTTGCCGTCTATGTAAACGTTCTTCTTCATCCGGCGGAGCGCCGCCAGATACTCCTCCGAGGTCCTCACGCAGAGACGGTCTCACCGCTCCCCTATAAAACTTGCTGTAGGAGGGGCCTGCCTCTAGAGCTGGTTCAGCGCGAGGACGATCAGGTCGACGAGGCCCAGGATCATCCCCACGGGCACGGCGGCCCTCATCACCGCCACGAACTTGGGGAGATCCCCCTTCAGCCCCAGCCTCCCCAGCACCGCGAAGATCACCAGCAGGTACAGACCGCTCACCAGCAACAGAACCGTTTCCAGATCCATCTTATCCCTTCCCTCTACGGAAACCTTTAAAAAGCTTTTTCTCCGCGGGAGAAAGCTACCTGATGCTCCACCTGGTGCTGGCCGACTGCGAGCTGGAGAGGGTGCCCCCCGAGATAGCGGACCACCGCGTGGTGAGGTGGTGGGCCAGGAAGAGGGGGAGGAGGCCCACGGAGCTCCTCTTGGACTCCAGCCTCTTCCACCCCGCCCTGAGGAAGCTGGAGGACGGATACAGGAGGGGGAGGCCGGACATCGTGCACCGCTGCCTGCTCCTCAGCCTGGACTCCCCCCTCAACAGGGAGGGTCTGCTGAGGGTCTACGTCCACACCAGGAACGATGAGGTCATCGAAGTCGACCCTGAAACGAGGCTGCCCAGGTCCTTCCACCGGTTCGCCGGACTGATGGAAGAGCTCTTCCTGAGGGGTGAAACGGAAGGGGGCAGGATGAGGATGAGGAAGGAAAAGCTGGGTGAGCTCCTGAGAAGAATAGGGGCCCCCAGGACTCTGGTGCTGGATCCCAGGGGGGAGCGCAGGCTCTGGAGGGAGCTCTACCCACCGGAGGATGAGGTGTGCACGGTGGTGGGGGGCTTCGCGGAGGGCGGGTACCTCTCCGACCTGACCGGACTGCCCGTGGAGAGGGTGTGCCTGGATCCCGAGCCCCTCCCCTCCAGCACCGTGGTGGCCAGGCTGATCTTCTCCTACGAGGAGAAGAAAGGGATCCAAGAGAGGAGGCTGGGTAGAAGGTGAAGGAGGACCACAGGGCCCTGGCCCTGGAGAGGATAGAAAGGCTGGTGCTGCTGGCGGAGGAGGCCTGGCCGGAGGAGAAGGAACTCTCCAGGAGGTACCTGGAGCTGGCCTGGAAGCTGAAGCTCCGCCACAGGGTGAGGCTCCCCCCCCACCTGCGCGGCAGGTTCTGCAGGAAATGCAGGAGCCCGCTGAAGCCTGGGGTCTCCTGCAGGGTGAGGGTGAGGGCAGGGAGGATGGTAAGGGTCTGTCTGGAGTGCGGGCACCTCACGCGTCTCCCCCTGAAAGGCGCAAAGGGCAATAGGATTAATAAGCGGAGGCGGGAAGACGGAGAAGATGTCCGTTAGGGAAGTCCCCTCTCAGCTGCTCATAGCCAGGACAGCGGAGGAGCTGAAGAAGCTGGAGGAGCTGAGGCCACCGGAATGGAGCAGGTACGTGAAGACGGGGGTGCACAAGGAGAGACCGCCGGAGCAGAAGGACTGGTGGTACGTGAGAGCGGCTTCCCTCCTGAGGAGGCTCTACCTGGACGGTCCCGTGGGCGTCTCCAGGCTGCGCGTCTACTACGGGGGAAGGAAGAAAAGGGGTGCCGCACCCGAGCACTTCAGGAGGGGGGGAGGGAAAATCCTCAGGAGCCTCCTGCAGCAGCTGGAGAGGGCCGGACTGGTGGAGAGGAAGGAGAAGGAGGGGAGGAAGGTCACCAGAAAGGGGGCCGAGCTGCTGGAAAAACTCTCCGGAGAGCTCAAGGGAGGGATGGGTTCTGGAGGAGGAGGCTGAGCTGGAGGAAATAAGGAGGAGAAAAATGCTGGAGCTGCAGGCGCAGCTGCAGGAGCAGAGGAGGAGGGAGGAGATGAGGAGAGAACTGGAGCTTCAGAAGAGGCTCATCCTCCAGCAGATTCTCACCCCCGAAGCCAGGAGCAGGCTGGCCAACCTCAAGATGGTGAAACCCGAGTTCGCGGAGAGCCTGGAGCTGGAGCTGATCGCACTCGCTCAGTCGGGAAGACTGAGGGCCCCCCTCACCGACGACCAGCTCAGGGAACTCCTGAGGAGGCTGCAGGAGAGGAGGAGGGAAACAAGAATAAGGAGGGTCTAGGTGAGCAGGAACAAGCCACTGACGCTGAAGAAGAAGCTCCAGAGAGCCGGGAGGAGGACCAGGAGGGCCCCCATCTGGGCGGTGATGAAGACCAGGGGAAGGGTGAGGGACAGCTTGAAGCGCAGGCGCTGGTACCGATCCAAGATAAGACCTTAGGTGGTGGCCATGCCCGAGGAGAGAATCTATGTGGTCCCGCTGAGGGAGGTCCGGGAGAAGGCCAGGTACAAAAGGGCGGCCAAGGCCATGGACCTCATCAGGGAGTTCGTGGAGAGACACATGAAGACGGAGAGGGTCAGGATAGACGGAGGGCTGAACAAGAAGGTCTGGGCCAGAGGGGCCAAGAAGCCTCCCTCCAGGGTGAGGATCAGGGCCGTGAAGAAGGAGGACGGCTCGGTGGAGGTCTTCTCCGCGGAGTAGGGTGGAATGCCCTTCCTGCGCCTCAACTTCGGAAGGATCCCCTATCTTGGACTTTTCTGCCTCGTCACCGACTCCGTGGCTGTTTTTCCCAAGAACCTGAAGCTGGACGAGGAAGAGCTGGAGGAAAAGCTGGGCGTTCCCGTTCTCAGGGCTGAGGTGATGGGGTCATCCCTCCTAGGGGTCTTCCTGGCGGGGAACTCCCGCACCATCCTGGCGCCCTCCCTGATGGGGGAGGAAGAGGAGAGAAGCTTCAGGGAGAGGGGAGTGGAGGTTTACAGGGTCCGGGGCAAATTCACCGCCCTGGGCAACCTTCTCCTGGTGAACGACAGGGGTGGACTGGCCAGCCCGGCCCTCCCGGCCAAAGCGGTGGAGGAGCTGAGCTCCGCCCTGGGAGTGCCGCTGGAGAGGGGTACGGTGTCGGGACTCAAGACGGTGGGAAGCGCGGGCGTGGTCACCAACAGGGGTGCGCTCCTCCACCCCGATGCCACGGAGGAGGAGATCGAGAAGGCGAGGACGGCGCTCGGGGTGCCCGTGTCCACGGGAACGGCCTGCGATGGGGAAAAGTACGTGGGCATATGTGTGGCCGCCAACTCCAGGGGCTTCCTGGCCGGAGGGCCCACCACGGGAGCCGAGCTGGGGTGGATAGAGAAGGCCCTCCACTCCCCCGAGCGGTGATCTGGACTCGGTCGGGGGAGGCGGGGAACCCGCCGGGCATGAAGGCTCCGGCGGGAAGGGGAAACTGATATAGGGGGGCCGTGGGAAGGAATAGGATGCCCGAACTCACGGAAGGAGAGAGGGAGGAGCTGGAGAAATCCCTTCTTGAGCTGAACAGGGGGAGAACCCTCATGGAGGCCATGAGGGAGCAGGTGGCCCTCCTGAATACCACCCTCTCGGAGCTCTCCTCCACCATCGAGACCATCAAGAAGCTCAAGGAGCTCCCGGAGGGGACGGAGATCCTCACCCCCATAGGCTCAGGCTCTTTCGTGAAGGCGAAGCTGATGCCCGTGGACAAAATCCTGACGGGGGTGGGGGCGGAGGTGGTGGTGGAGAGGACCCCCGACGAGGCCCTGAGGTTCCTGGAGGAGAAGTCCTCGGAGGTGGGGAAGGCCGTCCAGCAGCTCAGGTCCGAGATGGCCAGCCTGGAGCAGAGGCTCGAAGCCCTGCGGCCGGGAATAGAAAAGCTCCTCTCGAAGACCAGGGAAAAGTGAGATGCTCGAGAAACTCAAGGAGAAGCTCCGCAGGGTAAAGGCGAAGCTCACCAGGAAACTCGAAGAGAAGGCTGCCGCCCCCCCCGAAGAGGAGGAAGAACCCGAAGCAAAGCCCAAAAGACCCTCCAGGGCTTCCCCCAAGCTGGGGGTGAAGAGGGCCCTGAAGAAGGCGGTGGGGATCGAGCTCTCCCCTTCCGACCTGGAGGACATCCTCTGGGACCTGCAGGTCTCCCTCCTGGAGAGCGACGTGGCCGTGCCCGTGGCGGACGAGCTCATCAACAGGGTGAAGAACAAGCTCACGGGGAGGAAGCTGGGGCTGAGGGAGGACCCCAAGAAGGTGGCCGAAGCCGTGCTGGAGGAGGCCATGAGGGAGATCCTGGAAGCGGGGGAGAAGGTGGACCTGCTGCAGGTGGTGAAGGCCAAAAATGAGAGGAACGAGCCGGCCGTCCTGGTCTTCTTCGGCATCAACGGGACGGGGAAGACCACCACCATAGCCAAGCTGGCCAAGTACCTGCAGGAGAGGGGATTGAGGGTGGTGCTGGCGGCCTCCGACACCTTCAGGGC
The DNA here is from genome assembly GCA_938074535.1 of uncultured archaeon. Lineage (GTDB taxonomy): Archaea > Hadarchaeota > Hadarchaeia > Hadarchaeales > WYZ-LMO6 > WYZ-LMO6. The sequence continues at coordinate 14,987 of CALJER010000007.1, forward strand.
GGGGGGAATAGAGCAGCTGGAGGTGCACGCCAGGAGGCTGGGGGTGGAGCTGGTGAAGCAAAGACAGGGGGCGGACGCCGCGGCGGTGGCCTACGATGCCATCTCCCACGCAAAAGCCAGGGGGTTCCAGGTGGTGCTGGTGGACACGGCTGGAAGGATGCAGACCGACAGGGACCTGATGGACGAGATGAGGAAAATCGTGAGGGTGACCAGACCGGACCTCAGGATCTTCGTGGGGGATGCCCTGACGGGAAACGACGCGGTGGAGCAGGCCAGGACCTTCAACCAGGAGGTGGGAATAGACGGCTCCATCCTGTGCAAGATGGACGCGGACGCCCGGGGAGGGGCGGCCCTCTCCATCACCTACGTGACCGGAAAGCCCATCCTCTTCCTGGGCGTGGGACAGGGGTACGAGGACCTGGTGGAGTTCAAACCGGAGCTAATCCTGAAGCCCCTGCTTGAGGAGGGCTGAGGATTCACCGACCTACTTTTCCCCAGGGAGGGCGAGCCCCCACCCTCTACGGGTATCCCGCAACCACTTTCCGCCGGGCGACCGGCCAGCGCCGGCCCCCCATCCTTCCCAGGAACCTCATCACGAAGTCCAGCAGGGACAAAAGCAGCGCACAGAAGGAGAAGAGCAAAAGGGCGAAGAGAACCCGGGAGACTGCCCTGTAGCCCGTGATCCTGTCCTGAGTTTCCAGCAGGTACCAAAAGCGTGAGGGGAGAAGCTCCAGGCGGGAGAAACCTCCCCACTCCCGGTAGGGGTCCACGCTCCACCGGTCGACCTCGGAGGAAGGTACCCCTGATCGGGTCACCGGGACTCTCGTAGAGGGAGAGGTTCTCTGGCGATTCTAGGATCGTAAGGGTCGCGGCCTCCACGTGCCCCCTCCTCCCGTTCTCCAGCTCCACCACCATCCAGCTGTGCAGCCTTCTCCCTCCCGAGGGCTCCCTGTAGCCCAGGGCGAGAAAGGCGTGAAACCCCGCGCCCCCGCAGAGCCACTTCACCAGCGCCGAGGTCTCCGAGCAGTCGAACACTTTCTCCTCCACATACTCCAGCCTGACCTGCCGGAGGAAGGAGGCCAGACCCGCGAGGTCCCTCTCCGCCGGAAGGGAGAGGTTCCCGGACACGAAGGCCTTCGCCCGTCTCGATAGTGGAGGGAGAGGACGGAGAAGCTGAAAAAGAGCCACACGGCCAGCACGAAGGCCAGGACCTGCAGAACCATCTTAGGGGCCCTCGCCCGAGGTCCTCCCGGGAAAGAATCTGGGGGTCCTCCCCTCCAGGGAAAGGAGGGAGAGGAAGACGGCGGGGCCCCCCAGCCTCAGGCCCGCTCCCACCAGGCGCCACCAGCTTACGGAGTCAAAGAAGCCGACCAGGCCGAAGAGCCTGGAATAGAGAGGCAGGCGGGGCAAGGCGCAGCCCGCTAGAAAGAGGGCCGCGCCCGCCCCGCCCGCCATCTCCCTGAGGATCCTCCTTCTGCTCCCCGAGGCTATCCCTCCTCCAGCTCCTCCAGCCTGGCCCTGTAGACCTCCCTCAGCCTCCTCCACTCCTCCTCCGAGATCTTCCCCTCCTTCCTGAAGGAATCCAGCCTCTCCATCATCCTCCTTATTCCCTCGCTGGACCTCGCCCTGCCCCTCTCCGCCCCCTCCGGCGGCCTCTCCGCCCTGCTCGCCCTGCGGGAGAGGAGCAGGAGGAAGGAAAACCAGCCCAGGAGGAGGAAGAGGGTGTAGAGGATCCCCACAGCACCCTCTCCCCAGAAAAACCTGAGGGAGAGGGTGGCGTTGTTCAGGCCGTGCATGAGGACGGGCCCCACCAGGTTTCCCGTCCTGGCGTAGGCCGCCCCCATCCAGACGAAGAAGAGGAAGGCCGAACCGAACATGGTGGCGCCCGGAAGGCCGAAATCCAGGTACCAGAGATGGGTGACGGAGTGCATGGCCGAGCTCAGGAGGATGGCCCTGAGCGTCCCGGCGGGGAGAAACTCCCTCAGGATGAACCCCCTGAAGACCACCTCCTCCGCCAGGGCCGCGGGAAGGAAGGAGGCGAGGGCGAAGTAGGCGAAATACCACCCTGGCAGGCTCTCCATCCTGCTGAAGACCTCCTCACCTGGATCCTTCCCCACCAGCCTCGCCACCGCCTCTCCGTAGATGCCCAGAAGGAAGAGGAAGAACAGGGAAAGGGCGAAGAGCCAGGCGAGGCCTGGGAGGAGGCCCTCCCTTCTAATCCCCACCGAGGACCAGAACCTATCCCTCCTGGCGAAATGGAAAACCGTGAGGAGGGGGAGGAGATAGCCCGCCCAGTCTCCCACCACGGAGAGGGGGAGGCTCATCCTTCCCAGCAGCCTGGCGACCAGCATTCCCGCGAAGCAGGAGAACCATACCGCCAGCACCGCCTCAGGACGTCTGACCCTTCCCACGCAGCTCCTCCAGCTTTTCCCTCAGGAGCCCCACCGCTTCCCTGGGGTTCGCCCTCCCGCCGCTTGCCCTCACCACCCTGCCCGTGAGGAAGTTCAGGGCTTCCTCCCTACCCGCGAGGTAGTCCCTCACGGCCTCCCGGTTCTCCTCCATCACCCTCTCCACCAGCTCCTCCAGCTCCCCCCTCCCCAGCGGGAGAAGACCCATCCTGAGGAGGATCTCCTCAGGGTCCGCCGGCTCCCTCGCCAGCTCCCTGAGGACGAGCTCCCCCTGCTCCGGGGAGATCCTCCCCCCCTCCACCATCTTGAGGAGGGAGAGGAGCTGCTCGGCGGAGAACCCCACCTCCCCCGCCCTGAGGCCCATGTAGTTCAGGACCTTCTTCAGCTTGGTCCTGAACCAGTCGGCCGCGAAGAGGGGGTTCACTTCCCGCGCCACCCTCTCGAAGAGGTCGGCCAGCTCCCTCTCGCCGGTGATGACCCTGGCGGAGGCCGGAGGGAGCCCGTACTTCTCCACCAGCCTCCTTTCCCTGAGATGGGGGGGCTCCACCATCCTTCCCCTCACCTCTTCCACCCACTCCTCCTCCAGCAGGACGGGGGGGAGGTCGGGGTCAGGGATGTACCTGTAGTCCTCCTCCAGCTCCTTCGTGCGCATGGGCACGGTAATCATCTGGCTCTCCAGGTAGGCCCTCGTCTCCCTGCTCACCCTCTCCCCCCTCCTGAGCCTCTCCGCCTGGCGCTGGAGCTCGAACTTCAGGGCCCTGTAGGTCCCCTTCACCGAGTTGATGTTCTTCACCTCCACCCTGCCGCCCCCCTCCAGCGAGACGTTGACGTCCACCCTCATCGCGCCGCCGGCCTCCGGCCTCACCTTTCCCGTGTACTCCAGCACCCTGATGAGGGAGCGCAGGAAGCGCCTGGCCTCCTCCGGGGAGCGGAGGTCGGGCTCCGTCACGATCTCCACCAGGGGAATGCCCGAGCGGTTGAAGTCCACGGATCCCGAAACGGGATCGTACTGCCCCGGATCCTCCTCCAGGTGCACTTCCCTTATCCTCACCCCCTCCAGGCTCCCCTCCAGGGCCAGGGGCAGGCTGGTGCGCTGGTATCCGCTGGGCAGGTCGGGGTAGTCGTAGTGCTTCCTCTGGATGTAGAGGGGCTTGCCCGTCTGGACCCTGCAGCCCAGCATGAGGGAGATCTCCACCGCCGCCTCCACCGCCGCCCGGTTGGGCCTCATGGGCTTGGCCCCGGGCATGCCCGTGCAGATGGGGCACACGTTGGTGTTGGGGGGAACCTCAGCGTAGTTGGTGGGGCAGTCGCAGTACAGCTTCCTCTCCGTCCTCAGCTGCAGATGCACCTCGAAGCCTATCTTCACCTCTATGCTCCCGCCTCCAGCGCCCTCATCACCCTCAGGATCTTCTCCTCCCCCAGGGGAGGGCCCTGAACCTGGATTCCCACCGGGATCCCTCCCACCTCGCCCGCCTTCACCACCCCGGCGCAGATGCCGGCCAGGTTGGCGGGAACGGTGAGGTAGTCGTAGGCGTACATCTCCAGGGGGGAGAGCTTCTGCCCCAGCCTGTGGGGGAGCTTGGGCACCGTGGGGCCCACCAGCACCTCCACCCTCCTGAAGGCCGAGGAGAACTCCTTCCTTATCAGCGTTCTGAGCTGGAGGGCCCTCTGGTAGTACTTCCCTCGGTATTCCTTTCTGCTTATGTAGCTCCCCATGGCTATCCTTCTGAGCACCTCCTCCCCGCACACCTCCTCGATGCGCTTCCCGTACTTCCTCCCGTCGTACCTCCTGGTGGCGGAGAAGAACTCCACCGAGACGATCAGGTAGTAGGCGGAGAGGGCATGCTCCAGGTGGGGGATGGACACCTCCTCCACCTCCGCCCCCAGCTCCCTCAGCCTCTCCACCTTTCTCTCCACCACCTCGTTGATGCGTGGATCCGTGAGGAAGGAGAACTGGGGGCAGACCCCTATCCTCATCCCCCCCACATCCCCCTCCAGTTCGTACGACACCCTCTCCACCTCCAGCATCATCCCCTCCCCGGGGTTCTTTCCGGCGATGCACTCCATGAGGAGGGAGAGGCCGTGGACATCGGGGGCGAGGGGACCTATCTGGTCGAGGCTCATCCCCAGGTCGATGAGACCATGCCTGGGGACCAAACCGTAGGTGGGCTTCAGCCCGGCCACCCCGCAGTGGCTGGCGGGGTTCCTTATGGATCCCCCCGTGTCCGTGCCCAGCGCCAGATCGCAAAGCCCAGCCGCCACCGCCGCCGCGCTCCCGCTGCTGGACCCCCCCGGGATGTAGCCAGGGGCGGAGGGGTTGCCGGTGGGGCCGAAGGCGCTGCTCTCCCCGCTCGAGCCGCAGGCGAACTCGTCCATGTTGGTCATCCCCACCACCACCCCCCCCTCCCTCCTGATCCTGGTGATGACCTCCGCATCGTAGGTGGAGACATAGTCCTCCAGCGTCCTGGAGGCGCAGGTGGCCCTCAGCCCCAGGACGTTGATGTTGGACTTGACCGCCACCACCAGCCCCGAGAGCCTTCCCCCCTCCCCCCTCCCGATCCTCCTGTCCACCTCCTCCGCCTCCTCCCTTGCCCTCGGGTTCAGCTGGAGGAAGGCGTTGAGCTCCCGGTTCATCTTCTCGATGCGCTCCAGAAACCTCTCCAGGTTCTCCACCGCGGAGAGCTCCCCACTCCTCAGGGCCTGCAGCTTCCCTAACGTGCCCATCCGGCGGCCTCCGACCTCAGGTTGCCCTCCTCGTCCCTGGAAGGGGCCAGGGAGAGGAGCCTCTTCCTGAAGGCTGCTCTCTCCCCCTCCGAAGAGGGCTTTCCGTCCTCCCTGAGGGCCCTGGGAAACTCCGGGAGGTAGTAGGTCTCCTCCTCCGCGGGAAGGGCCTCCAGGCTCCTGGAGAGGGCCTGCAGGATCTCCTCCGCCCCCCTCTCCACTTCCCTCCTCCAGTCTTCTCCCCTGGCTCTCACGCGCAAAGCTCTACCGGCAACAAATTAAGCCCTTCTCCATCCTGTCTTGGTCGCTGGGAAGCTCGAGCGACTTGTTTCCTCGCGCGCCGAAGAGTTCGAGCGTTTGGTCCAAGAAGCTGACCTTGCCGTAGGCTCGTCCCGAGGAGCCCCAAAACGGGGCATGACCCTTAAAATCTCGTCGCGCCCACCCGCGGCGAGTCGGTTCCGAGCGGTTCTGCAGCACGTGGGGGCCTTCCCTCTCACCCCGTACACCGGGGAGATCCAGCGGGAGACCAAAGTTAGGGTTTGGGAAAAACCCAGAAATCGCAGTGCTCGTCCCCCTGGGAAACGCACCTCACCTCTTCCACCTTGAACTTCATCCCCACGAACACCTCCGTTACCCCGGCTATGAAGCCGGCGAGGTAGTGGCAGGCCTTCATCCCCGTCTTCAGCCTCTTGGAGATGAAGGTGCCTCCCCTGAACCTGAAGATCCTCCTGTCCCCCTCCTTGAAGAACTCGATCTCCCCCGCCCCCGTGCACTCGAAGAAGGCGTTCGAGTACCTCACCTTCTCCTTTATATTCTTCCCCTCCAGGCGGAACTCCTCCATCATCCACTTCCCGGCCTTCCTCCCGCAGCCCTCCCCTATCTCGTAGAGGAGGGAATAGGGAAGGCCCGTCCTTATGTCCCTGGGTATCACCTCTTCCGTCTTCCTTCCCATGTGGAGCATGCAGCAGAACCACATCTCAAAGGCCTTCCTCCAGTTCTCCGTCAGGTACTTCTTCATCTCTTCCTTCTCCGCTTCCATCCTTTCCCCCTCTTCTTCCCCCCTATAATAGCCTCTCGCCCCGGCTCAACTCTAAAAGTCCCCTCCTCCACCTATGGGGAGGATGAAAAGACCCGCCGAGTTCTGGAAGCCCGAGGGAGAGGGAGTAAGGTGCCTGCTCTGTCCCAGGCTCTGTCTGATCCCGGAGGGGAAGACGGGCTTCTGCAGGGCAAGGAAAAACGAGGGGGGAAGGCTCTACACCCTCATCTACGGAGCCGTGACCGCCGCCAACCCCGATCCCATCGAGAAGAAGCCCCTGCACCACTTCTGGCCGGGCTCCCTGGTCTTCTCCCTCTCCAGCGTGGGGTGCAACTTCAAGTGCGACTTCTGCCAGAACTGGGAGCTCTCCCAGTGCAGGCCAGGAGAGGTCTACGCCAGGGAGCTTCCTCCGGAGGAGGCGGTGGAGGGGGCGAAGGAAACGGGATGTTCCGGCATAGCCTTCACCTACAACGAACCCTCCATCTGGTGGGAGTACTGCTACGAGGTCTCCAGGGAGGCGAAGAAGGAGGACCTGTACACGGTGATGGTGACCAACGGCTACCTCAACCTCCCCGCCTGGGAGAAGCTCTCCCCCTACCTGGATGCGGCCAACGTGGACGTGAAGGCCTTCACCGACAGGTTCTACCGCAGGTTCCCCGGCGTTCCGAGCCTGAAGCCCGTGCTGGAGAGCTGCGAGTGGCTGGCGAGGAGGGGAAAACACCTGGAAATCACCTATCTCCTCATCCCAGGGGAGAACGACGATCCGGGAGAGATAAGGGAGTTCTGCAGGTGGGTGAGGGAAAAACTCTCCCCCGACATCCCCGTCCACTTCAGCAGGTTCTTCCCCCACTACCGGCTGCAGGACAAACCTCCCACCCCCCTTGCCGCGCTGGAGAAGGCCAGGGGGATAGCCGGGGAGGAGGGAATAGAGTTCGTTTACCTTGGGAACGTGTCCCTGCGCGGGGCGGAAGACACCCGCTGTCCCTCGTGCGGGGAGCTGCTGGTGAGGAGGGAGGGCTTCACCGTCCTGGAATACAGGCTGAAGGAGGGGAGGTGCCAGAAATGCGGGAGGAAGATAAGGATGGTGGGAGAGTTCAGGAAAGGGGGAAGGTGGTGAGAGTCTGGAAACCTACGACGTAGGAAGCCTGCCCCCTCCCGGGGAGGAGGGTAAGCTGGAGGAGGGAAGGAGGAAATATGCCAGGGGAGAGGGTGGACCGGAGGCGGAGTGCTTCGAGAGGACGGTGCTCTCCTCCTTCCTGGACAAACTCAGATGCGGGCTCACCCTTCCCAACTACCCCCAGTTCTCCGACATGGTCAGGAGCTTCCTGGAGCCCATGCGCGGGGTGAGGAAGAAGGGGGAGGGCTACGTGCTGGAGGAGGAGCCCTCGGTGAAGCAGGGTGAGGAGGTCCTCCCCGAGCTGAGGGTCCTGCTCGGCCACTCGGACAGGCTCGCGGAGGGGGGAGAGGTCAGGATGAAGGTGTGCGTGACCGGCCCGTACACGCTGGCCTCCCTCTTCCCCGGATGGGACGAGAGCCTCTTCACCCTCCTCTCCAGGCCCCTGGCCAAAATGGTGTCGGAGAACCTCTTCAGGACCAGGGGACTCAGGGTGGAGCTCCTCTCCCTGGATGAGCCCGTCTTCGGAGTGGACGACCCCAGGCTGGACAGGGGAGGGGAAGGGAGGGAAGCCCTGCTGAAGGCCTGGGAGGAGGTGCTGGGGGCGGCGAGGAGGAGGGGAGCGAAGACCGCGCTGCACCTGCACAACACCTCCGACGGGCTCTTCTGGGAGCTGGAGAACCTGGACGTGGTGGAGTCCCACGTGGGGGATCTCCTCTACTCCTCCCCCGAAACCTCCCGCCTGCTGGAGAGGAGGGACAAGGTTCTGAAGGCCAGCATAGCCAGGACGGACTTCGACAGGCTGGTGGAGGAGAGGGTGGGAGCGGGCGAAAGGGTGGGGGAGGTCTGGAAGGGGATCAGGGAGGGCCGGATGGAAGCCGAGGAGTACCTGGAGGACGAAAAGGAGATGGGCCTCAGGCTCAGGAAGATCGTGGAGAGGTTCGGGAGGGAGAGGGTGCCCTACGCCGGACCGGAGTGCGGGCTCAGGGGCTTCCCCACCTACCGGAGCGCCCTGGAGTGCCTGAGGAGGGTGGGGAGGGCCGTGGCCTCCGGGGGCTCCTAGGCCGATGCACCTCAGGCCGAAATTTTTCCCACCGCCTCCCTGAGCTTCCGGAGCCCCAGCTCCGCCAGCTCCCTCGCCCTCTTCTCCGTCCTGGCCTCCGCGAAGCACCTGAAGATGGGCTCCGTGCCGGAAGGCCTGAGGAGCAGCCACCCGTCCTCCATCTGTATCTTCAGCCCGTCCCTCCGGTCCTGGGGATGGGAGGAGAACTCCTCCACCAACTTCTCCATCACCCTCCCCTTCAGCTCGTTGGGGCAGGAAATCCTCTCCTTCACCTGGAAGTAAAGGGGAAGCGTGGCGTCGAACTCCGAGGTCTTCCTCCCGCTCTCCGCCAGGGCCTCCACGAACTTGAGGGAGGTGAAGATGCCCTCCCTGCACATGGACCAGTCGAAAAACATGACGCCGCCGTTCTCCTCCCCTCCCAGGTCCCCGCCGTTCCTCTTGAACTCGCCCACGATCTCCGGCTCGCCCACCCTGGTGCGCACCACCTCTCCCCCCAGCTCCCTGGCCACGTCGTCTATCACGGAGCTCGTGGCCACGGGCGTGATGATCCTGGGCTTTTTCCTCCCCCTCAGGTAGTGCCTGGCCACCAGGGCGAACACCCTGTCCCCCATCAGCACCCTGCCGGTCTCATCGGCCACCACGGAGCGGTCCGCGTCCCCGTCCAGCGCTATCCCCAGATCCGCCCCGCAGGAGGCCACCGTGCGGGAGAGGAGGGTGAGGTTCTCGGGCAGGGGTTCCAGCTTCCTGGAGGGATAGGTCCCGTCCAGATAGTCGTTCAGGGAGATCACCTGCATGCCCAGGTCGGAGAGGAGTCCTGGGACCACCAGGGAACCCACGGCGTTCCCGCAGTCCACCACCACCTTCAGCTTCCTCCCCGGACCCTTCACCCTCCTCAGCACCTCCTCCCTGTAGGGCTCCAGGGCATCGGCCTCCTCCACTCCCCCTATCTCCCTCCACCCCACCTTCCTCAGCCTTCCCTCCTCCAGCAGCCTCTCTATCTCCCCTTCCCTCTCCCTCGAGAAACCGCTCCCGTCGGCCTCCCAGAACTTCACCCCGTTGTACTCCGGCGGGTTGTGGGAGGCCGTGATCATCACCCCCGCCGAACACCGGTAGTACCTCAACCCGAAGGAAAACACGGGCGTGGGCACCATCCCCAGCCTCAGGACCCTGCATCCCCCGGAGGTCAGGCCGGAGATCACGGCCTGCTCCAGCATCTCCGAAGAGGTTCGGTTGTCCCTTCCCACCGCCACCTCCCCCTGGTTCCCCAGGTGGGTGGCCAGGGCCAGGCCGAGCCTGTAGACCAGCTCCGGGGTGAGCTCGACGTTGGCCAGCCCCCTCACCCCGAAGGTCCCGAAGAGCTTGGGCATCACTAAACTCCTCCTGGTGGCTATAAAAGGGGAAAAGCCGTGCCTATCCTCCTTCCCTCTTCCCGGACCTGGCCTGCCCCCTCACCGCCTCCACGAACTCCCTCATGAGCCTCCCGTCCTTTACCCCGGGCGAGAGCTCTATTCCGCTGGATACGTCGACCCCGTCCGGCCTCACCTCCAGGATGGCCCTCCCCACGTTGCCTGGATGAAGCCCTCCCGCCAGGAAAACGGGCTTCCTCAGGTGCTCCCTTATCCTCCTGCTCAGCGACCAGTCGTGCGGCGCTCCCGTTCCCCCTCCCAGCGGGCCCGCCGTGTCCAGAAGCACGTAGTCCCCCACCTCCTCCGCCTCCCTGGCCCTCCTCCACAGTTCCTCCCCCGGGCTGGGGGGGACCGGAACCGTGACCATGAGCTCCCCTCCCTCCCTTCTGCCCAGCTCATGCGGGGGGAAGAAGGGGTTCACCTGCAGGACCTCCGGCCCCAGCCTCCGGTAGACCTCCCACACCTCCTCGGGCCTCTGGGGCCTGAGCACGGCCACGGTCCTCGCCCTTCCCCTCACCCTCGAGAAGAGCCCCCTGGCCCTCTCGAGGGAGATCCTCCTGGGGGAGCCGGGGACGAGGATCACGCCCACCAGCTCCACGCCCAGCTCGCAGGCCCTCTCCACATCCTCCTCCCTGGTGAAGCCGCACATCTTTATCAGAACGCCCATCTCACACCCTTTCCCTGCGGGAAAAGAAGGTTTACGGAGGGGACCTGGTGGCCTCCTTCAAGGACCTCACGAACTTCGAGATGCTGGGGAGGGTCTGCTCAGGCTCCTCCAGTCTCTCCGAGTAAATCCTGGCGATGGCGCTTCCCACCACGCACCCGTCCGCTCCCGCTCGGAGGAGGGAAACCACGTGCTCCGGGCGGGAGATACCGAAGCCGGCCAAAAGGGGAAGGGAGGTGAGCCTCCTCACCCTCCCCATCAGCTCCACCGTCGAGGGCTCCAGCTCCTCCCTGGCACCCGTCACCCCCTCTACCCCTATCACGTAGAGGAAGCCCGAGGCCTTCCCCACGATCCTCTCCATCCTCCTCCCGCTCGTGGTGGGGGCCACCTGGAAGATCAGGTGGAGGCCCTCTCCCCTTGCCGACTCCAGCAGCTCGTCCGCCTCCTCCACGGGGAGGTCGGGCACGATGAGACCCTGGGCACCCGCCCTCCTGACCTCCGCACAGAACTTCCCCAGACCCATGGAGAGGATCACGTTGTAGTAGGTGGTGAGGAGGACGGGGAGGTGCAGGCCCTCCTCCCTGAGCCTCCTCAGGGCCTCCAGACATCCCCTGGGGGTCACGCCTGCCGCCAGCGCCCTCTCGCAGGCGGCTATGAAGGTGGGCCCGTCGGCGATGGGGTCGGAGAAAGGGATCCCCAGCTCCAGCAGGTCCGCCCCGCCCTCCGCCAGCGTGCGGATGAGCCTGAAGGAGAAGGCCGGGGAGGGATCGCCGAAGTACACGTGCGGCATGAGGGCCCCTTCCCCCCTCCTCCTGAGCTCCTCCAGCCTTTTCTCAAGCTCCATAGAAGTACCTCATGAGGGTCTCCAAGTCCTTGTCTCCCCTCCCGGAGAAGTTGACCACCACCACCTCCCCCCTCGAGAACTCCTCCGGATGGTTCAGCAGGAAGGCCAGGGCGTGGGCGGTCTCGAGGGCGGGGAGGAGGCCCTCGGCCCTGCAGGTGGTCCTCACGGCCTCGAAGACCTCGCGGTCGAAGGCATGGCAGGCCTTCACGCGTCCGGTCTCGCAGAGGTGGGAGAGCTCCGGTCCCCTACCGGGATAGTTGAGCCCCGCGGCCCTGGTCTTCGAGGGCTTCACCTGACCGTGCTCGTCCTGGAGGAGCTGCATGAGGGCTCCGTGCAGCACCCCTGGTCTCCCCAGCCTGAAGGCGGCGGCGCTGTTGTCCGCCTCCAGGCTCTCCCCCCCTCCCTCCACGAAGTAGAGCCTCACCCCCTCGTCCTGCAGGAAAGCCCTGAAGGCCCCCAGCGCGTTGCTGCCCCCGCTCCCGCAGGCCACGATGGCGTCCGGCAGTCTCCCCTCCCTTTCCAGGATCTGCTGCCTGAGCTCCCTCCCTATCACGCTCTGGAAGGTGGCCACTATCTCCGGGAAGGGGTGGGGGCCCACCGTGGAGCCCATGAGGTAGTGGGTGGTCCCGGTGCACCTTGCCCACTCCCTCAGGGTGTCGGAGACAGCGTCCTTCAGCACCCCCGAGCCCGTGCTCACGGGGGTCACCTTCGCCCCCAGGAGGAGCATGCGCTTCACGTTGCTGGCCTGCCTCTCCATGTCCTTCACCCCCATGAAGATCTCCACCTCCATCCCCACCACGTTGCCCGCCATGGCCGTGGCCAGGCCGTGCTGCCCGGCGGCGGTCTCCGTGATGAGCCTGGTCTTCCCCATCCGCCTGGCGAGGAGGGCCTGCCCCAGGCAGTTGTTGAGCTTGTGGGAGCCTCCCGTGACCAGGTCCTCCCTCTTCAGGTAGACCCTGCAGCCCGTGAGCTCGCTCAGCCCCCTCGCGTGGTAGAGGGGGGTGGGACGGCCGGCGTAGTCCCTCAGGAGGAGGCCGAGCTCGCGCTGGAACTCCGGAGTGGGATAGATCCTCTCGAAGGCCTCCTCCAGCTCCTCCAGCGCGTGCATGAGGACCTCGCTCACGTACTGCCCTCCGAACCTGCCGAACCTCCCCTTCATGCCAGGGCCTCCACCAGCTCCCTCACCTTGCCCCTCACATCCTTTGCCCTCATGAGGGAAGTACCCACCAGAACCGCGTGGGCCCCCGCGCGCAGCATCCTCCTCACCTCCTCGGGGGTCCCTATTCCGCTCTCGCTCACCACCGTGATGCCGGGGGGGACGAGGGGGGCCAGCCTTTCCGTTCTGGAGAGGTCTACCTCCAGCGTGTCCAGGTCGCGGTTGTTGATGCCCACCAGCTCCGCACCAGCCGAGAGGGCCTGTTCAAGCTCCTCCTCGTCCGTCACCTCCACCAGGGCTTCCATTCCCTCCTTCCTCACCAGGGAGAGGAAGAAGGGCAGCTCCTCCCCCAGCACCCTGACGATGAGGAGGAGGGCATCGGCCCCCAGCCCGGCCGCCTCCTCCACCTGGTAGGGGTCCACCACGAAGTCCTTGCAGAGGAGGGGAACCCCCAGAACGCTGAGCTCCCGCAGGAAAAGCGGGTCCCCGCCGAAGTATTTGCGCTCCGTTAGCACGGAGAGGGCCACGGCGCCCCCCTCCACCATCTCCCTTCCCACCGCCAGGGGGTCGGCATGCGGGGAGAGCTCCCCCTCGGAGGGGGAGGCCCGCTTCACCTCCGCTATGAGGGGGACAAGCCTGGCCCTCCTTATGCCCTCCCTCAGGCTCCTCTTCGCACGCGGGGGGGGAAGCCCCTGGAAGGGCCTCTCGGCCTTCCTCCTCTCCACCTCCCTCCTGACCTCCCCCAGGATCTCCTCCAGCACCCTCACTTCCTTCCCTCCAGCTCCTCCATCCTCCCCAGGTCCCCTCCCGTGGCCCTCACGAAGGCCCTGAGCTTTTCCAGGGCCCTGCCTGAATCCAGGACCTCCGAGCCGAGCTGCAGACCCTCCAGGAGGTCCGAGGCCTTCCCCCCCACCACCAGAGCGGCCGAGGCGTTCAGGAGGACGATGTCCCTCCTGGGTCCCCCTTCCCCCCCCAAGATCCGCAGGAGGACCCCGGCGTTCTCCTCCGGCCCACCTCCCTCCAGGTCCCGAGGTCTGGCCCTCTCCAGCCCCACTTCCTCGGGCCTCACCCTGAAGGTCCTCACCTCCCCTTCCTTCAGCTCCGAGACCTGGGTCTCCCCAAGGGTGGAAAACTCATCCAGACCGTCCAGACCGTGGACCACCATGGCCCGCTCGCATCCCAATTCCCTGAGGACCAGGGCCAACTTCTCGGTGAGGCCCGGTTCAAAAACCCCCAGGAGCTGGGCCCCGGCCCCGGCAGGGTTGGTGAGGGGTCCGAGCACGTTGAAGACCGTCCTGATGCCCATTTCCCTCCTCACCTGAGCCAGGTGCCTCATGGCCGGATGGAAGACGGGGGCAAACATGAAGCCCACCCCCGTCCTCTCCAAGCATCTCTCCACCTCGGGAGGGGGAAGGTCTATGACCGCACCCAGGGCTTCGAGCACGTCGGCGCTCCCCGCCTTGCTGGTGACCGAGCGGTTGCCGTGCTTGGCCACGGGCACGCCCGCTCCGGCCACCACGAACATCGCGGCGGTGCTTATGTTGAAGGTCTTTATCCTGTCCCCGCCCGTGCCGCAGGTATCCACCAGCCTCCCGCCCACCCTCGGCCTGACCTTAAGGCAGAACTCCCTCATGGTCCTGGCGAAGGCCGTGAGCTCCCCCACCGTCTCTCCCTTCATCCGCAAAGCGGTGAGGAAGGCCGCCGCCTGAGCAGGTGCCGCCTCCCCTGACATCAGGCACCGCATGGCTTCCGCCGCCTCCTCCTCCGTTAGGTGCGAAAAGCGCAGGAGCTTCTCCAGGCACTTCTGAAGGACGCTCACTCCACCATCTCCAGGAAGTTCTGGAGGATCCTCTTACCGTGAAGGGTCAGGATGGACTCAGGATGGAACTGCACCCCGAAGACGGGAAGCTCCCGATGCCTGATGCCCATGACCTCCCTGTCCCCATCGTCGGTCTCGCACGTGACCTCCAGCTCCGCGGGCAGGCTTTCCCTCTCCACCGCCAGGGAATGGTACCTGGTGGCCTCGAAGGGGTTGGGCACCCCCCTGAAGAGCGCGCTCCCGTCGTGCCTTATCGGGGAGGTCTTCCCGTGCACGATCCTCTTGGCCCTGCCCACCCTTCCCCCGAAGGCGTGGGCGATCACCTGGTGGCCCAGGCAAACCCCAAGGATGGGGACCTCACGGCTGAACCTCCTCACCACCTCCACGGAGATCCCCGCGTCGGAAGGGGTTCCGGGACCCGGGGAGATCACTATGGCCTCGGGCCTCACCCCTTCCACCTCCCGCAGGGAGGAGCGGTTGGTGAGCACCACAGGCTCCACTCCCAGCTCGCCCAAATACTGCACCAGGTTGTAGACGAAGGAGTCTATGTTGTCCATCACCAGCACCCTCATCTTCCCACCCCCGCCGCCAGCAGCAGGGCCATGCCCTTGTTCCTGGTCTCCAGATATTCCTTCCATCCCTCCGAATCCGCCACCACCCCCGCTCCCACCTGTACGTAGCCCTTCCCCCCCTCCACCACCATCGTGCGGATGGCTATGGCCAGGTCCGCCGTTCCCTGCTCCTGGGAAGGGGAGGGGGGCCCGAAAACTCCCACCGCCCCCGCATAGATTCCCCTCCGCGTGGGCTCCAGCTCCTCTATGATCTCCATCGCCCTCACCTTGGGTGCCCCCGTCACGGTGCCGGCGGGAAAGGTGGCCCGGAAGGCCTCCAGGGCATCCAGGCCCCGGCGGAGTTTTCCCCTGACGTGGGACACCAGGTGCTGCACGTGGCTGTACTTCTCCACCCTCATGAACTCCGTCACCTCCACCGACCCGAACTCCGAGACCCTCCCCACGTCGTTCCTCGCCAGGTCCACGAGCATCACGTGCTCGGCCCTTTCCTTCTCGTCCGACTTCAGCTCCTCCTCCAGCCTCTCGTCCTCTTCTCCCTTCCCCCTCCTCCTGGTGCCAGCGATGGGCCTCACGCTCACCTCCCCTCCCTCCACCTTCACCTGGAGTTCCGGGCTCGAGCCCATCACCGTGCGGCCGGGGAAGTCCAGCATGAACAGGTAGGGGGAGGGGTTCAGCTCCCTCAGGCGGAAGTAGAAGGCCTCGGGAGGGGGGGAAGGCGTCAGCTCCATCCTCCTGGAGAGGACCACCTGTATGGCGTCCCCCCGGTGGATGTACCTGCGGGCCTCCTCTACCATCCGCTCGAACTCCCTCCTGCTCACGTTGGTCCTCACCCTCGTCCCACCGATTTCACCCGCCGGCCCCCTCTCCTCCACCGCCTCCATCTCCCTCAGGATCCTCTCCGCTCCCTCCGCTTCCTCTCCGGGCAGGAGGTTCACGGCATAGGTCCTCTCCCCCTTCATGCCGTCGAACACCACCACCCTCTCCGGGAGGACGAACTCGAGCTCGGGGTGCCCCAGATCATCCAGGGTGTGGTCACCCAGCTCCACCTGGGAACGCACGTAGTCGTAGCCCACGTACCCCACCACCGGGCGCAGGTACCTGAGGTCAGGGGAGGCCCCTGTGAACATCTTCTCCCTCACCAGCTCCAGGGGATCTCCCCCCACCTTCCCTTCCTCCACCAGTTCTCCCCTCCTCCACAGCCTGAACTCCCCCCCCTTTACCCTCAGGTGCAGGAGGGGGGAGTAACCCACCACCGAGTACCTGGCCAGCTCACCCGGCCCCTCCGCCGACTCCAGCAGGAAGGAGGCCTCCGACCTCCCCCTTACCCCCAGGTAGAACCTGGCGGGGTCCGGGCACCCCCTCCTCCGCAGGATAAGACCTTCGGTCCTTTTCATCCCCCTTTTTGGGTAATTGTACCTTTTAATACTTTATAGTATAATTTTGTTCAATAAACTGATTCTACCTTGGGCGTTTACCTGAACGTGTGAGGGGTGGCTCCTCGCCGGCAGCCCTTTTGCTTCCTGTCCTTTCTCGCCACCATCTTTGAGGGGAAATGCGCCGTCCACTGCTGTCTCGGCAGGCGCGTGGACCTGGATAGCAGAAAGCACTGCACCATGCCTGCTCTCCCCTCCCTTCTTTTGCCATGAACAGTCCCACGCCCCGCAGGGACGGGGATGTTTCCCTCCTTAAAAAGGGGCTGCCCACCAACCCCTCCCGATGGACGAGAAAGGGGCGATGGACATACCCATCAAGCTGGTGATAGCCCTGGCGGTGGGGGCGATCTCCATGGGGGTCCTGACCCAGTTCGTAAACATTTCCGAGAGGATGGTGTGGAGGGACATGAGGGTGCTCCTCTCCTACAAGGGAGGGGGATCCCTTCAGGTGAGCGTCTTCGACGCCGAGACGGGCCAGCCCCTCAACGGCGCCACGGTGGAGGTTAGGTACCCGAACGGCCTCAAGCTCCACACCCTCGGTCCCTCCTCCAGCAGCTACACCTTCCGCCTTCCCACCAGCGGAACCCCCTACCTCGCCAGGGTGAGGGTCACGCGCCCGGGCTACCTCCCCTGGGAGGGCCAGATAGCGGTGGAGTAGGGAGATGGAGTCCTTTCCCCTCGTAATCCTCCTCAGCGTCTTCCTCGCCCTCTCCACCCTCTCCCTGGGACTCAGGGGGATGGAAAGGCTGAGGGAGAGGGAGGGGAGGGAGAGAGCCGTGATGGGGTTGCAGCTCTTCCTGCAGGAGGTGAAGGCCCTGGCCCTCTCCTCCCCTGGCAGCGAGAGGGAGGTGGAGCTGGAGCTGAGAGGGGGCGAACTCCTGATCCTGGGGGAGAAGGTGGAGCTTTGGATGGGAGAGGAGAAAATCGGGGAGGGGATCCCCTCGCTACCCCTCCGCCCCTCCCCCCTCTCCCTCAGGGGAGGCAGCTACCTCCTCAGACTGGAGAAAGGGGGAAAGGTCCTCATCCTGCCCGTTTCCCCCTCTTAAGGGGGAGGGAGCCAAGCCCCACGGATGGGGAGCCTTCACCTCTTCCTCTCCTGCAAGACGGCGGCGGCCCTAGCCTCCATGCTCCTGCTCGTCTGCTGCCTCCACCTCCACTCCACCCTCCGCAGGGAAGGGGAGAGGGAGGAAGAAAGGGAAGCGGCGCGGGGGGTGCTGTCGACGCTGGAGCTGGCGGCCCTCCTCCCCTGCGAGGGAAGGATGGAGATCCGGCTTCCTCCCACCCGGGGAGACTTCCTCCTGAAAGGCAGGATGGAGGGAGGCAGCCAGGTGGTGGAGGCCTGGGCGCGTGGGGAGCTCCTCCTCTCCTCCATCCTCCCCCTGCCCGTCGGGAGCGGCTTCTTCCAGGAGCTCCTGAGCACGCCCTCCCGCCTTCTCGTGATCAGGCTGGAGAACCTCCTGCTGCTGGAGAGGGGGTGAGGGGGTGGAGGATCTCTGCGCCTGGGTGGTGGTGCTCCTCCTCCTCTCTTCCTTCCTTCACTCCCTCTTCGCCTTCAGGGAGAACCTGGTGGGAGGGAAGCTGGAGGAAGCGGTGGCGGTAACGGAAAGAACCCTCCGCAGGCTCTGCAGGGAGCCGGGCCTCCTCGAGAACCTGAAAGGGACGGAGGAAAGGGTGGGCGTCTGGAGGGGGGAAAACCTGCTGGAGGGGAGGGAGAAACCCGGGGGAAAGGGCTCCGTGGTGCTGCCCGCGGCCCTCAAGAAAGGCTTCTCCGCCCTGCTGGTGGGGGTGGAGGCCTGGGAGTGAAAGGGGCGGCTGCCCTGCTGGACTTGATCCTCTTCTCGCTTGCGGTCTCAGCCGCCTGCCTCTCCCTGCACCTCCTCCCTCCCCCCGCGGAGGAGAGGGCCGCCTCCTCCTTCGGCAACCACCTGGCGCTGGCCCTCCAATCCGTCACCCTCGACTCCCTGGGCCTCGAGGAAGGCGGGATGAAATACAAAACGGTGCTGGGCGTGCTGGCCGAAGAAGGGGTGCTGGGGAAGGAGGAGGTGGGGGAGAAGCTGAAGGAGGCCCTTCGCGACCTCTGCGGGGGGAGGTGGTGCTGCGGGCTCAGGGTGGAAGTCCTCCGCCCTTCCGGCAAAACCGTCCTGCTGGAGCTCTCCACGGGGGAGAAAAAGGGGAGGAGGATGTACTCCGCCTCCCTCCACCGCACCCTTCCCCCTCCGGAGGTGGGGAGGGTGGAGATAAGGCTGGAGCTGTGGTCACGTTGAGAGGCTTCTTCCCCCTCACCGCCTCCGGTCTCCTGCTCCTTCTCCTCTCCCTCACGCTCTCCCTCCAAGCGGCCAGGCTGAACCTGGTGCGCTCCTCCTTCTCCCTCCAGGAAGCCTCCCTGCAGGAGCTCCTGCTGGCGGGGGTGAGCACCAGGAACGACCTGAGGGACCTCTGCAGGCACTCCGCCTACCAGGCTCTTTGGGAGGTTGGAAGGCGGGCCTCCTCCTATCCCACGGACGAGCAGAGAAGAGAGGCCGTGGAGAACCTGGCCGGGAACCTCTTTTCCAGCCTCCTCCCTTTCCTCCCCTCCCTCTACTCAGCCGTCGACGAACGCCTCCTCCTCCTTCCTGGGGAGGGAGTCGAATTCCACCTCTCCGCGGTGGAGAACGGCTTCTGCCTCCTGAAGGTAAGGATGCCCGGAAGCAAACTCTCGGTGACCTCCCTCGATCTCTCCTCCTCCCTCTCCCTTCCTCTGGAGGAGATGGAGGTCTTCGTGGACTCCAGGTTCTTCCTCCTGCAGGACAAGATGAACCTCTTCCTCGGGAGGCTGGGGGAGGTGGAAAGGGAGTGGAGGAACGTCCAGTATCTCTCCGCCTGGGCGCAGGCCCTCTCCCTGGGGAAGGTGGAGCTCTCCCCCTCCCTCGCCGAGAAAAGCCTCCTCGCAGCCTGGTCGGCGCAGGAGCTCAGGACCTTCGGCTCCTTCGACTACTGTTCCTTCCTCCCCGATCCCCTTCCCTCCCCTCCCCGCGACAGGAAAGGGGTCCTCGACCTCCTGGAGGACCTCAGGGGGGAGACGGAATCCCTGCACGCGGAGCTGGGGGAGGAAGCGCGAAGGTGGAGGGAGAACCTCCCGCAGGTGCGGGTGCTGGAGGCGCTGGAGAGGGCGAGAAGGAGGCTGGAGGAGGTGGAGGAGAAATACCGGAGGCTCCGGTCCGCGGTGGAGGGCTCGGGTGATCCTCTCGTGGGGATGCTCTCGCAGGGAAACCCCGAGGAGTCCTGTCCCCCCTTCCTGCTCAGGCTCCGCTGGAGCCTCTCCGGAGTCCGGCACCTCCTCCTCTCCCTGGAGGAAAGGACCAAGGAAGGGGAGAACTCCCCTTCGCTCGCCACCTCCCTCGAAGGACTCCTCTCCCTCCCGGAGCGGGAGGACGGGGCCACCATGTACATGGAAAACCAGGGGACCCTCGGCTCCCTCCGCCTTCTGCTGAACGAGGCCGTGAAGGAGTTCGGCAGGGTGGCTGGACCCTCAGACCTCGAGCTCCCGGATGAGCTCCTTCTCCCCTCCCTTCCTCCGGGAGACCTCTTCCCCCCTCCACCGGTGAGGGAGAATCCCGGCCTCTCCGTCCTGAGGGAGCTGCAGGTGAGGGAAGTGAGGTTCCGCCGCGAGGATCCCTCGGGCCTCCTGGGCCTCCCCTCCGCCACCCCCCTCATCCTCCCCTTCCTGGGGGTGAGGGTATGGTGGGCCCAGTGGAAAACGGAGGTGACGCTCGAGAGGGAACCCGTGGAGGAAATCCTCGACTACCTTTACCCAACCCTCCTCCTCCCCGGTCTTCCCTCCCGCGTGCCCCTCGCCTACCGCTTCGAGATCCCCAGGAAGAAGTTCGAGACCAGGGTGGTGGTGTTCAGCCCTAGGCCCTTCTCCGTTTTCTCCCGAGCTCACCCACCTCCCTGAGGAGGAGGTCGAAGCGGGAACGCATCTCCTCCCTCAGGGACTCAAATTCGGGCTTCAGCCTGAAGAGGAGCTCCCCCGCCAGATGGGAGGGCCTCGCCTCCAGCCCCGACTCCTCGAACTCGGCCCTCAGATGGTCCATGAGAAGATGGACCTCCTCCCCGAAGACCCCTGCCCCCGCCAGCACCTCGTAGATCTCCTCCCTCGAGAAACCCATCCTGAGCATGGACCTTATGAGGTCCGAGACCGACACTCCCTTTCCCATCGGGGAGAGTTGAGCGGGAAGGACCCAAAAAGAGGCAAAACCTTTATCCTGACCCCTCCAGAAAGAAAGGGTAGCGGGGTAGGGCAGCGTGGAGTGCCCGCCGGGCTCATAGGAGTTTTCCCGCGGAGAAACCCGGAGGTCGGAGGTTCAAGTCCTCCCCCCGCTACCACCTACAGGTATCCCGCCTTGTGGAGGTATTCCGCCGCCAGCACCGCCCCCCTAGCCGCCCCCAGCTCCGTGTTGTGGGAGAGGACGGTGTACTGGAAGCACCTTTCGAAAGCCGTGGCCTCCGCCCCCCCCACCACGGCCACCATTCCCCTTTCCCGGAGGGAGTCGAACCTGGGCTGGGGACGGTCCACCTCCTCCACCACCACTATGGGCTGGGGAGGGGCGCTGGGAAGCCCGAGCCTCTGCGGCTCGCCCCTGAAGCTCCTCCAGCACTCCTTCAGCTCTTCCACGCCGGCCTCCCTGGAAAGGGTGACGAACACGGACTCCGTGTGCCCCTCCAGCACGGGCACCCTGTTGCACTTGCAGGCTATCCTGAACCCCGCTGGCTGGATCCTCCCCCCCTCCAGCTTCCCCAGGAGCCTCACCGTTTCCTTCCTGACCTTCTCCTCCTCCCCCTTGATATAGGGGATCACGTTCCCCTCGAAGGTGAGGGGTGAGTACTCCTCCAGGGGCTCCGGCAGGGACCCGCCCTGCCTCCTCCTCTGCTCCGCCCACCTGGAGACGGCCTCATAGCCGGCACCCGAGACCGCCTGCATGGAGGTCATGATCACACCCTCCAGCCCGAAGGCGTCGTAGAGGGGTTTGAGGGAGAGGGCCAGCCCTATGGTGGTGCAGTTGGGCTGCGGCACCACGAAGCCCCTCCACCCCCTCCTGCGCCTTTGCTCCTCGAGGAGGGGGGCGTGGGACTCGTTCACGGAGGGGAGGTAGGTGAAGCTGTCCTCGAAATAGCGGTAGGCCGAGGCCGTGCTCACGACCGGCTTCTCCTCCGCCACCCTTCCCTCCACCTCCAGCGCGACCTCCGAGGGCAGGGCCGAAAAGAAGAAGGAAACCTTCCCCCCGATGTCCTCCAGGCTCTTCACCTCCATCTCCAGGATCTCACGCCTTGGCTGCTCACGGTAGAACCACCTGGAGCCCTCCCTACCGTAGCCCAGAGCCTCTGCGTAGGTCTTGCCCGCGGACCTGGCGGAGGCGTAGAGCTCCTCCACCCTGAACCAGGGGTGCTCCTGCAGGCTCAGAACGAACTTCTGCCCCACCTCACCGGTGGCCCCGAGGATGGCTACGGACCTCATCCCTTCTCCTCTCCCCCTGCCGGGTTAAACCGTTTTTCAGCCGGCATGCTCACTCGAACTCGATGGTGGAGGGGGGCTTCGGAGTCACGTCGTAGAGGACCCTGCAGACCCCGGGAACCTCGGAGGTGAGCCTGCGGGAGAGCCTCTGCAGGAGATCCCAGGGAAGCCGGAGGGGCTCGGCCTTCATGGCGTCCTCCGAGGCCACCACCCTCACCACCACGATGCTCCCGTACCTCCTCTCCCCCCTCTCGGAAACCCCCGTGGCCCTGTCGGAGAGGAGGACGGCGAAGGCCTGGAAACAGGGCTGGTCCGCGGTCTCCTCCTCCACTATCTTCGTGGCCTTCCTCACGAGCTCCATCCTCTCGGGGGTGACCTCCCCAAGCACCCTGACCGAGAGACCAGGACCGGGGAAGGGACGGCGCTCGCTCACCTCCGGGGGCAGGCCCAGGAAGCGGGCCACCTCCCTCACCTGTGGCTTGTACAGCTCCTTGACGGGCTCCAGCACCCTGTACCCGTACCTCTCCATCGGGTCTATCCCCACCTGCTCCAGGACGTTGTGCTGGGTCTTCACCCCTGCCCTGGTCTCCACCACATCGGCGGCGGTGGTTCCCTGCAGGATCACCTTCACCCCCAGCTCCCTCGCGATCCTGGAGAAGCAGGAGTAGAAGGTCTCCCTGAAGGCCTTCCTCTTCTCCTCGGGGTCCGTTTTCCCCTTCAGGGCGGAGAAGAACTCGCCGGCCACCTCCCTCCTCTCCAGCCCGACGCCAAGCCCCGCGAGCGTCCTCTCCACCTTCTCCCCCTCACCCTCCCTCATGAAGCCCGTGTTCAGGAAGACCACCTTCAGCCTCTCCCCCACCGCCCTGTGTCCCAGGACGGCCGTGACCATGCTGTCCACGCCCCCCGAGACCGCCGCCAGGGCCCTCTCCCCCCCTATCTCCCTCCTGAGCCAGGAGACCTTTTCCTCCACGAAGGAGGCGGGGTCGAACATCACCACCCTCCTCCCCCCCTTT
>CALJER010000008.1 GCA_938074535.1 uncultured archaeon
CTCAGCCAGTTCTCCTTCGCCTCCTTCTCCCCCACCCTCTGCTCCAGCATCCTCCTCTGCCTCTCCATCCCCTGCAGCTCCGCCCTCAGGGACCCCCTCCTCCCCTCCGCCGAGGAGAGCTCCGAGCCCACCCTCTCCCTCTCCGCCCTGGCCTCGGAATGGGCCCTCTCCGCCTCCGCAGCCTCCCTCTCCAGGGCCTTCAGGTCGGGCGGTCCCCCCAGCCTCGCCCCCAGCTCCTCCTGCTGCCTCTGGAGCTCCTCTATCCTCGCCCCCTCCTCCCTCTCCATGGTCCTGAGCCTCTCCACCTTCCTCCCCAGCTCCTCCAGCTCCTCCAGCTTCCTCCTCACCTCCTCCAGCCTGGAGGAGAGCTCACCCTCCCTCCGCCTGAGCTCCTCCGCCCTCCTCCCGTCCTCCTCCCTTTTCCTCCTCACCTCCTCCAGCTTCTCGAGGAGGGACCTCCTGTCCCGGCCCTCCACCATCCTCTTCCTGTCCCCGGCCTCCTCGGAGAGCCTCCTGCCGAGGGCCCCGAGCTTCTGGCGGGCTTCCTCCAGCCTGTCCATCCCCATCAGCTCGTCCACCTTCTTCCTCCTCTCCGCCGGGCGGAGGGTGAGGAAGTAGTCCAGCCTGTTCTGCTGGGAGTAGACGGCCCTCTCGAAGAGCTCGTAGTTCAGTCCCAGCAGCTTCTCCACCCACTCCGTGACCTTTCCAGACGTTGCCCCCTCCACCAAAGTGCCATCGGCCTTCCTCAGCTCGGCCGACGTGACCCCTCCCCTCCTCCTTATC
The DNA here is from genome assembly GCA_938074535.1 of uncultured archaeon. Lineage (GTDB taxonomy): Archaea > Hadarchaeota > Hadarchaeia > Hadarchaeales > WYZ-LMO6 > WYZ-LMO6. Next base: position 784 of record CALJER010000008.1, read on the forward strand.
ACCCTCCTCACCACGTACTCCTCCTGGCCCGGGGGCGCGAAGCCCACCTCCACCTCCGCCGACTCGGCAGGCTCGGGCTTGCTCCTGATCAGGTCTTCCAGCTTCACCCCCCTCTCCTTCAGGCCGGGAACCCTGCCGAAAAGGCCCATGGAAATGGCCTCCAGCACGCTGCTCTTGCCGCTCCCCATCCCCCCCACCAGCAGGTTGGTGCCGTCGCCGAACCTCAGCTCGGTCTGCGCGTGGGACTTCCAGTCCCTCAGCCTCACCCGGGTGATCATCTCTCCCCCTCCAGCTCCGCCTCCACCATCCTCCTGACGAAAGCCCTCACCTTCTGCTCGACCTCCTCCTCCTTCCCCTCCATCATCAGGGTGCAGAGGCTCCCGGCCTCCAGCCCGTAGGAGTACCCAAGCTCCGCCAGCTGCTTCTCGAGCAGGCGCAGGGTCATCTCCTCCAGCGAGCGGACGTCCCTGAGCCTCTCCAGCACCTCCCTTCTCGCCTCCTCCTGGGGTGAGGAGAGGTCCTCCTTGCTCACCACCAGAAGCGCCCTGCCCGAAAACTCCTCCACCAGGGAGATGTCGTCCAAATCGCCCTTCCTCCCCTTCCCCAGCTTCCCCTTCAGCTTGAGGCGGATGAGGGGCAGCTTCCCGCGGTTTTTCCTCTCCCCGGAGAGGAGGGCCTCCACCCTCTCCCTCACCCTCCTCTCCAGCGAGGAGACCTCCCCTCCCTCCGCGTCCACCTCCTCGTAGAAGAAGTCCCTGGGAGTTTCCAGCTCCACGAAGCGGTATCTCTCCCCCTCCACCAGATAGAAGCCCTTGCGGCTGCTCGCCTCCACCGGAAGGAGCTGCGTGCGCTCGGTGCTTCCAGGAAAGAGGAGGGGCCTTCCCCAGGCGGTGGACTCCGCCCGGTAGTGCACGTGGCCGCAGAGGTAGAGGTCGAAGCCGCGGGGGAGCTCCTCCGGGGAAAGGCCTGCGGTCTCCTCCGCGGAGAAGACGTAGCGGCCAAGGGACTGGTGCAGCATGAGGACGTTGAAGGCATCCCTCACCGGCCTGGGATCCCAGGTCTGCAGAAAGCCCTTCGAGTATCTCTCCGGCACGTGGCTCATCCCGTGCACCGCCACCCTACCCCCCGGGCCCTCGAAGACCACGGACTCCCTGTGCAGGTGGATGAGCATTCCGGCGGCCTCCAGCACCTCCACCGGGTTCTTCAGACCCTCCGTCCTGCTCTCGTGGTTTCCGTGGAGGGCCACCACCGGGACTCCCTGAAGGGAGAGCGGCGAGATCTCCCCCTCCTCCTTCCCCAGCACCTCCACCAGCCTCATCCTTCCCCTGCCCATCCTGGGGAGGGTGAAAATCCTCATCGCCCTGGCCCACACCTCCGGTCTGGGGGACCTGGTGTCGAAGAGGTCCCCCAGCAGCAGGATGAGGTCGGCGCCCTCCTCCACCGCCCTGCGGAGCGCCTCCTCCGCCTGGTCGAAGGAGTCTCCCTCCCTGGGGGTCCCCCACTTCGTCCCCAGGTGGGTGTCGCCGATCACCGCCAGCTTCAAGCCCACCCCCTCCCCTTTCACCTCACGCTCTTTAACCCGTGGGGCGAAAGTGTTGTCCGACCTCCCTCCTTTTAAGCTTTATTCCGGCGGAGGGATACCACAGAGGATGAGCCTCCCCTGGTCCGAGAAGCACAGGCCCGGGAAGCTGAGCGAGGTGGTGGGGCAGGGGGCGGCCCTTCAGAAGGTGAGGGAATGGGCGGAGGGGTGGAGGAGGGGGAAGCCGGGGAAGAGGGCCCTCCTGCTCTACGGTGCTCCTGGCTCCGGGAAGACCACCCTCGCCGAAGCCCTGGCGGCGGAGGAGGGATGGGACCTCATCCAGCTGAACGCGAGCGATCAGAGGACCTTCGAGGTGCTCAAGAGGGTGGCGGGGGAGGCGGCGGTCACGGGCACGCTCACGGGAAAGAAGGGGGAGAGGAGGCTGGTGGTCCTGGACGAGGCCGACAACCTCCACCCCCACGAGGACAGGGGCGGGTACAGGGCGGTGAAGGAGATCCTGGAGAGGACCCTGAACCCCGTGATCCTCACCGCCAACGACCGCACGGCCCTCCCCCGGGAGATCCGCGAGCTCTGCCTGGAGGTCAACCTGAGGCGCCTCCCCCCGAGGGAGATCGAGGAGATCCTGAGGAGGATCTGCGAGGAGGAAGGAATAGAGGCCGAGCCCCTGGTCCTGAGGAGGATAGCGGAGGCCTCCAGGGGAGACGCCAGGGCCGCCATCAACGACCTCCAGACCTCCTGCGGGGGCAGGAAGAAGTGCAGGATCCAGGACCTGGCCCTCTACCTGAGGGAGCTGGAGACCAGCGTGTTCGAGGTGCTGGGGAAGCTGCCGCACGTGGAATCGGTGGAGAAGGGCAGGAGGCTGGTGATGGAGCTCGACCTCCCTCCCGCAGAGTTCCTGGGATGGGTGAGCGAGAACCTTCCCCCCGCCCTGGACCCCAAGGACAGGGCCAGGGTGTGCGACGCCCTCTCGAGGGCGGACCTCTTCCTGGCGAGGGCCGTGAGGACGGGAAACTACGGAATGTGGAGCTACGCCTCCGAGCTCATGGGGGCAGGGCCCTCCCTCCTGAGGGAAGGGGGGGTCTCGCCCCGAAGGCTGCAGTACCCCAGCTCGGCCAGCCTCTACGCCAGGACCAGGTGGAAGAGGGCCCTGAGGGACTCCCTGGCGAAGAAGTGGGCCTCGCGCTGCCACACCTCCTCCAGGGTCTGCAGGGAAAACCTGGAGTACCTGGCCCTCATGGTGGAGGGGAGGGCGGGGGAGAAGATAGCGCAGGAGCTGGAGCTCACGGAGCAGGAAAGGGAGTACCTGAAGAGCCTGGTGACCGCTTGAAGGTGGTGAAGAACCTCAGGCTGGGCAGGCTGGCCACCGACCTCCCCAACCGGGGCCTGCCCGTGTACGGCTGGTTCCCCCTGAAGGAGGCCTTCTCCAGGCACCTGGTGGTGATGCTCCTCCGAAGCCTTTGGATGGGAAAGGGGGACAGGGTGCTCGATCCCTTCTGCGGGAAGGGGACCACCCTCCTGGCCTGCAAGGAGCTGGGGGTGGACGCCGTGGGTTATGAGGTGCATCCCCTCTTCCTCTTCCTCTCCAGGGTGGAGCTGAGGGACTATGAGCCCGCCTCCCTCAGGAGGGCCGGGGAGGAGCTCCTCTCCGCCCCCTTCCGCCCCCCCAGCACCCCTCCCCCGGAGTTCCTGAAGAGGTTCTTCCCTCCCGGCGCGCTTCAGGACCTCCTCTTCTTCAGGGAGAGGATCATGGAGAGGGAAGAGGGGGAGAGGGAGTTCCTGCTCACCGCCCTGGCCCTGGCCGCGGCGGAGAGCAGCTGGGCCTTCAGGGATGGGGGGGTGCTCAAGGTGAGGAAGAGGAGGGTTCCCCCCCTGAGGGAGGCCCTGGCCAGGAGGATGGGGTGGATGTGCGACGATCTGGAGAAGCTGGAGACCAGGGGGGCCAGCCTCTCGGTGGTGGAGGGCGACGCAAGGGAGATGGAGGTGGAGGAGGAGTCCTTCGACGCCGTGATCACCTCACCGCCCTATCCCGGGAAGCTGGAGTACGCCTCCGCCTACAGGCTGGAGCAGGAGATCCTGGGGCTTCCCCCTCCCCGCCCCGAGAGGCTGCTTGGGGTGAGGACGAAGGACGGGGGGCCGAGCTTCGACTGTGAGGCCTACCTCGAGGACCTGTCCAAGGTAGTGGAGAAGCTCTACCAGGCATGCGTGGAGGGGGGGGAGGTGGCGGTGGTGGTCTCGGACGGGTGCTTCCCTGAGGAGAGGAGGGTCTTCGAAGTCTGCACTCCCCTCTGCGAGGCCGCCGAGAAGGTCGGATTCAGAGCGAAGAAGGCCATCATCGTGAACGAGAGGTTCTGCACCACCCCTTCCAGGAAGAAGCTGGGGGTCATGCGGGAGTACCTGCTCCAGTGGAGGAAGTAGTCTTCAGTCTCTGAATCAGCAACAGCACCCTCCTCTTTATCTCCTCCACCACCCTCCTGGCCTCCCCGCGCTCCATGCCCGCCGGATCGGGCAGCTCCCACCTCTCCGCGGGGGCCCGCACGACGGGACACTGGGCCCCGCCGCAGACCACCACGACCATGTCCGCTCCCTCGAGGAGCTCGCGGGTGAGGGGGCGCGGCCTCCTGCCGCTCACGTCTATTCCCTCCTCACGCATGAGCTCGACGGCGAGGGGGTGCACGGCTGGAGCGGGGGAGAGCCCCGCGCTCACCGCCCTCCATCCCTCCGGCGCAAACCTGTTGAAGAAGGCCTCCGCCACCACACTCCTGAAGCGGTTCTCCGCGCAGACGAAGAGGACCGTCCTCACCCGCCCCACTCCAGGAGCCTCTTCTCCCCCTCAATTTTCTTCAGTTCGGTAATGTCCTGCGTCACCTCCAGCGTGCCCAGGTACTTCCCCTTCTCATCCCTCACCGCAAAGTACCTGATGTAGATCAGGCGCCCATCCTTCTGGATCCAGAACTCCGCCGCATCCTTTTCCCCCCTCCGGAAGGCCTCCAGGATCCTGTTGACCACGTGGACGCTCTTCTGCGGATGGCAGAGCTGGACCTTCCTCCCCAGAACCGCCTTCGTCCTGACGAAGAGACGCTTCTCCGACCTGTTGAAATACCTCACGGTGTCGTCCTCCCCCACGAAGGTGAGATCCACGGGCAGGGTATCCAGGATGGCCCTCACCTCCTCCTTGGAGAGGGAGCCCGTCTCCAGCCGGAGCACCTCCTCCACCTTTTCCCCGGCCTTTTCCCCTCCTCCAGCCTGCCCGGGAGGACGCGGGGGGGTGAAGCAGCAGTAGCCTATCTCGTCGAAGTCCTTTCTCACCTCCCCCCACTCCTCCTCACCGAGCACCCTCAAGGCGGAGGGAAAGAGGATGTGGTCCTCCTTGAAGAAGTGGTCCTTCAGGAGGCGGCTCAGGGAGAGCACCCTTTCCCCCACCTTCTCCTTGAGCTCCCCGAAGTCCCCGCCGGGGCGCTCCCGGAGGAGGGCGTGGAGCGCCTTCTTTTCCTTCCTGAGCTGGTCGTGCTCCATCCACATGATGGCGGGGGGCTCGGTTATCCCGTGCTTCTCCAGCATGGGAAAGAGCACGTTCTCCTCCCTGAGGTAGTGCTTCTCCGCCTCCATGAGCTCCTCCGAAAGCCCAAGCATGAGGGAGAGCTCCCCCCCGGCGGAGGGAAGATCCCCAAGCCCCGCGATCCTGCCCACCGCCTCCTCCATCCTCTCCACCCTCCTCTGCAGCTCCCGGTGCTCCCCCAGCAGGATCTCCAGCGGATGGCCGGGGGGAAGCTCCAGCCGCTGCTTCTCCAGCTGCTCCCTGAAAACCTCCAGGTGGACCTCACACAGCCTCCGGATTTCCTCCCTGGAAAAGCCCTCCTCCAGGAGTTCCTGCTCCACCCTGGCGATCTCCACGGGAGTCACCCCCTCCAGGACCTCCCTGAAGCTCTGCTTGAGCTCCCGGGGAGAAGCGCCGGCGTGCAATCTCCTCAGGATCTCCTTCAGCGCCTCCTTTCTTTCCATCCAGTATCCCTCCCCGGGCCGCTATAAAATCCTCTGGGGAACCACCCTCCCGAAGTAGGGCTCCCTCCTCTCTACCGCCAGCTCGAAGGCCCTCCTCACCCCTTCCTCCCTTCCCCCCCTGAGGGGTGAGAGCACGTCCACCAGGCCGTCGTTCCTCATGAGGCACGGCTTGAGGTAGCCGTCGTGGGTGAGCCTGAGGCGGGTGCAGTGCAGGCAGAACTCGGAGTTGTGCATGGGCCGGACCACCTCCACCTCCACCCCATCCACCTCGTAGACCCTCCTCGCGTGCAGTTCCTTCCTTACCCTCACCTCCCTCCCCCTCTCCCGCAGCCTCCTCTCCACCTCCGAGGGGTCTAGGTGGAAGCTCTCGTAAATCCGGGGGGGATCGCCCGGCAGGCGGATGAGCTCCAGCAGCTGCAGCTTCAGACCCCTTTCCCTGGCGAACCCCATCATCCCCTCGACCTCCTCCTCGTTCACCCCCCTCAGGAGGAGCATGTTGAGCTTCACGGGGGTCAGACCCGCGTCCACCGCAGCCTCTATTCCCCTGAGGGCCTTGTCCAGCGCCCCCACCCCTGTGAGCCTGGCGTACTTCTGCGGGTCCAGCGTGTCCAGGCTCACGTTCACCCTCCTCAGCCCCGCCCCCGCCAGACCCTCAGCCCTCTCCGCCAGCCCCACCCCGTTGGTGACCATGGAGACCTCCTCCGCGTGGGCCGAGACCTCCCTCACCACCTCCTCCAGATCCGGGCGCATGAGGGGCTCCCCTCCCGTGAGTTTGACCTTCCCCATGCCCAGGGAGGAGGCCACCTCCACCACCCTTCCTATCTCCTCCGCGCTCATCCTCCTCCCTCCCCCCTCCCGTCCCTCCCTGTGGCAGTAGAAGCAGCGCAGGTTGCACTCCCCCGTCACCGAAACCCTCAGGCTCCTCACGGGTCTTCCGAACCTGTCCTTCATTCACCTCCTCCTCACCCTCAGCTCCACCTCCTCCCCCCTTCCGCCTTTGAGGGAAGAGACCATCCCGAGCACGGTGCTGGAGACGATCTTCCTGACGAAGGGGTTCATGGCCAGCCTCTTCCCGTCCACCCGGAGCTCCGCTCCCTCCAGGGCCGGGCACCTCCTTTTCCCCTTTTTCCCCGAGGCCGCCGCCAGCAGGAACTCCCTGCAGCTCCCGAACCCGCACTCCCCGCAGTCCAGTCCTCCAGCGGGGGTGGTCGCCCTCTCCTCCGCCAGGTCAGCCAGGGCACCGGAGGCCAGGAAGGGGAGGACGGGCTTTCCCTCCACGCCCTTCCCCACGAAGGCCGCGGTGAGCGCGTCGTCCAGCTCCCTCGCCTCCTCCTCGCTCCTGGCCACCATCACCTTCACCACCTCCTCCCCCTTGAAGCCCTCCAGGATGACGAAGTCCAACCCCCTGAGGGAGAGCAGCACCTCCCTCAGCCCGGGTTTTTTCCTCCTCTCCCTCACCGCCACCTCCTCCCCGCTCACCGCCACCACCACCGAGCTCCCCGCCTCCGCATGCCTCCAGGTGTCCGTTCCCTCCCTGTCTATGGTGGGGTGTTTGGAGAGGTGCTTCACCGTCCCCACCCTGTACCCCCTCCTGACCAGCTCCCCCACCAGTCCCACCACCACCTCCGTCTTCCCGCTGTCCTTGTACCCGCCCACCCCGAGCACCCTGAACATCATCACCCTCCGAAGAGGAAGACCTCCACCTCCTCTCCCTCCGCCAGCCTCTCCTTCTCCCTGGGCACGCGCAAATAACCGTCCGCCTCCAGCAGGGAGGTGATGGCCCCGGAGCCCCTTCTCACCACCTCCGCCCTGAGCTCCCCACCCTCCAGCCTGAGCCTCACGGGGATGAGCTCCTCCCTCCCCCTGGCCTTCTCCGTTCCCTCCAGGAGCCTCGCCCTGAGGGAGAGGGTGGGGGGGCCGGGGAGGCCGCTCATCCTCCTGAGGTAGGGTTCCACCAGCAGGTGAAAGACGAGGAGGGCGGAGAGGGGGTAGCCGGGAAGACCGAACACGGGCTTGTTCCCGACCAGGGCGAAGAAGGTGGGCTTCCCAGGCTTCAGGGCCAGACCGTGGAAGAGGAGCCTCCCCATCCCGGCCACCGCCGAGGGGACCAGATCCCTCTCCCCCTCGGAGGAACCCCCCGAGACCAGCAGGGCCTCGCCTTCGGAGAGCCCCCGCCGGATCTTCCTCACGAGCTCCCCGGGCCTGTCCCTGGCCACCCCCAGCCAGACGGGCTGGCAGCCGCAGGAGGCCACGGCGGCGCAGAGCATGGGGCCGTTCGAGTTGAACACCTTTCCCCTGCCCAGCCTCCTCCCAGGCTCCTCCAGCTCGTCCCCCGTGGCCATCACGCCCACCCTCGGTCTGGCGTAAACCTTCACCCTGCCCACCCCCGCCGCCGACAGCGCCCCCACCTCCCTCGAGCTCAGAACCACTCCCGGGAGCAGCAGGGTCTCCCCCCTTCTTCTCTCCGCCCCCCTCCTCCACACGTTCTCCCCCGGGGAAACCGGACGGTAGATCCTCACCGTCCTTCCCTCCTCCACCGCGTGCTCCTTCATCACCACCGCATCCGCGCCAGGGGGGAGGGGGGCACCGGTGGCCACGCGCACGCATCCTCCCTTCCTCACCCCCACGGAGGGCCACTCCCCCGCCTCCACCTCACCCAGCCTCTCCAGGGGAACCGGAGCGGCCTCCTCCGCCCCAAAGGTGTCCTCCGCCTTCACGGCATAGCCGTCGTAGAGGGCCCTGTCGAAGGGGGGGAGGTCCACCCCGCACCTCGCCTCCTCCGCCAGCACCCTTCCCGCCGCCTCCCAGATCCCCACCTCCTCCACGCGGGGGGAAGGTCTCCACTCCCCCTCCAGCCTCCTCCTGGCCTCCTCCAGCCCCACTACCTTCTTGACCATTCCCTCGCCTCCTGGGCCAGAAGGGTGAGGAAGATCCTGAAGCCGCTCAGGATGGTCGTCCCCTTAGCCTTGCTGTACTCGTGGTAGAAGCACCTGACGGGCACCTCCCTCACCCTCCATCCTTTCCTAGAGGCCTGAAGAATGAGCTCGGAGGAAACGGCGTACCTGTCGTTCCTTATCTCCACCTCCTCCAGCGCCCTGCGGGAGAAGCCCCTGTTCCCCGACTGGGAGTCCGTGAAGATCCCGCTCAGGAGGAAGGTCAGGACGTCGAGCACGAAGTTGCCGAAGCGCTTGTTCAGGGGGATGCCCTCGCTCCTCCTCCTCCCCACCACGAAGTCCGCCTCCTCCAGCTCCTCCACGATCCTCTCCACCGCCTCCGGGTCGTGCTGCCCGTCGGCGTCGAAGGTCACGGCCGCCTTCGCCCCCCTCCTGGCCGCCTCCCTAAGGCCCGTTCTCAGGGCCGCACCCAGCCCCGAGTTCACCTCGTGCCTGAGCACCACGGCCCCGGCGGACCGGGCCACCTCTCCGGTGGCATCCACCGAACCGTCGTCCACCACCACCAGGTTCCTCCACCCCCTCTCCTTCAGCTCCCGCAGGACCTTTCCCACCGACCTCTCCTCGTTGTAGGCCGGAAGGACCACCCAGACCTCTTCCTTCCTCATCTCCTCCGCTCCAGCAGCTTCCTGACCCTCACCGGCTCCCCCTCCGCCCCCCCGGAAGCCCCGAACGGGGGCCTCCCCCTCACCCTCCCCAGCACCTCCTCCCTGAGCTCCCCGAAGGTGGGGGGGCGGACGAGGGAGGCCTCCGCCCTCCTGTTCCTGGGCCCCCCTCCCAGCTGGCCCGCGCAGCCGGCGGTGCAGATGTCCGCGGAGCCCGTGCCAGGCCTCCTGGAGAGGGGGCCCCGAAGGATCTCCACGCTCACCACCCTGGCGTGGGGAAGCGTGTGCTCCATCTTCCACCGCGCGCCCCTCCTCACCCCCTCCTCCGCCAGCTCGCACCGGAGGGGGGAGAAGTACCTGGGAATCCAGCAGGGCAGCAGCGCCGCCGCCGGCAGGATGGGCGGGAAGCAGAGGGAGGAGGAGAGGAGGTGGGGGGTGGTGCCGCACCTCAGGATGAGGAAGGAAGAACCGAGGCCCAGGAGGAGGGGCAGCATCACCGGGAGGAGGTAGGGGTGGTAGAGCCCCTTCATGTTTGGATGGGGACCGAGCTCCCTGCCCTTCATTCCCCCTCCTTAAGCCCCGGAGGAGTAAAAGCGTTACACCAAAGGATAATAACGCAGTTTTCCATTCTTCCCCGATGAAGACCTGGTACAGCGAGATAACCTTCTCCACCAGGAGGAAGAGCGAGGTGGTGGACCTCACCGACCAGGTTCTGCAGGAGGTGAAGAAATCGGGGGTAAGGAACGGACTGCTGGTGGTCAACCTCCCCCACGCCACCGCCTCCCTCACCCTGAACGAGGGGGAGAGCGGGGTGAAGCACGACCTCCTCCGCAAACTGGACGAGCTCATCCCCCCCTCCGGGAACTACGAGCACGACAGGATAGACGACAACGCCCACGCCCACCTGAAGTCGGCCCTGGTGGGCACCGGCAGGGTGCTGCCGGTGGTGGAGGGAAGGGTGGTGAGGGGCACCTGGCAGAACTTCCTGGTGATAGAGGAGGACGGACCCCGGACCAGGAGGCTCTCCGTCTTCCTGATGGGTGAGTGAGTGCCCCTCTACCTCGACATAGAGACCTCCTCCAAGACCGCCGATGCGGGCTCGGTGGTGGCCCTGGGCATCCTCAAGGGGGAGAAACCCTCCGTCAGGTTCTGCGCGGACGAGGGGGAGGAAAGGGAGGCCCTGGAGGAGCTGGCCAGGGAGCTGGAGGGATGCGAGCTGGTGGTGACCTGGTACGGCTCGGGCTTCGACCTTCCCTTTCTGAAGGCGAGGGCCATCCTGCTGGGGGTGGACCTGAGGAAGCTGCTCCTCCTCCCCTCCCTGGACCTCTACCTGTGGTGCAAAAACCACCTCCTCCTCTCCAGCTACCGCCTGGACTCCGTGGCCAGGTTCTTCGGCCTGACCAGGAAGGTGGAGTTCGAGGGGAAGGACGTCTCCACCCTCTTCAGGCTGGCCCGGGGGGGCGACCGGAACTCCAGGGAGCTGATCCTCCAGCACTGCGCGGAGGACCTTGAACTCCTCAGGGAGGTGCACAGGAGAATGGAGCGGTGGGTGGAGCATGGGGGGCAAGCTGGAGGAGCTGAAAAGGCTTGAGGCCGAGGTCTCCGGGTGCCGGAAGTGCGGGCTCTGGAAGAGCAGGACCAGGGCGGTCTTCGGCTCCGGCTCCCTTCAGCCCCGCCTGATGCTGGTGGGGGAGGCGCCGGGCTCCCAGGAGGACAGGGAGGGTCTTCCCTTCGTGGGGGCCGCGGGAAGGCTCCTCACCTCCCTCCTCCTCTCCGCCGGGCTGAGGAGGGAAGAGGTGTACATCACCAACGTGGTCAAGTGCCGCCCCCCTGGGAACAGGACCCCCCTTCCCGAGGAAACGGAGGCCTGCAGACCCTACCTTGAAGGGCAGGTGAGGATCCTGGAGCCGGGGCTGGTGGTGGCGCTGGGGAGGGTGGCGGCCTCCGTCCTGCTGGGGAGGCCCGTGGTGGTGGCCAGGGAGCACGGGAGGAGGACGGGGTGCAGGTTCGCGGGGAGGAGCTTTTCCCTCTTCCTCACCTACCACCCGGCGGCCGGCCTCTACAGCGGGGGGAACCGCTCCTCTCTGGAGGAGGACTTCAGAAAGCTGGGGAGGCTCCTCAGGGCCCGACCTCGTACTCCGTCCTGTCCTCTATCCCCGCCCTCCTGAAGGCCTCCTTCCTGCTCAGGCAGGACTCGCACCTCCCGCAGTGCGCCCTCCCGCTCAGGTAGCAGCTCCAGGTCTCGTAGATCAGGGGACCCATGGTCCTGAAGCTGCGCCTCAGGCACTCCGCCTTGTCCATTCCCTCCTGTGCCGGTGAGGTGATCTCCACCAGCCTGTTGAAGTGCCCCACCGCCAGGGCGCCCGAGAGCAGGGAGGAGAAGAGGGGGGTGGTGTCCGGATACTTCACCCATCCCGTGGCCGCATCCACCTCCGTGTCGCTGAGGGTGGCCCCGTAGAGGACCCTCTCCGCTCCCACCGTGTGGGCGTAGGCCGAGGCGAGGGTGAGGAAGACCGCGTTGCGCAGGGGCACCACCACATCGGGGCGGTACTCCCCCCCGACCTCCACCCGCTCGTCCGTGAGCTGGGTTCCCCTCCAGAGCTCCCCCATGAACTCCATCCCCACCACCACCGGCTCGCGGAACCCCAGCTTCCTGCAGAGGGAGAGGGCGACCTCCACCTCTTTCCGCCCCTTCTGCCCGTACCTGAAGATCAGGGGGTGGATCTCGTACCCCCTGGCCGCGTACTGGGAGGAAAAGCCCGTGCTGTCCATCCCGCCGCTCACGAGGGCCACCGCCTTCATCTCCCTTCCCTCCGCTCGGTGGGCTTAATACTCCTCCCCTCCGAGTTTCATGATGTTCGGGTACTCGGGGGAGCTGGCGAGGCTCCTCTCCGGGCTCTCGGTCAGGGTGGGGGACCTCCTGAGGGTGGAGAGCGGCGGAAGGGTGTACGAGGGCATCCTCATGCCCAGGACCGGGCTGGGGGACCAGAGCTGTCTGGTGCTGAAGCTGCCCAGCGGCTACAACGTGGGAGTGAGGGTGGGGAGGGAGACCAGGATCACCAAGGTGGGGGAGGGGGAACCCTGGAAGAGGCTCCCCCCTCCCCCCTCCCCCCCCGCTTCCTCCAAACCCCTGGTGAGGCTGGTGGGGACGGGCGGAACCATAGCCTCCAGGGTGGACTACAGGACGGGTGGGGTCCACCCCGCCTTCTCCCCCGAGGAGCTGTACTCCCTGGTGCCGGAGCTGGCGGAGCTGGCCAGGCTCGAGACGGTGGAGGCCTGCAGCGTGTTCAGCGAGCACATGACGCCGGAGCTTTGGGTCAGGATAGCGGAGAAAGCGGCGGAGGGCCTCAATTCCGGCGCCAGGGGAGTGGTGGTGGCCCACGGGACCGACACCATGGCCTACACCGCCTCCGCCCTCAGCTTCATGCTCAGGAACCTCACGGGCCCCGTGGTCCTGGTGGGGGCCCAGCGCTCCTCCGACCGGCCCAGCACCGACGCCCACCTCAACCTCCTGAGCGCCGTGGCGGTGGCCTCCCTCTCCGACCTGGGGGAGGTGTGCGTGGTCATGCACGCCTCCACCGAGGACGACTCCTGCCTGATCCACAGGGGCACCAGGGTGAGGAAGTGCCACACCAGCCGCAGGGACGCCTTCGTGAGCATCAACGAAGGCCCGCTGGGGGTGGTGAGGGGAAGGGAGGTGAGGATGCTCGGAGAGTACAGGAGGAGGGGGGAAGGAAGGGTGGAGGTGGACGGCAGGATGGAACCCAGGGTGCTCCTCCTCAAAGTCACGCCGGGAATGGGGGCCGACCTCCTCTTCTCCGCCCTGGAGCTGGGCTACCGCGGGATAGTGGTGGAGGGCACGGGCCTGGGGCACGCCCCGGAGGCCCTCTTCCCCGCCCTCAGGGAGGCGAGAGAGAGGGGGGTGCCCGTGGTGATGACCTCCCAGTGCCTCTGGGGGAGGGTCAACCTGAACGTTTACTCCACGGGCAGGGACCTGCTGGGGATGGGGGTGATCCCGGCGGAGGACATGCTTCCGGAGGTGGCCTACGTGAAGCTGATGTGGGTGCTGGGCCGCACGAGGGAGCCCGAGGAGGTCAGGAAACTGATGCTCCAGAACCTGGCCGGAGAGCTATCGCCCAGGAGCCCCCTGACCTCCCACCGGCCCTTCTGAGCCTTCAGCCCCTCTTCCTCCCCGACCTCAGGGTGAGCGCGGAGGGAAGGAAGAAAAGGGCGGCCAGGAAGGCGTAGAAGATGACCAGGGCCACCAGCTCCCCGAACCTGGTCATGGCGGGCATCCTGGAGAGGGAGAGGATGAGGAAGCCGCCGCCCATGGTCACCGCCGAAGCCAGCACCGCCCTCCCTATGCTTCCCGCGGTGCGCGAGACCACCTCTTCCGGAGAGCCGTTCTTCCCCAGCTCCTCCCTGAGCCTGGAGGAGAGCTGGACGCTGTAATCTATTCCCATCCCTATCATGAGGGAGAAGCTCCCGAGGGTGAAGACGTCGAGGGACCAGCCCAGCAGGTAGAAGGTCCCCAGCTCCCACATCACCACCATGCCCACGGGGAGGAGGGTGAGGGCTCCCAGCAGGGGGGAGCGGAAGAGGAGGATCAGCACGAAGAGGCAGGCGACGAGGGCCAGGACCGTCGTTTTGACCATGTTGGGGAGGACCCTGGAGAAGAGGTCGGAGATGACGGCAGGAGCCCCACCCACCGCCGGCTCTCCGTCCATCCTGAGGCTGACGAGCTGGCTGGAGAAGTTCTCCACGTGGTCCCTCACCGCCTCCGTAACCCTCTTGAAGTCCCTGTCGGTCCTGCCCAGCACGCTGAAAGTGACGAGGGTCCTGTCCCCGGAGAGGGGAGGGAGAAGGCCGGGATTGGACTCCCTCAGGTTCTCCAGCACCCCCACCACCTCCTCCCTGGTCGGGGGGAGGTAGCCGCTGAACACGAGAACCGCGTCCGCCACGCTGTAGCTCCCCCCCACCAGACCCTGCACCCTGGGATCCGCCCTCACCCCGTTCTCGAACTCCAGCAGCTGCTGCAGGGCCCGGGGCTGCAGGAAGTCCCCCTGCACCAGGACGAAGAGCTGGTTCTGGCCCCCGAAGAGCTCCTCTAGCCTGTGCTGGGTCTGGAGGGACCCCGCTCCAGAGGGCAGGAGGAGATCGAAGGACATGGTGGAGCCCACCCTGGGTGCCACGAGGGCGGAGAGAGCCAGGCTCGCCGCCAGGACCGCCAGGATGGGGCCGCGGTGGCGTGCGATCCCCCTCCCCAGGGAGGCCAGACCCCTGCTCACCCCCCCCTCCCTCCCGCCCCTTCCCACTTCCTTCCTGCGCACCAGGGCGGGCAGGAGGGTCATGGTCAGGAGGAAGGCGAAGCCCACGGCCAGGGCGGCGAACTGCCCTAGCGTTCTCACGGGGGGAAGGTCGGAGATGGAAAAGGAGAGGAAGCCTATCATGGTGGTGAGGAAGCACATGAAGACCGCCCCACCCACCTTCCCGGCGGAGGTGCCCAGGGCCTCCTCCACCCCCTTCCCCCTCTTTCTCTCCTCGTAGTACCTGGAGAGGAGGTAGAGGGAGTAGTCTATCCCCGCCACCATGGAGATGGGAACCAGGGCCACGTGAAGGGAGGTGAAGTCCGAACCCGTCAGACCCATCACCCCCATGGTCCAGAGGGCCGACAGCCCCACCACCACCAGGCACCTCCCCACATCGGAGAGTCTGCGGAAGGTCAGGAAGAGGAGGAGGATGATGAAGAGGACGGTGGCGGGCATGAGCACGCGGTTGTCCCTGCTCATGACCCTCCCTATGTCCCTCTCCATGGAGTAAGAACCCGCTAGGCCGAGGTTCAGACCCTCCACCCCTTTCACCCTCTCCTCCATCACCTCCACCGCCTCCAGGAGCTCCTCCTTGGGCAGGGAGGAGTTGAGATACACCACCATCTTCCCCGCCCTCAGGTCGGGGGTGAGAGAGCCCGCGAGCTGGGCAGAAGCCTGGGGGTTGGAGCTGAAGGCGAGGTAGGCCTCCATCACCATGGACTCCACGAGAGGATCGTTGGAAGGATCCTGGAGGAGCTCCCTCACCTGCGGGAGGTGCTGGAGGAGGAGGTCGGCGTAGGACAGGCATCCCACCACCCTGTTCTCCAGTGAGGGGGAGGAAAGGAAGAAGTTCTCCAGGTAGAGGATCCTCCTGAGGGCCTCCGCCCTCAGCAGGTTCTCTCCCTCCACCAGCACCGTCTCGAACGCCATTCCCTGGAACTCCTCCGCCACCAGCAGGGTCACCCTGACGGAGGGCTGCTCGGGAGAAAGGAACTTCTTGTAGTCTGTGGTCTGCCTGACCTGGCTGGCCCCGTAGGCCATGAGGCATGAAACGAGGAGGATGGCCAGCAGCACGGCTCCCCTCCTCCTGGCGCAGGAAAGAGCGATCCTGGTGAGCATCTGGAGAAGGTCTCATCCTCTCCCTTAAAGGGTTTTGGAAACACCTTATGGGATGAAACCCCTCCCGAGATCCTTCTACGAAAGGGATCCTTCCGCGGTGGCGAGGGAGCTGCTGGGGAAGGTGCTGGTGCACCGCTCTGGGGAGGGCCTCACCTCGGGGAGAATCGTGGAAACGGAGGCCTACTACGGGGAGGGAGACCCCGCCTCCCGCGCCTCCAGGGGCAGGGGGGGTCTGAGCGAGGTGATGTGGGGGCCCGGGGGCATCTCCTTCGTCTACATGGTGCACGGAAACTGGCTCTTCAACGCGGTGGCCTTTCCCGAGGGGAAAGCGGGGGCGGTGCTGGTGAGGGCGCTGGAGCCCCTACAGGGGCTGGAGCTGATGAGGAGGAGAAGGGGGGTGGAGGAGGAGAGGGAGCTGACCTCGGGGCCCGGCAAGCTCACCGAAGCCATGGGAATCACGGGCCTCCACCACGGCAGGGACCTCACGGACCCCGACGGCGAGCTCCTCATCCTGCCGGGGAGGAGGGTCAGGCGCTTCATGCGCTCCCGCAGGATAGGGGTGAAGGAGGACCTCCCGGAAAGGCTGCGCTTCTTCCTCCCGGGGAGCCCCTTCGTCTCCAAGCGGTGATTTCTAAAACCCTCAGGAGAAGGGAGTGGGATGAGGGACTACTCCGGGCTGGGCCTGAGGGTGGGTCTGGAGATCCACCAGGAGCTGAACACCGGCAAGCTCTTCTGCCGATGCCCCTCCGTCCTGCGCGAGGAGGAAGCCCCGCTGAAGGTGAGGAGGAGGCTGCGCCTCTCCCAGAGCGAGCTGGGGGAGACGGACCGGGCGGCCCTGCTCGAGGTCTCCAGGGAGAGGGAGTTCAGGTACCAGGTGCACCCCGACACCCTCTGCCTGGTGGAGCTGGACGAGGAGCCCCCCCACCCCCTGAGCGAGGAAGCCCTGGAGGTGGCCCTGATGCTCTCCCTCATGCTGGAGGCCAGGCCCGTGGACGAGATCCACGTGATGAGAAAAATCGTGGTGGACGGGAGCAACACCTCTGGCTTCCAGCGCACGGCCCTCATCGCCACGGATGGGAAGCTCAGGACGGAGAAGGGGGTCTTCCACCTTCCCACCATCTGTCTGGAGGAGGATGCCGCCAGGAAGGTGGGGGAGGGGGAGGGATACGTGGAGTACAGGCTCGACAGGCTGGGGATCCCCCTGCTGGAGGTGGCCACCGCACCCGAGTTCTCCGATCCGCAGACCCCGGCCGAGGCCGCCCTGAAGCTGGGGATGCTGATGAGGGCCACGGGGAGGGTGAAGAGGGGCCTCGGCACCATAAGGCAGGACCTCAACATCTCCATCTCTGGGGGGACCAGGCAGGAGATCAAGGGGATCCAGGAGCTTGAGCTCATACCCGTGGTGATAGAGAGGGAGGTCGAGCGGCAGCTCGCCCTGCTGGAGATAAGGGAGGAACTGAGGAGGAGGGGGGCCGGGAAGGTGGGGAGGGACTTCGTGGATGTTTCTTCCCTCTTCGGGAGGACCCGCTCCCAGCTGGTGAGGAGGGCCCTGGAGAGGGGGGAGGTGGTGATGGCCCTCAAACTCCCCGGCTTCGGGGGCCTGCTGGGAAGGGAGGTGCAGCCGGGGAGGAGGCTGGGGACGGAGCTCTCCGACAGGGCCAGGGTGGAGGGCGGGGTGGGGGGCATCCTGCACACCGACGAGCTGCCTGGATACGGGATCTCCGGGGAGGAGGTGGAGGAGCTGAGGAGGATGGTGGGGGCGGGGGAGGGGGATGCGGTGGTGGTGGTGATGGGGCCGAGGGAGAAGTGCGGGAAGGCGCTGGAGGCGGTGGCGAGGAGGGCGGAAGAGGCTGCGGAAGGGGTGCCCGCCGAGACCAGGAGGGCCCTGCCCGATGGAAACACGGAGTTCATGAGGCCCCTGCCGGGGGCGGAAAGGATGTACCCCGAAACGGACATACCGCCCCTCCCCATCACCCCCGAGAGGCTAGCCGGCCTCAGGCTCCCTGAAACCCCCGAAAGGGTGAGGGAGCGGCTGGTGAGAGAGCACGGGCTGAGCGGGGAAACGGCCGACCGCCTGCTCTTCTCGGGAATGGCCGAAACCTTCGAGAAACTGGTGAGGGAATCGGGCGCTCCCTCCAGGCTGGTGGCCTTCACCCTGCTCGAAACGCTGGTGAGCCTGAGGAGGGAGGGAACAAGGGTGGAGGAGATAGGGGAGGAGTTCATGCTCGGGGCCTTCCGGAAGGTGGCCTCGGGGGAGGTGGCCAAGGAGGCCCTGCCGGATCTCCTGAGGCTGGGGGCAGGGGGAAGGGGAGTGGAGGAGGCGGTCAGGGAGCTCGGCCTGGGCAGGGTGGGGGAGGAGGAGCTAAGGCTCAAGGTGGAGGAGGCGGTTTCCTCCCACCTGGAGCTGGTGAAGGAGAGGGGGGAAGGGGCGGTGCGCCCCCTGATGGGCATCGTCATGAAAGACTTCAGGGGGAAGGTGGACGGGAGGGTGGTGAGCGAGCTGCTCACGAAGGAGGTGAGGAGGAGGCTGGGAGAATGTGCGGGATCATAGGGTACGTGGGGACGAGGAGGGCCGCTCCCCTGCTCCTGGAGGGGCTCAGGAGGCTGGAGTACCGGGGGTACGACTCCGCCGGAATGGCCACCCTGGAGGGAAAGCTGTGGGTGAGGAAGGACGCCGGAAAGCTGGAGGAGATAGAGAGGAAACTGGGGCTCTCCTCCCTTCCCGGGAGGACGGGGATAGGGCACGTCAGGTGGGCCACCCACGGAAGCCCCAGCAGGAGGAATGCCCATCCCCACCTGGACGACTCGGGGGAGGTGGCGGTGGTGCACAACGGGATCATCGAGAACTACCTGGAGCTGAGGAGGGTCCTGGAGAGGAAGGGACACAGGTTCGTCTCGGAAACGGACACGGAGGTTATTCCCCACCTCATCTCCCACTTCCTCAGGAGGGGGGAGGGACTGGAGAGGAGCGTGGAGAGGGCGGTGGGGGAGCTGAAGGGGAGCCTGGCCGTGGCCGTGCTCTACGCCCGGGAACCAGAGAAGCTCGTAGGGGTGCGCCGCAGCTCCCCCCTGCTGGTGGGGAAGGGGAACGGGGAGAGCTTCCTGGCCTCCGACATCCCCGCCCTCCTCCCCTTCACCAGGAGGGTGGTGCCCCTCCAGGAGGAGGAGATGGTCGTCCTCACCCCCTCCTCCTTCTCCCTCAGGCACCTTCCCTCCGGGAGGGCCGTCGCGAGGAAGCCCATGGAGGTCAAATGGACCGCGGAGATGGCGGAAAAGGGTGGATACCCCCACTTCACCCTGAAGGAGATCCTGGAGCAGCCCTGGGCGGTGGGGGAGACCCTGAGGGGGGCCGGGGAGGAGGCGGAGAAGCTCTCGCGCTTCCTGCTCAGGGCCGAGCACCTGTACTTCGTGGGGTGCGGGACCTCCTACCATGCGGCCGTGGTGGGGAAGTACCTGCTCGCCAAGCTGGCAGGACTTCAGGTTGAAGCGGTGGTGGCCTCCGAGTTCTCGGAGAGCTGCGGCGGGGACGGCAGAACGGCCGTGCTGGCCATCACCCAGTCGGGGGAAACGGCCGACGTGCTGAGGGCGGTGAGACATCTCAGGTCTTTGGGGGGGAGGGTGGCCTGTCTCACCAACGTGGTGGGAAGCTCGGTGACCAGGGAGAGCCAGCTGGTGTGCTACATCCGGGCGGGGCCTGAGGTGAGCGTGGTGGCCACCAAGACCTTCACCTCCCAGGTGGCCTACCTCCTTCTCCTCTCCCTCCGGCTTGGGGAGGAGAGCGGGAGACTGGACAGAACGGAGAAGAAGGAGCTCCTCTCCTCCCTTCTGGCCTCACCCGGCCTCATGGAGCGCGCCCTGCGTTCCTCCCTGACACGAACGAAGGCTCTGGCCCGGAAGATGCTGGAGGAGGAGCACCTCTACCTGGTGGGGAGGGGGCTGGGCTATCCCGTGGCCATGGAGGGCGCCCTGAAGGTCAAGGAGATCTCCTACCTGCATGCCGAGGCCCTGGCGGGGGGTGAGCTGAAGCACGGCACGCTGGCCCTCCTGGAGAAGGGAACCCCCGTGATAGCGGTGGCCGTGCCCGGGGAAAGCAAGGGCAGGCTGATGAGCAACCTGGAGGAGATGAGGGCCAGGGGGGCAAGGATGATTGCGGTGGCGGAGGAGAGGGACAGGGAAGTCAGGGAGCACGCCGACCTCCTGCTCCCCGTCCCAAGGACCGGGGAGTTCCTCAGCCCCCTCACCTTCATCCTCCCCCTGCAGCTCCTGGCCTACCACCTCTCCGTGGGGCGGAAGCTGGACCCGGACAGGCCACGCTCCCTGGCCAAGTCCGTGACGGTGGAATGAGGCTCGGGGGAGCAATGCCCTCCGGGTGACGTTGACCATGATCTCGTGCGCCCCCGCCCTCAGCCCCACGTCCCTTCGGTCCCTCACTTCCGCGCTGAGCTGCTCGCAGTTGCTGCCCCTCGGGGCCGTCCAGCGCCACGTCACCTACACCAAGTGTGAAGGGAGATGCCGATACCAAGCTCCTCCCTCAGCCTCCCGAACTCGAGAGAGGTTCTGAGGGCCCGCGGCAGGCCCAGACACTACCCGGACGAGCGCTTTCCCTCCTCACGGTGGGGAGGAGAGGAGGGAAGCACGCAATCTGACGCTGGCTCGGAGGGCAAAGGAGATGAACCGCAGAATCTCGGAGAGAGAGGCCAAGCTCAAGCGGAGGAGGTAGGAACTTCGCCCGGGCTGTGACACCCAAGTAAAAAAAAAGAGGAAAAGAAAATTAATATGGTGAAGGGCCTCATCCTGGCCGGGGGTTTTGCCACCCGCCTTGGCACCATCGGAGAGGTCTTCCCCAAGGCCATGCTGATGGTCGAGGGGGACACCCTCGTGGGGCATCTCCTCTCCAAGCTGGAAAAGATGGGGATAGAGACGGTGATCACCACCAACAGGCGCTTTGCAGACTTCTTCCGTCCCTACCCTAACGTCCTGGTGGAGGGTGCCACCAGGGAGGAGGAGAAGCTGGGGGCCGTGACGGCCATAGCCAACGCCGTGAGGGAGAGGGGGATCGAAGAGGACCTGCTGGTGGTATGCGCCGACAACTACTTCTCCTCCGACCTGAGGGGCTTCGTCTCCTCCTACCAGGGGGATCCCACCGTGGGAATCTACTACGCCGGAGGGGATCCCGGGATGCGCCTCCAGGAGATGGCCACGGTGAAGTTCTGCGGAAGCGAGCTTTACCCCCCTCCCGCCCGGAACTTCTGCCTGGAGGAGTTCAGGGAGAAGGTGGACCCTCCCCTCAGCCCCTACGTGAGCACGGGACTCTACCTCTTCCCCCCCAGGATCTTTCCTGTGCTGCTGGAGTACTCCGCCGAGAAGAAAAGGGATGCCCCGGGGTTCTTCATCCAGCACCTCATGGAGAGGGGAATTGCGGTGAGGGGATACCTGCTGGAGGGGGAGTGGTTCGACGCCTCCTACCAGAACTACCTGCTGATGTTCAAAGACTCCAAACTGGTCAGGAAGGATGAGGACGTGATCCAGTTCCGGAGGGAGAGCGGGGACACGGTGATGCTGCTCTCCTTCCTGAGGAAGGGGGGGATGTACCACGTGTCCAGGGGGGAGAGGCTCCTCTTCTTCATAGAGGGCGGGGTGGAGATGAAGATGGGGATGAAGAGGACGAGGGTGAGGGGAAAAGAGGTGGTGGAGGTTCCCCCGGGGGAAGAGATCAGCCTTCTGAACGCCACCCATCCCTATTCGGTCTTCCTTTCCCTTAAAATCGGGTAGAGCGCGAAGGGATGCCGGTGAAATTCTAACCTGGGACCAGGGAAACCTCCCAGGCAAAAACCGATATATGGCCTGCCGCGGGATGTTAGGGCGGTGGTTCCCTGCCTTGCATACTGGTCTGCGGAGGACAATGGGGTGACGAGGGAAAGGGCAAAATCGTGGCCTACCTTTCCCTCAAGTACAGGCCCCATGTGGTGGCCAGGGCAGGCGTGGGGCCCAACGCCGGCCACACGGTGCACTTCGGCGGGAAAAAGTTCGGGCTGCGGCAGGTCCCCTGCGGCTTCGTTTATCAGGGGGCCAGGCTCCTGATAGGGCCGGGCGTCCTGGTCAACCCCGAGATTCTCCTGAAGGAAGCGGGGGAGACGGGGACCAAGAACAGGCTGGGGGTGGACAGGAGGTGCGCCGTCATCGAACCCCGCCACGTGGAGAGGGACAGGACCTCCGAGCACCTCAGCAGGAAGATAGGGACCACCGGGAGCGGCTGCGGGCCCGCCAACGTGGACAGGGTGAACAGGGTGGCCAGGCTGGCGGAGGAGGTGGAGGAGCTGCGGCCCTTCCTCGCCGACGTCCCACTGGAGGTGAACGAGGCCCTGGAGGAGGGAAGGCTGGTGCTCATAGAGGGAAGCCAGGGCTTCGGGCTCTCCCTCGTCCACGGCACCTACCCCTACGTCACCAGCAAGGACACCTGCGCCGGGACGATGCTGGCGGACGTGGGCGTGGGACCCACGAAGGTTTCCGAGGTCCTGCTGGTGTTCAAGGCCTACGCCACCAGGGTGGGCGAGGGAACCTTCCCCACCGAGATGCCGGAGGAGGAGGCGGAGAGGCTGGGGATAGTGGAGTACGGGACGGTCACGGGAAGGAGGAGGAGGATAGGCCACTTCGACTTCGAGATGGCCAGGAGGGCGGCCATGGTCAACGGGGCCACCCAGATAGCCATCACCTGTCTGGACAAGCTCTTCAAGGAGTGCGCCGGGGCCAGGAAAATGGAGCAGCTGACGGAAGAAGCCAGGAGGTTCGTGAGGAGGGTGGAGGAGGCCACGGGCGTGCCCGTAACTCTTCTTTCCACGGGGGAGGGTGTGGAGGAAATCATCGATCTCACCCGGGGAAGACTTTGAGGAGGCTGGTGATAGCGGTCACGGGCACCCCCGGAACGGGAAAATCCCGCTTCTCCTCCGAGCTCTCCAGAAGGCTGGGGGCCGGGCTGGTGAGGCTGAACGAGCTGGTGGAGAGGGAGAAAGCCTACGTCCTGGATGAGGATGGCGAGAAGGTGGTGAAGCTGGGGGAGATGATCAGGGCGGTGGGAAGGGTCCTCAGGGAGACGAAGGGGCCCGTGGTGGTGGAGGGGCACCTCTCCCACCTCCTCCCCACCAGATATCTCTCCCACGTGGTGGTGCTGAGGACCCATCCGAGGGTGCTGGAGAGGAGGCTGAGGAGGAGGGGGTACCCGGAGGAGAAGGTGCGTGACAACGCGGAGGCGGAGGCCCTGGACCTCATCCTCTGGGAGGCGGTGCAGAGGCACGGAAAAAAGGTGTACGAAATTGACACGAGCGGGAGGAGAAACACCGTCTCCCTCTTCCTGGAGGCCCTGGAGGAGGGCGTCAAGCTGCCCCCGGGAGGAGTGAGGTGGCTGGAAGAGTACGTGAATCTGTGGGAGACCAGGCGCTGGAAGCCGAGGGACGGTGGAGGCGGCATCCTCGCAGTCCCCGCAGAGCGGAAGCTCAGAGACGCTGCACCTAAAGTTGAAAACACGAAAGCAAAGGGCCCGCCGTAAAATGAAGAAAATCCTTGCTTCGGCAGTAGCGGTGCTGGTCGCGTCTGTTCTGGCGGCGGGTCTCATCCACCTGAGCAAAAAAAAACCCGCCGAGGAGCTGCTGGGGCTGGGGAACCTCTACAACATGTGCGGCAACCATCCCCTCTGGCGCCAGTTCCTCATGGACAGGATAGCGGGGCAGGCGCGGGGAGAGGTGGATGGAACCTCCTCGGCGGACCAGGGGACCCCGGGGACTGCTCCTGCGACTACTGCATGCAAGCCTTCAACCGTTGCCTAGCCTAACACTCCTCGCCGGAGGAACTGCGGCGGCTCTGCACTCCGCGCTGGTAAACAACTTCACCTGGCTCAGCTGGAACGCCCGTAACAGCTTCGAGAACATGGGCGTCACGCTCCAGGAGGCCCATATCCCGTTTGAGGTCGCCTGCAAGGGCGACGTGGTCTTAAACCGCTCACGCCGGAGGAACTGCGGAAGTACCGGGTCGTGGTGGTGCCCAAAGATTACGACCTCGGGCTGGAAACCCCGAACCTGCTGCAGCAGCACTCCGCCGCCGGGGGCTTCGTCCTGAAGCGAGACGACTTCGATGATTCCCAGCTCATACCCGCCCTGGGGGGTTCGGGATCGACCTCGGGCTGGGAACGCTCCGGGGGACCTCTCACTGATGGCCCACCGCGGGAATGGCTCATCCCGCTGCACATGCTCAACTACAGGTACGACAGGGGAGCAAGCGGCTTCTCGGACCTAACCGGAGTGGAGGTGACACTGACCGTCCCGGAGGGTCTCACCCTGGAGGGAAGAGTGCTGAAGGTTCTCAGCCCGGAGGGAGGGAGCACCGCTCTGGACTTCGAGGTGCGTGGGGGGAGGTCGCGTTCGCCCTCCCCAGCCTCCACCGTTACTCCCTCGCAGCGTTCGAGTGAGAAGCGGCCCGACACACCGGGTCAGCTCAACTCCCACTTGACCTTTTCTCCCTCCTCCACCCTCCTCACCCTCCCCCCCTCCTCCAGGTACCTCAGATGGGCCAGGGTCTCACCGGTAGCAAACCATCTCTGAATGGGGGGGAACCTCTCCCAGGGATCCTCGAAATCCCAGGTCATACCGGAGGCCAGCTCGTAGGCGGTTTTTCTTCCCCCCTCGAGCAGGGAGAGGACCTCCTCCGCCCTCAGGTGGTGGTGGAGCTTGAGCTCCTCCACCCTGCCCCTGAGATCCCGGAAGGGCCTCCGGTGGCCGGGGAGAACGAGATCCACTTCCATGGAAGCCACCCTCTCCAGGCTCTTCAGGTAGTCCCCCAGCGGGTTCTCCTCCTCAGAGAGGGGGGTGATGTTGGGGGTGATGTCCCCCAGCACATGGTCCCCAGAAAGGAGGAGCTTTTGATGGGGCTCGTAGAGGCAGAGATGCCCCCTCGTGTGGCCCGGAGTTGAGACGCAGACGAAGGAGAACTCCCCCACCTCTATCCTGCTTCCCTCGCCCACGAAGGTGAAGGTGGGAAGGGCGCTGGGCCCGTACAGACGCCCCGGATGGGTCTCCAGCATCCTGAGGAGCTCCTCTTCTGGGATGCCTGCGAGGAGAATCAATCCCCCCACTCCCTCCCAGGAAGCGAGGAGCTCTGATTCCGGCCTGTTGAAGTAAACGCGTGAATCCCCTGAGGCAAGGAAGGAGACCAGCCCCAGGTGGTCGGCGTGGAGGTGGGTGATGAAGAAATCCGTCTTCTGCGGATCCACCCCCAGCTCCCTCAGGGCCCGAAGAAGGACCGAGGCGCACTCCTCACGGTTCATCCCCGTATCCACCACAAGATCCCTTTCCTCACCCTTCACCACGTAGGAGTTCACCGACTTCAGGGGGCTGCGGGGCAGGGGGACCTCCACCCGGTGGAGGCCCGGCAGGACCTCCTCCATCCCCCCACCTAACCCTGGGGGTATTTATGCCGAACCGTCTGGGAAGAAGTCGGGGCGAATTTTAGAGAAAACCCGGAAAACTTTTTCCTTTTCCGCCAAACACCCTTTAACCTCCTCCTTTCCCACCACCCCATACCTTTATAAAGAGCCTTCCCTTTTTCTTTTTTTGATGTGGATTCTTAGAACCACCCTGCTCCTGGGAGCCATGACCGGGCTCCTGCTGGTGGTGGGGCTGGGGCTGGCCTACGTGGCCGGTCTTCCCTTCCTCCCCACCCTCACGGCAGCCTTCGTGCTGGCCATGGTGATGAACCTGGTGATGTTCTTCTACGCCGACAAGTGGGTGCTGCGGATGTACAGGGCGAAACTGGTGAGCGAGGAGGAGCAGCCCACCCTCCACCGCCTCGTTTCCAGGCTGGCGGAGAGGGCGGGAATCCGAAAACCGAGGGTGGCGGTGGTTCCCATGGACGTCCCCAACGCCTTCGCCACCGGAAGGAACGACAGGAACGCGGTGGTGGCCGTGACCAGGGGGGCCATGGAGGTGCTGAAGGAGGAGGAGCTGGAGGGGGTGATAGGGCACGAGCTGGCCCACATCAAGAACCGGGACATGCTGGTGAGCACCCTGGCCGCCATCGTGGCCGGTGCCATCTCCTACCTGGCGCTGGTGGGGAGGATGCAGCTCTTCTTTGGAGGCGGCGACAGGAGGAGCGGGGGAAGCACCCTTCTTCTCCTGCTGGCCCTCATCCTCGTGCCCCTGGCCGCCGTGATGATAAGGCTGGCCGTGTCCAGGACCAGGGAATACGGGGCGGACGAGGAGGGGGCCAGGATCTCGGGCAAGCCCCTGGCCCTGGCGGCGGCCCTCAGGAGGCTGGAGGAGTACTCCCGCTCGGAGAGGATGGTGCAGGGGAATCCCTCCACCTCGAACCTCTTCATCGTCAACCCCTTCAGGGGAAGCCACCTGCTGGAGCTTTTCTCCACCCACCCCTCCACCGACAAGAGGATCCAGAGGCTGGAGGCCCTGGCAAGGGCGTGAGCGGGCTCAGAACATCAGGTGGAGGAAAACCACGAGCAGGATGGAGGCCAGGGAGAAGCCCACCACCGTCCTCGGGGAGACCTTTATCCCCTCACCCTCCTCCGAGAAGTACCTCATCAGACCGGCACCGCTGGGGGGCAGCCTTTCCTCCCTCCTGCGCATCATCCCTCTCCTCTTCCCGCACCTTTTAACCCTTCCGGGAGGAATAGCAGTAACATGGTGAAGAGGTACCTGCCGGACGAAACCGTGCTGCTCAACGGAATGCTGAAAAGGAGGGTGGAGGAGGAAGGGGACTGCGAGGTGGTGGTGCCCAATCTCCTGCTGGCCCACCTCGAGGCCCAGGCCAGGGAGGGAAAGGACTCCGGACTGGTGGGGCTGGCCGAACTCTCCCACCTGAAGAAGCTCTCCGAGGAGGGCAGGATCAAGCTCAGCTTCTGGGGGGAGCGGGAGCTCCGCGAGGAGGGCAGCCTGAGCCGCCTGCTCAGGGAGGCCGCCGGAGAGTCGGATTCCGTCCTCCTCACCAGCGACCAGGTCACGGCGGAGCTGGCGAGGATCGAGGGACTGAGGGTGGAGCTCCTCTCACCGCCTCCGGAGGAGAGGAAGCCCAGACTCCTGGAGTACTTCGGTCCCGACACCATGTCCGTGCACCTGAAGGCGAAGGTGAGACCCCTGGCCAAGGTGGGGAGACCCGGGAAGCTGAGGGTGCAGTACGCCGGGGAACATCCCCTGAGCGAGAGGGAGCTGAGGGAGATGGTCCACGAGATCGTGGAGCTGGCCAAGCGCGATCCCGAATGCTTCGTGGAGATAGAGAGGAAGGGCGCCACGGTAATCCAGTACAGGGAGTACAGGATAGCCATAGCCCGGCCGCCCTTCAGCGACGGCCTGGAGATCACGGCCGTGAGGCCCGTGGCCAAGGTGAGGCTGGAGGACTACAGGCTCTCGAACAAGCTGAAGGAGAGGCTGAAGGGCAGCGCGGAGGGGATCCTCATCGCCGGCCCTCCCGGCGCGGGCAAGAGCACCTTCGCCCAGGCCCTGGCGGAGTTCTACCGTTCCTCCCACAAAATCGTGAAGACCATGGAATCACCCAGGGACCTGCAGGTGGGGGACGAGATCACGCAGTACACCTCCCTGGAGGGGGACATGGAGAAGACCGCCGACATCCTCCTGCTGGTGAGGCCGGACTACACCATCTACGACGAGCTGAGGAAGACCTCCGACTTCCAGATCTTCACCGACATGAGGCTGGCCGGGGTGGGGATGGTGGGAGTGGTGCACTCCACCAGGGCCATCGATGCCGTCCAGCGCCTCATCGGGAGGGTGGAGCTGGGCATGATCCCCATGATCGTGGACACCGTCATCTTCATCAAGGAGGGAGAAATCTCGCAGGTCTACTCCCTCAGGTCCTCCATCAAGGTCCCCTCCGGGATGAGGGACGAGGACCTGGCCAGGCCCCTGGTGGAGGTGCTGGACTTCGAGACCGGGGAGCCTGTCTACGAGATTTACACCTTCGGGGAGCAGGTGGTGGTCAGCGATCTGAGGGAGCTGCGGCAGCAGGGGAGGGAGGCCCCTCCCTTCAGGTACTCCCGCAGGAGGTGGAGGTAGATCCGGCCCCTCCCTGGAGGAACCTCCTCTGGACCTCCAGCACCTCCTCGCTGTTCCTCGCACGGGCATATCCCTCCAGCCGCTCCAGGTTCAGGTCGAAGAAGGAGGGCCCCCACTTGAAGGGCCTCAGCATCTCCTCCGCCTCCTCCCTGTGCCCCAGGATGAAGAGGGCCGCCGACAGGGCCTCGGCCGTGCTGAGGGTGGTGGGCCTCCCGTAGTGGGTGGGGTTGGCGGCCACCAGATAGGGAAGGATCCTGGGCACCAGCCCCCTCGGGGGGACCTGCTCGCAGAGGTGCTTCCAGGAGCAGTCCAGGGCCGCCAGCCCCCTTCTCTCCGCGATCCCCCTGTCCTCCGGGGAGAGGGCTTTCCCGGCCCTCGGATCCAGCAGGACCGCACCCCGCGGCAGGTGGCTGAAGCGGAAAACCATCTCCACCTTGCCCAGCCTGCGCAGGCGCAGGGCGGTGCACCTCCTGGGATCGCACTCCCCCGCACCGTAGACCACTATCCTCAGAACCCTCCCCCTCCCGAACCTTTGCCCGCGTTCCCAAAGGGACACTCGGGGTCGGGGGCGGAGGGCCTCCCCTGCACCTTCAGCACCCTGGACATGCACCCGAAGCACTGGTGGAAGTGGGGGCAGGGGGAGCAGGGGGGCTCCCTCCCCTCCCTGGACTTGAACCTGCGGATGAGCTCCGAGCCCCTCACTTTCTCCCAGGCCCTCCTCAGGCTCTCCTCCGGGTAGCGGGAAAGGGTGAGAGAGGGAGGGGAGAACATGCAGGGGAGGATCCCACCGTCCGGGGCCAGGTAGAGGGTGGTCCCGCAGGCACATCCCCTCACCTCCGGAATGGTTATCCCGCTCCTCCCGCCGGGGAGGGAGACACCCTCCCTCTCGGCGAAGGCCCAGAGGAAGGGGGCATCGTAGTAGACCTCCACCCCCCAGTCCCTGCCGTAGATCAGGCGCATGGCCCGGAGGTGGTCCCGGGGGGAAAGACCGTAGGCCCTGTAGTAGGGGTCCTCGCCGCCGTCCCTGGGCTGGAGGGGGATGAAGGTCACGAACTTCCCCCCCTGCCTCCTGACGAACTCCACCGTTTCCCCCATCTGGTGCAGGTTCTTCCTGGAGAGAACCACCGTGACACCGTGGAAGATTCCCTCCCTGCTGGCCCTCTCCACGCCCCGCTGGAAGGACTGAAAGCTGGCCCCCTCCTTCGTCTCCTCGTAGACCTCCCTGCTCGCCCCGTCCATGGAGAAAACCACCCTCACTCCCCTCCTTCCCAGCTCCCTGGCGAGCTCCTCCCCGAGCAGGGAGCCGTTGGTGATGAGGTAGAGGTCCAGCCCCTCCATCTCCGAGAGGAGGGGGAGCAGGCCCTCCCTCAGGAGGGGCTCTCCTCCCTCCAGGATTACCCAGTCCGGCCTCAGCTCCACTATTTCCTCCGCCAGAGGAAGAAGGAGCTCTCTGGGCATCTCCTCCGCCTTCTCCGCCAGGCAGTGCCTGCACCTCAGGTTGCACCTGGAAGTTATGGCCCAGTCAACGAAGCGCGGCCCCATCCTCCCACCAAAACCCACCGAGCACCTCCTATAAAAGCGAAGCTACTCGAGCTCCACCACCACCCAGCCGCGCTTCCTGAGCTCCTCCGCCACGAAACGCCGGTGGCAGATGGAAGAGAGCGGCTCCACGCACATCACACAAACCCTCCTCCTCTCCGCCAGCTTCTCGAGTTTCTCCATCCCCCTGGCGAACTCCTCCGTGCGCATGAACCTCCTGTATCCCCCCCTCCTGTAGCCCCCAAGCTCGGGCAGGTGGGAGTAGGAGAGCCCCAGGGAGGGGAGGGACCTCTCCAGCTCCTCCTTTTTGAACTCTTCCCTCTTGGAGGTGGGAAAAGCCCTGACGTCCACCACCGCCTCCACCCGGGAGCGACGCAGGAGCTCCGCGAGCTGAGGCAGGGTCTTGTTCCCGTAACCCACCGTCCAAATCCTCTTCTCCCCGCCCACCGGGTTATATCGAGAAAGGGGGAATTTAAAGGGAGGGCGGTGGTTTGAGGATCTCCCACGCCAGGATCCTGGAGGGAAGAGAGCTGGAGGTGGTGGAGGGCTACCTGGAGATCAAGGAGGGAAGGATAGAGGAGATAGGAAGCGGCTTCACCCCCAGCTCGGACCTGGATCTGAAGGGAGGGTTCGTTCTTCCTCCCCTGGTGAACGCCCACACCCACCTGGCCGACTCGGTGGCCCGCGAGCTCTACGCCGGCAGAACGCAGGAGGAAACGGTGGGGCCAGAAGGGCTCAAGCTCAGGGTGCTGGAGGAAACGCCCGAGCGTGAGCTGATCGGGGAAATGCGCCGCACCCTCGGAGGCATGCTGAGAACGGGGACCCTGGCCCACTGCGACTTCAGGGAGGGCGGGAGGAGGGGCGTGGAGCTCCTGCGCGAAGCTTCCTGGGGGGGCAGGAGCCTGGTGCTGGGCCGTCCCCTCCCGGGGGAGGGGGTGGAAGAGCTCCTCTCCAGGGCGGACGGGGTGGGCCTGCCCTCCCTCCTGCGGTACCCCCTCGAAGAGCTCCGCAGCCTCTCGGAAAGGGTCAGGAAAAGGGGAAAGCTTTTCTCCTCCCACGTGGCGGAGCTTCCCCACCAGGCGGAGGAGGAGATCAGGAGGGCCCTCGAGCTGAAGCCTTCCTTTGTCGTCCACCTCACCCACGCGGGGAGGGAGGACCTCTCCTCCCTCAGGAAAGGGGGAATACCTGCGGTCTTCTGTCCCCGCTCCAACCTCCTCCTCTCGGCCGGGATCCCGCCCATAGGCGCGGCCCTGGAGGAGGGGCTCCCCTTCATGCTCGGAACCGACAATGTATGCGTTTGCTCCCCCAACCTCTGGGAGGAACTCAAGTTCGCCTGGGCCTGCGTCAGGAGGGAGAACCCGAGGGCGGGCGGGGAGGAGGCGAGGGCCCTCCTGAGGGCCGCCACCCTCGAGCCCTCCCGCCTCTTCGGCCTCTCCTGGGGCCCCCTCCAGGAAGGCGGCGAGGCGACCTTCCTCCTCCTCTCCGCGGGAGGGGAGCTGAGGAACCTCAGGGACCCCTACTCCGGTCTGGTGAGCCGAACCCAAACCGAAAACCTCAGAGCGGTATGGTGGAGGGGGAAGGATATTTTAAGAAGAAGGGGGTAGTGTTCTGGAGCTGGGGTGAAGAGCCTGAAGGTAAAGGACGTGATGACGGGGGAGGTGAAGTACGCCGAAATCCCTGGCACCAGAGCTGAGGCCATCGAGCTCCTCAAGAAGCTGGAGGTCAGCGCCATTCCTGTGGTGAACAGCAACACCAGGGAGCTGGCTGGGATGGTGACCCTCAGGAAGCTGCTGGAGCACCCGGAGGAGGACCAGCTGGCCATGCTGGTGGACAGGGACGTGCCCAGGGTGAGCCCGGAGGACGAGCTGAAGGTGGCCGCGGAACACATCCTGAGGACGGGAAACCGGAGGCTCCCCGTGGTGAAAGAGGGGGAGCTGGTGGGGGTGATAACCGTCAGGGACATCGTGTACCGTGCCCTCGCCACTATGAACCTCGAGAGGCCGGCCTCCGACTTCATGCATCCCAGCGTGGCCGCCGTCTGGGAGGGAACCCCCCTCAGGGCAGCCGTGGAGATCATGAGCCTCGCAAGGGTAAGGGCCCTGCCGGTGATAAACGAAAGCGGGGACCTGGTGGGGATCATCGACGACTCCGATATCATAAAGCTGGCCGAGGTGGAGACCACCTCCAAGATCAGCCAGATGACGGGAAAGAGCGAGGGGGACAGCTGGAGCTGGGACAGCGAGGCCAGGATCTACATAACCAAGACTGAGCTGAAGCTGCCCCCCACCCCCGTGAAGGAGGTCATGGTGAAGGACCTGATCTGCATCACGAAAAAAACCTCGGTGAGCAGGTGCGCTCAGCTGATGAAGGAGAACCGCATAGAGCAGACGCCCGTCCTCTCAGCCGACAACAAGTTCCTGGGGCTGGTGAGGGACATAGACTTGCTGGGTGCTCTCCTCTGACCAGGGGGTGAAACCCTTGTCGTCGGGGGAGGAGCTGATGGAGCTGGCCAAGCGCAGGGGCTTCCTCTGGCCCTCTTTCGAGCTCTACGGAGGGGCCAGCGGCTTCTACGACTTCGGCCCCCTGGGCAGCACCCTGAAGAACAAGATTGTGGAGAAGTGGAGGGAGCACTTCGTGAGGAGGGAGGACTCGCTGGAGATCGACTCCCCCACCCTCACCCCTGAGGAGGTCTTGAGAGCCAGCGGACACCTGGAGCACTTCGTGGACCTCATGAGCGAGTGCGGGAAGTGCGGGCAGTCCTTCAAAATCTCCGAGCTGGTGAAGGAGAGGACCGGGCTGGATGTGGAGGGGAAGCCGAGGGAGGAGGTGGAGGCCCTGCTGGAGGAGAAGGGGATCACCTGCCCGGACTGCGGCGGGAGGCTGGGGAAGGTCCTCGAGTTCAACACCATGTTCAGAACCACCATAGGGCCTGGGGGGAGGAAGGTGGGATACCTCAGGCCCGAGACGGCGCAGGGGATCTTCGTGGACTTCAGGCGCCTTTGGAGGCACGGAAGGGAGAGGCTCCCCCTCCCCGTGGCGCAGATAGGGAAGGGCTACAGAAACGAGATCTCCCCCAGGCAGGGGATGATAAGGCTCAGGGAGTTCACCATGGCGGAGCTGGAGGTCTTCTTCGATCCGGAGAACCCCACCCATCCTTCCTTCGGGAAGGTGGCGGGGGAGAGGCTCAGGCTCTGGAGGGCCGAGGACGAGATGAAGGGGGAGGAGAGGATGGTGGAGGTGAGCGCTCGGGAGGCGGTGGAGAAGGGGATGGTCTGCCACCAGCTGATGGCCTACTACCTGGCCCTCACCAAGCGCTTCCTGATGGACCTTGGGTTGCCCGAAGAGCGCCTCAGGTTCCGGGAGCAGACACCAGGACAGAGGGCCCACTACTCCAGGGAAACCTGGGACGCCGAGGTCAGGACGGAAAGATTCGGCTGGGTGGAGGTGGCGGGAATAGCCTACCGGACGGACTACGACCTTTCCAGGCACGCCGAAGCCAGCGGGGAGAGCCTCTCCGTGGTCCTGCAGCCGGGAAAGAGAAAGGTGGTGTGCCACGTGGTGGAGCCCTCCTTCGGCATAGACAGGATCTTCTACTGCGTGCTGGAGACGGCGTACCTGCAGGGAAGGAAGGGGCTGAGGTTCAAGAAAGAGCTCTCCCCCCTGGAGGTGGGTGTCTTCCCCCTCCTCCGCAGGGACGGTCTGCCGGAGAAGGCCAGGGAGGTGGCGGAGCTGCTGAAGCAGAGGGGGTTCTGGACGGAGTACGACGAGGCGGGGTCCATCGGGAGAAGGTACGCCAGGGCGGACGAGGTGGGCATCCCCTACTGCGTCACGGTCGACCACCGCACCCTCTCCGACGGCACCGTGACCATCAGGGAGCGGGAAACCGCCAGGCAGGTGAGGACGCCCCTGGAAAAGCTCCCCTCCGTTCTTTCCTCCCTCCTGAAGGACGAGCTGAGGTTCGAGGAAGCCGGGACCCCCCTAGAGGAGAAAGAGGAGGGGGAAGAGGAGGAAGAGGGAGAAGAGGGTTAAGAACATCACCGCCGCCCCGTAGAGACCCTCCTCGCTCCTGTAGGTGTGGGCCAGGATCAGGTTGAAGGCGGCGGGAGGCATGAGGGAGAGGAGGAGGGAGGGCCTGGGGGAGAGGTCGGAGGCAAAGTTCAGGTCCAGGAGCATCATCGCCAGGATGGTGATGGCCGGGGAGAGCAGGAACCTCGCCGCCCCTATCACGACCAGCTCCTCTTTGTACTTCCCCGCTCCAACCACCTCCAAGCAGTAGCCCGCGAAGAGCAGCATCAGGAAGAAGAAGGGCCCGGCCAGGTAGGTGTCGAAGAAAGCACCCACCTCCTCGGGAAGGGGGGCACCCACCGCCACGAAGACCGAGGCGAAGAGGAGGGCCAGGAGGGGCGGAAAGCCCGTGAAATAATCGAGGAGGTGCCTCCTCCCCCCCGACAGGGAGGAGAGCAGGAAGACGCCCACCAGCAGGTTGGGGACGGCCACGGCCACGGCGTAGAAGCTGGCCGGGAGCAGGTACTCGGTCCCTAGGAGGGCGTACACCAGGGGCAAACCAAGGTGGCCCACGTTCATGAAAGCCGAGTTCAGGACCACGCCCACCGTCCTCTCCCTCCTCAGCCCCGCCAGGAGGCAGAGCCCGGTGGAAAAGAGGAAGCATCCCCCCACCGCCAGGAGGGCCATCCACATGGCCGACAAACCGCCCAGGAGCTCGGAGGAGGAGTACCGGGCCACGGACACCAGCACCGTGAGGGGCAGAACTACGCACATGATCGCCCACTCCAGCAGGCGGAAGAAGGGAGCGGTGAGGGGCTCCAGCCTCCCCACCCTCCTGAGCCCCACTCCCGCCAGCAGAGGCGCGAGCAGGTAAAGGGCCGTTCCCAGGTAGCCAGGCATCCATCCCTCCTCTCCCTTCCTCCATAAAGCCAACCCTTATTTTCCCCGAGGGAGAGAAGGAAAGATGGTCAGCCCAAAACCCTCGATGGACGAGTACTTCCTGGAGCTGGCCAAGGCGGTGAGCCTGAGGTCCACCTGCCTGAGGAGGAAATTCGGGGCCATCATCGTGAGGGACGGGGTGGTGCTGAGCTCAGGCTACAACGGAGCGGCGCGGAAGGTAAGGGAGTGCAGGGAGGTGGGCATCTGCCTCAAGGAGCTGGTGAAGGCGCCCCACGGGGAGGGCTACGATGTCTGCCCGGCCGTCCATGCCGAGGCCAACGCCCTCGTCAACGCCGCCAGATCAGGCGTGAGCATCCTGGGGGGAACCATGTACCTGCACGGCCAGGACATGCAGGGGAGGGTGGTGGAGGGGAAGCCCTGCACCTTCTGCCGGAGGCTCCTGATAAACTCCGGCATCGAGAAAATCGTGTTCAGGAGGGAGGACGGCACGATGGGCTGCTACGACATCAAGGAGTGGGTGAGGGACGAGTCGCTGGACCACCAGAGGAAGGTCCAGCAGTACACGGGTAAGGGGTAGTTCAGAGGTACCTGCTGTCCTCCGGGTACTTGGAGTAGACGTAGTTCAGCAGGTCCCTGAGCCTCATCTCGTTGAACTTCTTCAGCTCCTCCATCTTCTTCCTGACCTCCTCCGGCAGGGTGCTGAGGAACTCCTCCGCCAGTTTTTCTCCCCTGGCGGTCAGGGAGCAGGACACCACCTCAGCGCCTTCCCTCTCCACCTCCACCAGCCCCGCCTTCTCCAGCTCCAGCACGGTGTCGGACACCTCCACGGAGTACGGGCCGTGGAGGTGGGGCAGGAAGCGGAAGGGGAGGGAGTCCACCCCCTGCTCCCTCTTGAGGAGGAAGAGGAGCTTCTGGAGCCTCACGCTCCCCTCCACTTCCCCCCCCAAGGTGCGGAGGAGAACCGAAACCCACTTCTCCCTTTCCCCCACCTTCCTCTCCCTCCCCTTCGACGGTCTGGAAACCGCCGACATCTCCTGCTTCAGGAGGATGGCCATCTCCACCCCCTGGGGGGTGAGCCTCAGGATCCTCCGGAAGGGCCACACCTTGGACTCCTCCTCCTCGATCAGGCCCTCCTTCATGAGCTCCCTGATGCGCGTCTCCACCGTGAGGGAGCTCCCCTTCACCTCGGCCTGAAGTTCCCTGACGTGCTTTGGCCCCCGGAGGAGGCTGAGGAGAATCTCTGGGGCCTTGCTTCTCCTCAACCTGTACATTCAGAGAATGTTACAGGAAATGTAACGTTTATACCTTACCCTGCCGCTCCCAGCTCCTGAGCTGACCTTCTGTGTCCGCTCTGCCCTGTATGGCACACCAATACCATATTCTACAACACCACAATAACGTTTTTAAGAAGCGTTACGTGTTTTAAAAATGATAACACGGAGGGAGGTTGGTTGGGGGTTCTGCTCGAAGAAGTGGTGACCTTCCCTCCCCCCCTAGAGCCCGTGTGGGGGGGCTTCCAGAAGCTCTCTTTGCTGGACTACCCCGCAAAGGTGGCCTCGGTGCTCTTCGTGAGGGGGTGCAACTTTCGATGCCCCTTCTGCTACAACACCGAGCTGGTCGGGGGACCGCCCGAAAAGGAGCTCCCCTGGAAGGAGATCCTGGGATACCTGAAGAAGAGGAAGGAGTGGCTGGACGGAGTGGTCATCACGGGTGGCGAACCCACCCTCTACTCGGGGCTTCCGGGGTACCTGAGGGAGCTGAAGGGGATGGGGCTGAGCGTGAAGCTCGACACCAACGGCTCCAACCCGGACATGCTGGGGGAGCTCCTGAGGGAGGGCCTGGTGGACTACGTGGCCATGGACGTGAAGGCGCCGCTGAGGGAGGAGGCGTACGCCAGGGCGGCGGGGGTGAAGGTCCGCCTGGAGGACGTGAGGAGGAGCCTCTCCCTTCTCCTCTCCTCCGGGGTGGAGTACGAGCTCAGGACCACCGTGGTGCCTACCCTGCTCGGGGAGAAGGACCTCTTGGAGATAGCGGAGGAGATAAGGGGGGCCAGGAGGTACTACCTGCAGCAGTTCAGGCGCACCTCCACCCACGTGGACGAGCGCTTCTCCCAGATCCACCCCTACCCCAGGGAGTTCCTGGAGGAGGTCGCGAGGCGGATCTCGGGCTGCTTCGGTAAGTGCGGGGTGAGGGGATGATCAAGAAGCTCAGGAAGAGGGACGGGACGCTGCAGGAGTTCGAGCCGGACAGGATAGGGGAGGCCATAAGGAAGGCGGCGGAGGCGCAGGGGCTCTTGGACTTCGAGGGGGAGGCGAGGAGGCTGCAGGGGCTGGTGGTGCGCAGGCTGGAGGAGAAGGGGTACGGGGAGGAGAGGCCCCCGGACGTGGAGGGGATACAGGACGAGGTGGAGGAAGTGCTGAGGGAGGAGGGCTACGGGACGCTGGCGGAGAGGTACCACGAGTACAGGAGGAGGCACGACGAGCTCAGGAGGAGCAGGAGCACGGTGTTCGACGTGGGGAAGATGGTGGAGGAGTTCATAGGGTACAGGGACTGGAGGGTGAGGGAGAACGCCAACCTCAGGCCTTCTATTTCTTCCATGATGTTCAACTCGGCGGGGGCGGTGAACGCCAGGTACCTCCTGGACAAGGTCTACCCGCCGGAGGTCAGCGACGCCCACACGGACGGGGACCTGCACCTCCACGACCTCTACCAGGGCGTCTGCGGGTACTGCTGCGGGCACTCGATGGAGGACATACTGACGAAGGGGCTGGTGAGCGTGGGGAACAACCCCCACTCCAACCCTCCGAAGCACCTGGACGTGGCCCTGATGCAGGCGGTGAACTACATAGGGGTGATGACGCAGGAGTGGGCGGGGGCGCAGGCCTTCTCCTGGGTGGACGCCTATTTGGCGCCCTTCATCAGGGAGGACGGGCTGAGCTACAGGCAGCTCAAGCAGCTCCTCCAGATGTTCGTGTACAACCTGAACGTGACCTCCAGGTGGGGTGGGCAGAGCCCCTTCTCCAACGTGACGCTGGCCTGCGGGGTGCCGGAGCCCCTGAGGGACAGGCCGGCGGTGGTGGGGGGGAGAACCCTGGACAGGACGTACGAGGAGTACGAGGAGGAAATAGAGATGTTCGACAAAGCCTTCCTCGAGGTGCTGCTCGAGGGGGACGCAGCGGGCAGGCCCTTCACCTTCCCCATTCCCACCTTCGCCATCACCGGGGACTTCCCCTGGGAGGACGGGCTCAGCAGCCTCCTCTTTGGGGTGGCGGCGAAGTACGGGCTGCCCTACTTCCAGAACTTCGTGAGGAGCGACCTGAGCCCCTGGCAGGTCTATTCCATGTGCTGCAGGCTCTCCCTGGACCTGAGGGAGCTGCAGAGGAACGTGACGGGGGGGCTCTTCGGGTCCAGCCCGAAGACGGGGAGCGTGGGCGTGGTCACCATCAACCTCTCCAGGGCGGGGTACCTGGCGAAGGGGAGCGAGGAGGAGCTCTTCAGGAGGCTGAGGTACATGTGCATCCTGGCCGGGAGGGCGCTGGAGCACAAGAGGAGGATCGTGGAGAGGAACATCCAGGCGGGCCTCCTCCCGTACACGAAGGAGTACTTCGGGGACCTGAGCAGGCACTTCTCCACCATAGGGGTGGTGGGGGGGCACGAGATGTGCCTGAACATGGGGATAGAGGGGGGAATAGCGAGCAGGGAGGGGGCGGAGCTGTGCAGGAGGGTGCTGGAGTTCCTCAGGGGGGAGTGCAGGAGGCTGCAGGAGGAGACCGGGCACCTCTACAACCTGGAGGCCACGCCGGCGGAGGGGGTGAGCTACAGGCTGGCAAGGCTGGACAGGAGGAAGTTCGGGGCCTCCATACGCACGAGCGGGGAGAGGGAGCCCTTCTACACCAACTCCACCCAGCTGCCGGTGGACTCCGACCTGGACCTGGTGGACGCGCTCAGGCACCAGGAGCCCCTCCAGACCCTGTACACGGGGGGAACGGTGTTCCACATCTACCTGGGAGAGAGCCTGGAGGAGGGGGAGAGCTGCAGGAGCCTCATGAGGAAGGTCACCTCCAGGACCAGGCTGCCCTACTTCACCCTCACGCCCACCTACTCCATATGCGGCGGCCACGGGCTGCTGAGGGGGGAGCAGCCCTCCTGCCCGGTGTGCGGGAGGGAGACGGACGTGTACTCCAGGGTGGTGGGGTACTACCGACCGGTCAAGAACTGGAACGCAGGGAAGCAGGAGGAGTTCAGGCTGAGGAGGAAATACAGCTGATCACGATCCCCCCACTGACCTCCAAGGGGGTAAAAAGGCGGGGGCAACATCCCCCTGCGAGGGGGTAAGGTTGCCCCCTGCCTCCCCTCGTGTCGGACGCGCACGCACCCTTACGGCTTCAGGGGGGTAGATACCCCAGTCTCCGGAGGAGTTCCCCCACCCCCAGCAGGGCCGGGGCATCCCCGCGCAGCTGGAAGATGGTTCGCCCCTCCCTGTCCAGCTCCTCCACCTCTTTGTCCTCCGGCACCCTCCCAAGGACTTCCATGCCTACAGGTACCTCCACCTCCTCCCCCCCCTTCATCCTGTTCAGAACCAGCCCCGCCCTCCTGTACTTCACCGCCCCCCTGTCCGCCACCCCCTTTATGGTGAAAGCCACTCCCAGCGACCTGGGAGAGGGGTCGGAGACCAGCAGTAGGTCATCCACCTCCCTCATCACCCTCCGGTTGATCTGCTCCACCCCGGCCTCCCCGTCTATCACCACCACCTCGAAGCTCCTGGAGACCGAGGTGAGGATCTCCCTCAGCAGCTCGTTGACCCTGCAGTAGCATCCCTCCTCCTCGGGCCTCCCCATCGCCAGCAGCGAGAATCCCCTCCTCTCCTCCATCACCCCCAGCACCCCGTAGTCCAGGGAGAGGGCGAGCTCCTCCCGGCTCACCTTTCCCAGGGAGGAGATCCATTCCCTCCTCAGGTCCTCCACCGTCCTCCTCACCTCCACCCCCAGGGCCTGGGAGAGACCCGAGGAGGGATCCGCATCCACCGCGAGCACCCTCCTCCGGCCACCCTCCACCAGCAGCCGCAGGGAGGCTGAGGCCAGGAAGGTCTTCCCCACGCCCCCCTTCCCGCAGAAAACCATCACCCCTTCCCTCACTTCTTCCCCTCCCTCAGCATCCTATCCCTTATCGCCCTGAGCTCCGCCACGCTCCCGCACACCTCCCTGTAGTCGCATCTGTCGCAGTCCAGCGAAACCTCCTCCACCATCTTGCCCACGGCCCCCGCTATCTTCCTGGCCTTCTCCCCAAACCCCCAGAGGGCCCTCACGCCCTCCTCGCAGGTGGAGAAGACCACCTCCGCGGAAGACAAGGGGAAGCCGGAGCGCAGGGCCCTCAGGAGGGCCCCCCCCACCACGGAGAGGGAGAGGCCCCTCTCCACCGCCTCCCTGCTCACCCTGCTCCAGGCCTTCAGCTGGGAGGGCAGGCCCCTGACCATGTACCCCCTGAGCCCGATCCTGAGCGGAGCCAGGTTCAGCCTCCGGTACTCCTCATCCCTGACCTCCCTCGATTCCACCAGACAGAGCTGGGCGAAGGGGACCACGCCCCTCAGCCGCGGCAGGTCCTCCCCCCACAGGCTCACCCTCCCCTCCTCCACCAGCCCGGGAGTCTCGGTGAGGAGAACCGAGGAGAAGGAGGGGAGCTCCGGCGGACCGAGCTCCACCCACGTATCCTCCTTCAGAACCACGCCGGATTCCCCCAGGAAGCCGTCCGGGTCGAGGGGCGTGAGCCTCCTCACCCTCCCCCCGCTTTCTCCCCTTTTCAGAAGCTCCCGCAGGGACCTCAGGTCCTCATCGAAGAGCTTCATCCGCCCTCTCCCGCGCGAGCAGGCAGGCCCCGTAGGCCCCCGCCAGGATGGGGTCCAGCGGGAGCCTCCTCACCTTCCTCCCCAGTTGCTCCTCCAGGGCCCTCACGAAGCTCTCCAGCCTGCTCACCCCTCCGGCCACCACCACCTCCCCCCTCATCCCCACCTTCCTCACGATGGAGGAGACCCTCCCCGCGATGGCCCTGGTGACGGCGGCCACGACGTCCTGCACCTCCTCCCCCTCGTTCAGGAGGGCCACCACCTCGCTCTCGGCGAAAACCGTGCACTGGGAGGTGATGGAGAGTTTCTTGGTGGAGCGAGACACCGCCTCGTCCCACTCCTCCAGCCCTATGCCCAGGGCTTCCCCCAGAAGCTCCAGGAACCTCCCCGCCCCGGCCGCGCACCTGTCGTTCGTCCCGTAGTCCACCACCCTTCCCCCCTCCATCACCGCCACCCTGGTGGTGTTGGCCCCCACCTCCACCACCGTTCCGGCCTCGGGAACCAGGGAGCTGCACGCCCTGGAAAGGCAGAGAAGGACGGGTCTCTCCTCCCTGACGAAGTCCAGACCCCTCACCCTCTCCCCCGTCCCCACGCAGTAGGCCACCTCCTCCCACCTCCTCCCGGCACCCTCCAGCGCGAGGGCGAAGGCACGCTCCGCCGTCTCC
The DNA here is from genome assembly GCA_938074535.1 of uncultured archaeon. Taxonomy (GTDB): domain Archaea; phylum Hadarchaeota; class Hadarchaeia; order Hadarchaeales; family WYZ-LMO6; genus WYZ-LMO6. Next base: position 41,320 of record CALJER010000008.1, read on the forward strand.
CTGGCCCTCGGCCCGGTCTCCAGGACGGCGTGGCCCAGAAGGGAACCATCTTCCATGAGGAGGGCCTTCACCCTCCCGCTCCCCACGTCCAGTCCTCCCACCAGCATCAGCTTCCCCCCACCTTCTGCCTGGCGAAGAGGGCCGCCCCGAGGGCCCCCACCAGCTGCGGGTCGAAGTCCAGCCTGAGGAGGGGGACCCCCAGCATCTCCTCCAGGTACCTCACCACCCCCACGTTCTTCGCCACCCCTCCGGAGAGGACCACCTCCCTCTCCACCCCCATCCTCGAGGCCAGCGCCTTCACCCTCGCCGCCATGGCCTGATTCACACCCGCCGCCACATCCTCGGCGCTGGCACCCTCAGCCAGCTGGGAGAGGACCTCCGACTGGGCGTAGACCGCACACACGTTGGTGATGGGTATGGGCCTCCTGGAGGAAAGGGAGAGCCTTCCCAGCTCCTCCACTCCCACTCCCAGCGTCTTGGCCATCAGCTCCAGGAACCTCCCCGTTCCCGCCGCGCACTTGTCGTTCATGACGAAGTTCAGCAGCCTTCCCTCCCCGTCCACCCTTATCACCTTGCAGTCCTGCCCCCCTATGTCTATCACCGTCCTCACGGAGGGAAGGAGCCAGTGGGCACCCTTTCCGTGGCAGGAGATCTCCGACACGTTCTCCCCCGCGAAAGGAATCCTCACCCTGCCGTAGCCCGTCCCCACGCAGTAGGCCACCTCCTCCCACCTCCTCCCCGCCTTCCTCAGCGCCTCCTCCATCACCTCCCTGGCCGAGAGCTCCGGTCTGGGTTTGACCCTCCTCACCTCGTGGGAGAGGATGCGCCCGTCCTCCAGCAGGACGGCCTTGGCGGTGAGGGAGCCCACGTCGCAGCCTGCCACCAGCATGCTAGCCCAGTCCCATCGTTTCGTTGAACTCCAAAATCCTGCGCTTGATCTCCGAAACGGGGCTGACCCTGAAGTCCCAGGAGTCAGCCTCCAGCCTGAGGCAGGGCAGGCCCGTCTCCCTCTGGAGCGCCCTTATGAAGGCCTGGAAGCCCCCCCAAGTGTTCTTGCAGGCAGGATGGCCGGCGAACACGAAGCAGTCCCCTCCCCACTGCTCCACGCACCACACGTAGTCCTCCAGCCACTGGTCGGGCAGATCCACAGGCCCCCTCTGCTGCCTGGTCATGGGGTAGCTCCAGCACCTCTGCGCCAGCCCCTCCAGCATGGTGTCCAGGGAGGAGGTGTCGATGGGTTTCTCCGCGTGGAAGAGGGTGAGGACGTCCACCACGTAGCTCATCCCGTTCTCCTCCAGCCAGAACCAGAGGTCCATGCTGGGGGGGTAGAAGCCCGTGTACACCCAGATCTGCCTGATGCGCTCCTCCGGCTTCGCTCCTTCCCCCTTCCTGAGCCTGTCCTTGGAGGCCTCCAGCACGGCCTCGAAGACCCTGGTCCCCTGCGGGGTCCCCACCGAGCTGAACTTCACGCCCTGGAGGAAGATGTTGAAGGAGGAGTGGACGGGGTTGGGGCGGGCCCTCTTCAGGTCATTTATCTCCAGGTAATACTTCCTGCACTTCTCGCTCTCCTCCACCACCTCCCTCAGCCTCTCCTCCTCCAGTTTCTTCCCGGCGAACTCCTCCAGCCTCCTCACCTGGTGCCTGTACTCCTTCGTGTAGTAGTCGAAGGCCCTCTCCCCGTGGTAGGTGGGACAGTCTATCCCCAAATAGGGAACACCCAGGCGGACCGCCATGTACTCGTAGAGCTTGGAGTTGGCGTCGCAGCTTCCTGGGGCGGCGGTAACCACCAGATCCGGGCGCAGGCCCAAGCCCTTCAGGATGGCCCCGCAGGCTGCCCTCTGGGAGGTGCACATGGTCTCGAGCAGTCCCTCCTCCACGCTCCAGTCGAAGTAGACGTGGGGATCCTCGAGGAAAATGGTGGCGAAGGAGGTGAGGACCTCCGGCACCAGCGGGACGAGGTCCAAAGCGTAAAAGACCTCCGGGGCGGTGTTGAAGCTGGAGAGCACCACCTTCTTTCCCTCCTCCCTCGCCCCCCTCAGCATCCCGAGATACCAGGCCGCCCACCTAGAGACCTCCAGGGCCACCCTCCGGATGGCGGGGTCGGAGAGGAAGAGATGCCTCAGGACCTCGGCCTGGGAGGGAACGGCCGCCACCAGGTCCTCCATTTCCCTCTCCGTAACGTCCTCGGGGATGGAGGAAGCCGTGGAAAGAAGGATGAAGAGCCTCTCCTCGAGCGGCAGCTGCCTAGCCTCTTCCACCAGCCTCCCTCCTCTCGGCCAGCCTCCTCAGCTCCCTCTCCTCCAGCCTCGGGCGGAGGTAAATCGCGTACCCACCCTGGGTCTTCTCCACCATGAGCTTCCATCCGCCCTTCTCCCCCTCCTCCCTCTCCGACTGTCCTCTCACCACCCTGTCCAGCATCTCCTCCATCCCCTCCAACAGCTCCCTGGGAAGTCTGGACCTGAAGTCGGGGCAGATCCTGGTGCTGGCGGGGTTCTCCTCGCTCCCCTTCAGCTGACACCTTATCCTCTCCCACTCCATCCACGCGGCCCAGAAGCAGTCACCGCACCTAACGGGGCTCATCTCCCCAGCCTCTCCAGGAAGGCCTGGATTCTGGTCCTGATCCTCCCCACCTCCGCCAGCGGGCCGTACTGCCTCTCCAGGAGCAGAGTGGGCACCCCCTCCTCCTCCAGCCTCCTGGCGAAGAGGGTGTTGTCTCCTCCATGCGTGTCGCAGAACTTCATGTGCTCCAGGACCACTCCTTCCACCCTCCATTCTTTGATGAGCCTCCTCAAAAAGTTGAGCTTCCTCTCGAACTCCCCATAGGTCCTGGCGCAGGGTACGTGGTAGTAGTACCTCCTCACCAGGGCCTCAAAGGGGTCCCCCCCCTCTTCCACCATGTCCACGATGGACCTCATGCCGAAGCAGAGGGAGTCCGTGACCACCAGGCCCCCCTGCCCCTCTATCACCCTCACCAGCTCCGGATCGTCGTTCACGCTCCCCACGAGCATCAGCCTGGTTCCGGAGTACTCCTTTCCCCTCTCCTCCACTTCCTCCAGCGCTTCCTCCAGCAGGCGGTTGTAGACCTCCCTTCTCACAGCCGTGCTCGCCACGTGGAGGGCCAGGGCCTCCTGCCCGGAAACAGGGGGTCTCTCCCTCTTTCTCCTTTCGTTGAGCTCCAGGAGGAGCCTCCTCCCCCTGTTGTACTCCCTGATGGCCTCCTCCAGCTTTTCGGGAGAGAGCTCCGTCCCGAAGTGCCCCTCCATGGCCTTCAAAAGGGAGAAGATCTCGCCCCGGTAGAACTCCAGCCCGTGCTCCGTGAGGGTGTGGGGGATCCCAAAGTAGTAGAAGAAGGGGGGGAGGTTCCCCGCCGCCTTCCAGCAGTCGTACATCCTCCTCACATGATCGCAGGTGCGGGAGATCACGGCCCCATCCAGGAAGTCGTACCTTCCCTCCAGCACCAGCTGCAGGCAGCAGCGCGTGTAGCTGCAGTTGACGGGACCGTACCAGGCGTCCGCCAGGGAGGTTCCTGAGCAACCCGTCCCCCTGATCCTGAAGGGAAGCATGCCCAGGGCGTGGACGAGCTCTTCCGGGAAGTAGCTGCAGGTGTAGCCCACGACCCTCCCTCCTCCCCTCTTCCACTCTTCCAGCAGGGGATTGGAGATCCCCGAGGAGACCCGCTCCAGGGCTTCTAGACTTCCCACTTCAAACATGGTTCTTGCGGGCATAAATCTTTTTTTTTGAAGGGGCCAAGAAAAACCGATGGGAGATAAGAAGGTGGTGGTCCTGGGAGGGGGCGGGGTGGTGGGAAGAACCGCCGTGAAGGACCTGGCCAAGAGCGGGGTCTTCTCGGAGGTGGTGGTGGCCGACAAGGAGGTGGAGAAGGCGAGGGAGCACCTGGAGGGAGTTCCCCGCCTCTCCTTCGTGAAGGCAGACCTCACGGAGTTGTCCATCCTCAGGGAGGTGATAAAGGGGGCGGACGTGGTTCTGAACACCGTAGGACCCTTTTACAAGTTCGGCCCCTTGCTCACGAGGGAGGCCATACGGACCGGGGTGAACTACGTGGACATCTGCGACGACTACGAGGCCACGCTGGAGCAGCTGAAGATGGACGAGGAGGCGAGGAAGAGGGGTGTGACCGTCCTCACGGGCATGGGCTCTTCACCCGGCGTGGCCAACGTGGTGGCCAAGTTCTGCTCCCAGTTGCTGGACCAGCCGGAGGAGATCCACATCTACCACATCCACGGGGGGGAGCCGGAAGAGGGGCCCGGGGTGATCTACCACCGCATCCACTACATGACGGGAAAAATCCCCATGCTGAAGGATGGGAAGATGGTGTACTTCGGGTTCTTCAGTGAGGAAGGGAGAAGGGAAATAGAGGAAGTGGACTTCTACGAGCCCATAGGGGTGGCGAAGGTTTACCCCTACCCGCACCCGGAGACCATCACCCTCCCCAGGTACATCCCGGGCCTCAGGAAGGTCACCAACAAAGGGTCCGTCCTACCCCTGGAATACTACGAACTGCTGCGGGAGGCCGTGAAGATGGGTTTAGCCGATGAGAAGCCCCTGAAGGTGGGAGGGGCCTCCGTGGCCCCCATCGACTTCCTGGTCTCCTTCGTCCTCTCCAAGAGGAAGGAATATGCGAGCAGGCTGCCTGAACCCGTGGGTTGCCTGAAGATCGTGGTGAGGGGGAGAAAGGGGGGAAAGAGGATGGAGTACAGGTTCGCCATCCCCTCCAGGGGTGCGGGTATGGGGGAGGGAACGGCCATTCCCGCCTCGGTGGGCACGCAGATGGTGGCCAGAGGGGAGATCGAGGAGAAAGGGGTCCTCCCCCCGGAGGCCTGCGTGGATCCCATGAAATTCTTCGAGGAGGCGAGGAGCAGGGAGGGGATGGGCGGCGTCAGGATCATCTTCGAGAGCGTGGACGAGGAGGGGAGGGTGACCAGCATACCCCTTTGACCCAAGCCTTTTTTTCCTCCAGAAAACCACTCTTTTGATGTTCAAGTGGAGGGAAAAGGAGTACGAGGAGCTTGAGGCTCAGCCCGAGGCCCTCCCCGAGGGGGTGGATCCCGAGGAATACGTCATCGCCACCTACTTCCTCTCCCTCCCCTCCGCCCTGGATCCCTGGGAGGTGGCTAGGGCCCTGGCCATAGAGCAGAGCACGGGAACCTGGGTGCCCGTTCCCGGGGAGACCCCCGAGGTGAGGAAGAAGCACGTGGCCAAAGTGGTGGGACTGTACGAGGCCCCCTATCCGGAAGTCCTCTCCCCCACGGAGGCCAGGGAGAGGAACTATGTGGTGCAAATCGCCTTCCCGCAGGTGAATTTCGGGAAACAGATCCCCATGCTCCTCTCCACGGTGGCGGGGAACCTGATGTGCTGGGAGAAGATCAAGCTCCTGGACCTCCGCTTCCCCAAGAGCTTCGTGGAGGGCTTCGGGGGCCCCAAGTTCGGGATAGAGGGGATAAGGAAGCTGCTGGGAGTGGAGGAGAGGCCCCTGATCAACAACATGATCAAGCCCTGCACCGGCTTTACACCCGACGTGGGTGCGAGGCTGGCCTACGAAGCGGCGGTAGGGGGAGTGGACATGATCAAGGACGACGAGCTACTGGGCAACCCCTCCTTTAACCCCATAGAGGAGAGGGTGCCGAAGTACATGGAGGCTCTGGACAGGGCGAACAGGGAAAAGGGGGAAAAGACCCTCTACACGGTCAACATCACGGACGAGGCCTCCAGGGTGATGGAGAACGCGGACAGGGCCATAGAGCTTGGGGCGAACGCCCTCATGATCAACTATCTCACCGCCGGAATCTCCCTGCTCAGGGAGCTGGCGGAGGATCCAAGCATCAACGTCCCCATCCTGGCCCACATGGACTTCTCCGGCACCATGTACGTCTCCCCCTACTCAGGCCTCTCCTCCTCGCTCCTGCTGGGGAAGCTGCCCAGGCTGGCGGGTGCCGACATCTTGGTCTACCCAGCACCCTACGGGAAGGCCCCCTTCATGAAGGAGAGATACGTGAGGATAGCCCACCACCTGACCTTTCCCCTCTACCACCTCCGCCCCACCTTCCCCATGCCCAGCGGGGGGATCACGCCCTCCATGGTGCCCGAGGTGGTGGGGGATCTGGGGAAGGACATCGTGATAGGGACGGGGGGAGGGATCCACGCCCACCCCATGGGTCCCAGGGCCGGAGCCAGGGCCTTCAGGCTGGCGGTGGAGGCGGTGATGAGGGGGATGAGCCTGCAGGAGATGGCCAAGGAGCACGAGGAGCTGAGGGTGGCCCTGCAGATGGGCTGAGGGGGTTCCTTGGGGTACATCCTGGCCCACGACCTGGGGACGGAGCTCAACAAGGCCGCCCTGGTGGACGAGGAAGGGAGGATAGTCGCCTACTGTACCCAGGAGTACCCCGTCTCCTATCCCAGGCCGGGGTGGGCGGAGCAGGATCCGGAGCTCTGGTGGGAGGCCGTCAGGGAAACCACGAAAAAGGTGCTGGAGCTGGCGGGGATCAAACCGGGAGAGGTGGAGGCGCTGGTCTTCGACAGCATGATGTACACGCTGGTGGCGGTGGACCGGGGAGGAAGACCGCTCAGGCCGGCCATCCTCTGGCTCGACACCAGGGCGAAGGCCCAGGCGGAGGAGCTGATGGGAAGCCTGGACCTGCTGGGGATGCTGGAGAGGGGGGTGATCCCGCCCACCTCGGCCAAGGACATCACCCCGAAGATCCTGTGGGTGAAGCAGGAGGAGCCGCACGTTTTCGAGAAGGCCTGCTTCATCGACAGCAAGGACTACCTGGTCCACCGGTGCGTGGGGGAGTTCTACACCGACTGGAGCTGCGCCAGCCTCTTCTGCCTCTTCAACTTCAGGGAGAAGAGGTGGGAGGAGGAGCTGGTGGAGGAAATGGGCCTTTCCCTGGAAAGGCTCTCCAGGCCCGTGAAGAGCACGGAGGTGGTGGGGAACCTCACGGAGGAAGCCTCCAGGGAGCTTGGACTGCCCAGGAAGGTGGAGGTGGTGTGCGGGTCCGGGGACGCCACCGCGGTGGCGGTGGGAGCGGGGGGACCCCACCTGTACGTGGGGACCTCGGCCTGGATAGGTGCCCACGTGGAGGAGCCCCTCTTCGACCTGACCGGCGTGGGCAGCATCTGCTCCGCCGATCCCTCCAGGTTCTTCCTGATAGGGGAGATGGAGAACGCCGGGGCCTGCCTGAAGTGGTTCAGGGAGACCCTGGCCAGGGAGGAGAAGGAAAGGGCGGAGAAGGAGGGAAAAGGCCCCTACCAGCTGCTGGACGAGCTGGCCTCCGGTGCGGAGGCCGGGTCGGGGAAGCTCCTCTTCCTCCCCTGGATGATGGGGGAGAGGTGCCCCTTCACCCAGTCCACCGCCAGGGGGGCCTTCCTGAACCTCACCTTCGGGCACACCAAAGGGCACCTGGTGAGGGCGGTGCTGGAAGGGGTGGCCTACCACATGAGGTGGATCCTGGAGGTGGTGGAAGGGATGGGGCTCTCCCTCCCCTCCATCAGGGCCTGCGGCGGAGGGGCTAAGAGCGGGGTCTGGCTCCAGATCTTCGCCGACGTGATGGGGAGGAAGGTGGAGAGGGTCTCCTCCCCGCACCACGTGGGCTCGCTGGGAGCCGCCACCCTTGCCAGGGTAGGTCTGGGAAAGACGGACTTTTCCTCGGCGGAGAGGTCCGTGAAGGTGGAGGGGGAGTTCCTCCCCTCGGAGGAAAACCGGGACATCTACGACAGGATGTACGAGGAGTTCAGGGGGATGCAGGGGAGGCTGTCGGAGGTCTTCGAGCGCCTCAACACCTAGATGTCCACGACCGCCTGGACGACCGTCCTGTCCTTCCCCCTCCTGACCTCCATCAGGTGGTAGGTCACGGCCTTGACCGCCGTTCTTCCCTCGTGCTTCCTCGGATCGAACCTCTCCCCCCAGGCCCTCCCCCTCAGCTTCCACCTGCCGCCCTCCTCCTCCACCTCCACACGGAAGCGGGAGAAGAGGAGGCCTTCGGCGTCCCTGAAGTAGAGGAGCCTGTCCAGCCAGTCGTAGAGGAGGGCCTGCTCGTCCTCCGCCTCCAGCTCCACCCCCACCTCCTCCCGAGCCTCCACCCTGCCCGTGTCCGTCATGACCTCGAAGAGGGCCAGGGCAGCGTTCTCGAAGGCCTCCCCCAGGTCCCTACCGTAGGCCCTGAAGCCCACGTCCGAGGGATGCTCCACCCACTCGAACTTCATCTTCCCAGCTTGGAGGATGGGGGGTAAAGGGTCATCGGCGGCCCCTCCTCTCCCTCTCCAGCAGCCTTCCAAGCTTCTCGTCCAGCTCCCTGATCCTTGCCTCCAGCGCCTCCGTCCCGGGAAGGCTGGTGCCGCGGAGGATGAGGCCTGCCAGCAGACCTATGAGGCTGGCGTAGAGACAAATCCCGGAGACCATCAGACCCATCGCCAGGACCTTTCCCCCCGTGGTCACCACCACGATGCTCCCGAAGCCCACCGTGCTCTCGATGGAGAGGGCCAGGAAGAGGGCGTCCAGGAAACCCTTCAGGTTGGGGTTCTCGCCGCGCTCCACCGCATAGAGCACCAGCGCCCCCACCACCGTCACGAGAAGGAAGACCAGAACCACATAGCCCAGCCTGCTTCTCCTCAGAAAGCCCAGCACCCTTCTCACCAACCTCCCACATCCTGGATGTTTGGGCCTTCCTAAATACTCCGGTGATCAGCCCTTGAACTTCACGAACCTCTTCCACACCTCCCTGGCCTTCGGATGGTGGAGATGGTCCAAAGCCGTGCCCCTTGCCTCCCTTATCCCCATCCAGTCCACCAGCTCCCTGAACCTTCCTCCCGCCAGCCCATCCGCCACCAGGGCGTAGCCCTGCGCCGTTTCCTTGGTGAGCCTCGCCCCCTCCAGTCCACCCACTTCCCTGATCCCGCCCAGCCTGCGCTCCAGCTCCTCCCTGATCCTCCCTATCCTCGCTAGCCTCCCGGAGACCAGGAGCTCCCTCGCCCCCCCGACCGAGACCCTCATGGAAGCCACGGCCTTCTCTATTCCCTCCATCATAGCCTCAAAAGCCAGCTCGAACCTCTCCCCCCTTCCCTCCGCGAACCTCTCGGGGTCCATTTCCCCCGTGATGGTGGCCGCGCCCCCCACGAAGACATCCCCCCTCTCCCACCTCCCCACCAGCTGCACCAGCTCCCCATCGAAAGAGGAAGCCGTGAGGAAGCCTATTCCGGGAAAGGTGGTTCCCCCTATCCCGTCCACGATCCTCCCTCCCTCCACGCCCAGCACCGCGTTGTAACCGAACCCCAGCTCTGCCAGGATGAAGGAGACCTCCCCGTAGGGGATGCCGAGCCTGGAGGCCTGGGAGTGGACACCCAGCACCGCCACCGCCATCTTGTCCGCCGTCCCCATGTCCAGCTTGTTGACCTTCCTGAACTCTGGGACCGTGGGCAGCTCCACCACCGAGGGGATGAAGACCACCGGAAGTCCCTCCCTCCTCATCCAGAGGCAGGCCTCCGTCATGTTCTTGTAGAGGACCGCGCCGAAGAGCCCCTGCTCGATGGCCTTCAGGACCTCCTCCTTGGTGGTGAGGAGGATGTAGTTGTAGTACCACTGCTCGAACCTCTCCTCCGGAACCTCCTCTATCCTCGTCAGCTCCACCCCGTACCCGGAGGGTCCGGCGATGAGGTCCACGGGGAGGGCCTCCTCAACCGCCTCCCTGAAGAGCTCTGGCCTCCTCACCAGCTCGGCGTTGTCCAGCGATCTCTCGTAGACCACCCTGCCGTCCTCCAGACCGCAGAGGTCCATGCTCTTGGTCCCGGGGTCTATCCCCAGCACCCTCACCATCGAGTCCCCTCCCTCCTAGGTCCCCTCCAGCCTTATCCTGTGCCCCACCCTCACCCCTCCCCTCCTGAGGGTGTCCGGAGGAAACTCCAGCAGGACCTCGGAGCCCCTCGGGGCCAGGCAGAACCTCCAGGGCTTCATCCTCCTCACCACCTTCACCGCCCTGCCGTCCTTCAGGAAGAGGAGGTCCAGGGGGAAGCGCATGAGGCAGGTGTGAACGTGCAGACTTCCCCCCCTGAAGAGGAGGGTGGTGGGCTCCTTCCTGAGCATCTGACCCTTCAGCCTCTTCCAGAAGCCCTCCGCCCTCTCCACCTCCTCCGCCAGCACGCGACCCGTGTCCTCATCCACCACCTTCATCGATGAACCACCAGATTTTCCCTCACATAACCCTTAAGGAGAGGGGGGTGAAAGGAGAAAGATGGAAACCGAGATCGCCTCCAGGATCATAAAGGAGTTCTGCCAGGACCTGCTGGAGAGCCTGAAGCTGGACGTGGTGGTGGCCGGGGCGGGTCCAGCTGGGCTCACCGCGGCGAGGTACCTGGCCAGGAGAGGGAGGAAGGTGGCCGTGTTTGAGAGGAACCTCTGGGTGGGGGGAGGAATGTGGGGCGGAGGGATCCTCTTCCCAAAGCTCGTCGTGGAAAGGGAGGCCGCGCCCCTCCTCCAGGAGGCGGGAGTGAGGCTGAGGGGGGAGGGTCCCCTCCTGACGGCGGATGCGGTGGAGGTGGTGGCCAAGTGCACCTCCTCAGCCCTGGAAGCCGGTGCCAGGATCTTCGTGGGGATGGAGGTGGAGGACCTGGTGGTGAGGAACTCCAGGGTCTGTGGGGTGGTCCTGAACTGGAGGGCCGTGAATCTGGCCAGGATGCATGTGGACCCCATAGGGGTGGAGGCCGGGGTGGTAATCGATGCCACGGGGCACGAGGCCTTCCTGGCGAGGGTCCTGGAGAGGAAGGTACCGGGCGTGAGGTTCCCCACCCCCACCGGGAAAATCGTGGGGGAGGGACCCATGGACGCTGAAAAAGCTGAGAAGGAAATTGTGGAGAACACGAAGGAGATCTACCCCGGACTGGTGGTGGCGGGGATGACGGCCGGAGCCGTCTTCGGCTCTCCCAGAATGGGTCCCGTCTTTGGGGGGATGCTGCTCTCGGGGAGGAAAGCCGCCGAGCTCGCCCTGAAGCTCCTGCGGGCCTGAGCCCCTCAGGGCTGCCAGCGGCGACCAAAGCAGGGATGGGGAAGGCGCCGGGGGAGGGATTTGAACCCTCGGGACCCAAAGGGTCACACGCTCTCAAGGCGTGCGCCTTACCTGGCTTGGCTACCCCGGCCCAGAAAAACTTGGAAGGGGAGGGTATAGAGCTGACGAAAACCTCTTTTAGTCGGGACCGCCCCGGTGGAAGGATGGGAGCCGGGCTGGGGGACATTTCCAGGCTGGCCTGGTATCTGGAGCTGCTGGCCTTTTTCTGCGTGGGATTGGGGGTGGTCCTGCTGGGCGTGGACGCGTACCTGGCGGGGGCCGCGCAGCAGCTCTCCGAGCTGGGGGCCGAGACGGAAGGGGTGGAGAGCACCCTCGACTCCGCCGTGGCGGTGGTCCTGATCCTGGGAACCATCATGCTGGTGTGCGGCGGGGGATGCTGGTACCTGAGCCACAGGATCCAGAAAATCATGGAGGAGTCCTCCGAGGACCTGAGAACCATAGAGGTGAGGAGGGCCTCCCGCCAGGCCCCGAGGGAGTAGGTCCTCTCCCAAGGTTTATACATCGAAACCGATATCGAAAGTGATATGCTCGGGTGGATGCGGGGCAGGGCCGTGCCCAGGGGCCTGCTGCGCTACTACGTGCTGGAGTCCCTGGGCGAGAAACCCATGTCGGGCTCGGAGCTCATGGACGAGATCGAGGGGAGGAGCGAGGGGTGCTGGAGGCCCAGCCCAGGCTCCATCTATCCCCTGCTGGCCTGGCTCCAGGACACGGGTCACGTGGAGGAGATGCCGCGCGACCGGAGCGGAAGGAGGCGCTACAGGCTCACGCCCAAGGGGAAAAAGCTCCTCCGGGAGGAGAGGAGGGTGTGGACGAGGGTGGGGGGGACGGACTTCTTTGTCCCCCCCTTCGGCCCCCCCTGGCACAGGCTGCCCCCCGAGAGGGCGGCGGAAATGAGGAGGGCGATGCGCAAGGTGGTGGTCGCCTTCATGGAAGCCATGGGAACCCTGGCGGAGGAAGCCTCGGAGGAGGCTCTGGAGGGGATGCGCAGGATCCTGGAGGAAACGGCTGAAAGGTTCGAGGAGGTGAGCCGGAAGCTCAGGGAGGGGAGGAAATGAGAGAAATGGTGAGAGCGGAGGAACTCACCAGGGTCTTCAACGGCCTCACCGCCGTGGACCACGTCACCTTCGGGGTGAGGGAGGGGGAAATCTTCGGTTTCCTCGGGCCCAACGGGGCCGGAAAGACCACCACCATCCACATGCTCACCACCGTCCTGAAGCCCACCGGAGGCAGGGCGGAGGTTTGCGGCTACGATGTGGTGAAAGAACCGGAGAAGGTGCGGAAGTCCATAGGGGTGGTGCCCCAGGAGTACACGGCGGACGAGGACCTGACCGGGTACGAGAACGTGATGCTCTGTGCGGACCTCTACGGCCTCCCCAGGGAAGAGGGCAGGAAGAGGGCCCTGGAGCTCCTCTCCCTGGTGCAGCTGGAGCCCTTCAAGGACAAGAGGGTGGAGACCTACTCTGGAGGGATGAGGAGGAGGCTGGAGCTGGCCTGCGGACTCATCAACCGCCCGAAAGTGCTCTTCCTGGACGAGCCCACGCTGGGGCTGGACGTTCAGACCAGGGCCTCCATCTGGGAGCACATCCTCTCCCTGAGGGAGAACTTCGGGATGACGGTCTTCCTCACCACCCACTACCTGGAGGAGGCCGACCACCTCTGCGACCGCATCGCCATCATCGACCACGGGAAAATCGTGGAGGAGGGGAGCCCGTCGGAGCTGAAGGACTCGCTGGGGGGAGACCTCCTCACCCTGGAGTGCGAGGGGGAGGGAGTGGAGGAGATCCTGAGGGCCCTGGAGGGGGTGAGGGAGGTGAAGGCGGAGGGGAGGGAATACAGGGTGAAGGTTACCAGGGGGGAAACCGTGGCACCCCTCCTCCTGAAGGCCCTGGGCGAGAAGGGCCTGACGGTCAAACGCCTCTCCCTCGCGAAGCCCACCCTCGACGAGGTCTACCTGGAAAAGACCGGGAAGTCGCTCAGGGACCAGGGGGAGAGCCCGGAGGAGGTTATAAAACAGAGGGTGACCCTGTGGAGGGCCAGGAGGTAGGGGGCCGTCCCCTGCAGGGCTTTCTCGCCCTGACCAAAAGGGAGCTGAAAAAGTGGTACAAGGAACCCCTCCTCCTGCTCATCACCGTCCTCCAGCCCCTCATCTGGATGGTCTTCCTGGGGAAGGCCATGAACCTGGGGGCAGTTTTCGGGGGAGGGGTACCGCCCGAGCTGGCCAGGGGACTCATGCTCCGCTCCTTCGGGACCACCGACTACTTCTCCTTCATGGCCACGGGGATGATCGCCGTCACCTGCCTCTTCACCACCATGTTCACCGGGTTCTCCATCATCTGGGACCGCAGACTGGGCTTCCTCAACAAGGTCCTGAGCACCCCCGTTTCCAGGGCCTCCGTGATCTTCTCCAAGGTCGTCTACGCCACCCTTCGCTCTTCCTTCCAGGTCCTCATCATCCTGGTGGCCGCCTTCGCCCTGGGGCTGAAGGTGGGCCCCGGCTTCCATCCCCTCCACCTGCTTGGGGTCTTCCTGGTCGCCTTCATGGTGTGCGTGACCTTCTCCTCCCTCTTCCTCATGCTGGCCCTCAGGTCCACCAGGTGGGAGGCCCCCATGGCCATGGTGAACCTGATGCTCATGCCCCTGATGTTCGCCTCCAACGTCTTCTTCCCCCTGGAGCTGATGCCAGGCTGGCTGAGGGCCATAGCCAGCGTGAACCCCCTCTCCTACACCAACGATGCCGTGAGGCAGTTCACCATCTGGAGGCTGGACAGGGGCGCCCTCTTGAGGGACCTGGCCTACCTGGGGCTCTTCAGCCTGACCATCTCTTCCCTGAGCGTCTACCTGGCCAAGAAGTACCTCTCCCGCTAACCCTTGAGCTCTATCTTGATGTGGACTTCCGGCGGGATCTGCAGGCGCATGAGCTGCCGCATCGCCCTCTCATCCGCCTTCACGTAGATGAGCCTTTTATGTATCCTGAGCTCCCACTTATCCCAGGTGGCCGTTCCCTCCCCATCCGGAGCCTTCTTCACGGGCACCACGATGCGCTTGGTGGGAAGGGGGATGGGACCCCAAACCACCCTCTCCCCTCCCTCCTGGGCCTTCTTCGCCTGGGCCATGATGCGCTTGGGGGGGAGGGGAATGGGTCCGGACATCTCCACTCCGGTGCGCTGGGCTATCTCCTTGATCTGCGCACATATCTCATCCAGCTTCCTGTGATCCGTACCGGACAGGTGGATCTTGGCCCGCTGCATCCAGGCACCCCTCACCTTTTACCGGGAGGGTAAAAAAGGTTCACTTGGCCTTCACCACGTCTATACACACGCCCGCCGCGATGGTCATACCCATGTCGCGGATCGCAAACCTGGCGAGCTGGGGTATGTCCGAAACCTTCTCGATCACGAGGGGCTTCGTAGGCTTTACCCTGATGGTGGCCATGTCGCCCTTCTTTATGAACTGGGGATGCTCCTCCACCACCTGGCCCGTCCTCGGATCCAGCTTGTTGATAATTTCCGTGATCTGGCAGGCCACCTGGGCGGTGTGAACGTGGAACACGGGCGTGTAGCCCACCGCTATGGCCGTCGGGTGCTGCAGGACTGCTATCCTGGCCACGAACTCGCTCGCCACCGTCGGCGGGGAGCTCGGCAGGCCCGCCACGTCACCCCTCCTGATCTCGTTCTTGGCTATCCCCCTTATGTTGAACCCTATGTTGTCCCCCGGTTCAGCCTTGGGGATGGACTCGTGGTGCATCTCTATGGACTTCACCTCGCCCGTCTTCCCGGAAGGCTCGAGCACCAGGGTATCACCCACCTTGAGCACCCCCGTTTCCACCCTGCCCACCGGCACCGTCCCCACACCCGTGATGGAGTACACGTCCTGGATGGGAATCCTCAGGGGCTTGTCTATGGGCTTCGGAGGTATCACGAAAGAGTCGAGGGCCTGCAGCATGGTGGGGCCGCTGTACCACTTCATCTTCTCGCTGGGCTTCGTCACGTTCTCTCCGTGGAAGGCCGACACGGGAACGAAGGGGAACTTGTCCGCGTTCCTGAACCCCACCACTCTCAGCATCTCCATGATCTCCGACCTCAGCTTCTCGTAAACCTCCTTCTTGTACTCCACCAAGTCCATCTTGTTGACCGCCACCGCCAGCTGCCCCACCCCCAGCGTGAAAGCAAGGGCGGCGTGCTCCCTCGTCTGGGGCATGATCCCATCGTCCGCAGCCACCACCAGGATGCCCGCATCCGCCTGACTGGCCCCCGTGATCATGTTCTTGACGAAGTCCCTGTGGCCGGGGGCATCTATGAGGGTGAAGTAATACTTGTCGGTCTCGAACTTCCTGTGGGCCAGGTCAATGGTGAGGCCGCGCTCCCTCTCCTCCTTCAAGTCGTCCATCACCCAAGCGAACTTGAAGGCCTTCCCCTTGTCCCCTAGGGCCTCGAACTTCTTTATCTCCTCCTCCTTCACCACCCCCGTCTCGAAGAGCAGCCTCCCCAGGAGGGTGGACTTGCCGTGGTCCACGTGCCCCATCGTCACCAGGTTCAGGTGTGGTTTGGCCATCTTCTCGACCTTAGTCTCGATTGTCCTCCCGAATTTAAATCTTTTTGTGTTTCACCTGGCCTTCTCGGCTATCCTCTCTATCTCTTCCTTCCTGGCCACCGCATAGCTCTTGGAGTCGTACTGGGAGGCCAGGATGATTTCTTCGGCCAAACACTCCTCTATGGGTTTTTTGTTCCTGAAGGAAGCGGCGAAGGCCCCTGCCGCCAGATTCATCAGGGCCACGTCGATTCCCCTGGCGGGAGAGGCGTCCACCGCCAGATGATAGGTGATGCCTCCGTAGGTAATCCTGGTAGTTTCCTCCCGGGGAGCGGCGTAGTGGATGGCGTCCACCAGCACCTGCAGGGGGTTCTTCTTCGTCCTTTCCTCTATGATCTCGAAAGCCCTCTTCACGATGTTGTAGGCCTTGTGCTTCTTTCCGCACGCACCCGCTCCCCGAATCACCTTCCCCCCTATCTTCTTGGCCCCCGGCCCAGACCTCATGACCTTGTTTATGAGGCGCTCCACTATCGGCACTTTTGCCTTGCCCAGACTCTCGTAGACATGCCTCCCGCCCGAAGACAGGGCCAGCGTGGGCTGCAACCTCAGGTACCTCTTCATCCCCGGGTCCCTGATCTCCACCCCCTCCGCAGACCACTTCCCGAAGTACTTCATCTCCAAACCATCACCTCGCGGGCTTTTCCTTCCTGCCCTTCACCAGCTCCTTCAGGGAAACTCCGTTCACCTTCACCACCCTGTACCTCACCCCGGGGATGTCTCCCTTAGGACCCCCCTGGGCACCGCCTATCCCCTCTATGATCACCTCGTCGTGCTCGTCGATGAACCCTATGGCACCGTCACCGGGAGCGAAGGCAGTCACCTGCCTGCCGTTCTTCACTATCTGGACCCTGACGCACTTCCTTATGGCCGAGTTGGGCTGCTTCGCCTCCATCCCCACCTTCTCCAAAACGATAGCCCTGGCCTGGGGGGCCCCTTCCAGGGGATCGGCTTTCTTGTCCAGCCCCAGCATCCTCCGCTGGTAAGCCGAGTCCCTCCACCTGAACCTCTGCCTGCTGGACTTCAGCTTCCTGGCCGCAAATTCTCCCCTTCCCATCTCATCCCCTCCGGCGCCCCCTCATTTTATTATTATGTTGTGGATTCCACAGTTCCTCTGGGCGAGCCTCTTCGCCCTCTTAATCCTTGCACCGCCCTTCCCTATCGCAAGTCCCTTGTCCTGCTGCCTCACCTCAAGCACCGCCACCTTCTTCCCGTCCTCCTCCGCGAAGACCAGGGAACCTATCTGGGCGGGGGCAAAGAGCAGTCTGAGGAACTCCTCCGGATCCTCCGAGTACCCCACCACCTCCACCTCCTTCCCGAGCATCTTCTTGAGCTTCTTTACGTGGCACCCGTTCTTACCCACGCAGAGTCCCACCAGCTCCTTCTGCACCAGAAACACCAGTCTGTTCTCCCCCTCGCTGAGGATGCAATCCCTGGCCTTCACCCCGCTTACCATCTCCAGGAGGGAAATATATCTCATCTCTTCCTCGCTGAGGACGATGTTCAACCTTCCACCGCCGAGAGGATGTGTGAGGCCCCGGGATCCAGCACCGAGAAAACGCTCACGGAGAAGGGCTTACCCGCCGCCACCCCCAGCTCCGAGCTGCTCCCGGGGTACCTGAGAAGGGGTGTGCCCGAAATCCTGGAGAGGTACTCCACCTCCTTTCTCACCTCCTCGGGGCAGTTGGAGGCCAGGATCACCATCTTCACCTTACCCGACCTGAGAAGCTTCAGGGAGCGATCCGTTCCCAAAACCACCTTTCCGCTCTCCACCGCCTTCCTTATCTCCTCATTCACGTTCACTCCTACCACCCTGCATCACCAGCCGCACCGAACCCGTTCCCAGCGGAATCGGGTTGCCCGTTATGATGCTCTCCGTCACCCCCCTCAGCCTGTCCTCCTCCCCCCTGAGGCTGGCCTCCAGCAGGTGCTTCAGGGTGATCTCGAACGCGGCCCTCGCCAGCACGCTGGACTTCTCCCCGCTCACCCCATGCCTGCCTATCTGCCTGACCTCCCCCTTGACGGTCATCATGTCCGCCACGAGCATGATGTGTCTTATGTCCACCTCCAGACCCTGCTCCCTCAGGGTCGACGACATCTCCCTTATCAGGGCATTCCTGGCTGCCTCTATACCCAGGATTTCCTCTATCTCCCTTATGTTGTTGGTCGTCGTCCTTTTCTTGTCCACGCCCTTCATCTTCAAAATCTCCGCGAAGTTGGAGCCCTCAGTGTATATCACCCACTCCTCACCCTCCTTCTTCACCACCACCTTCGTGACGTCCTTCACCCCCTTGAGCTTTATCTTCCTTACCCTCGCCGCCAGCCTGCGGAGCTCGGAGAGGCTCTCCGCGGCTTTTATCCTGAGCTTGGTCTCCTCCACGTTTATCTCCACCTTAGGCCCCAGCTCCCGGGACAGGACCTCTTTCACCTTGCTGGGGGTAAGCTCCTTCTGACGCAGCCTGGAGCGGCTGAGGGAGAGGAGGAGCTGCATATTCATGAGGTCCGTTTCCATCTCGGAGATTAAGTCCTCTACTGTGGTCATTTCTATTTCCTGGGCTATAGCCCTGGCTTTGTCCTTGTCCTTTGAGTAGGGGGGCTCGAGGTAGACCGTCATGAGGGCTGCAGAGGGCGTCCTCCTCGTATCCAGGATCTCTATGAGCCTGGGCAAACCCAGGGTGACGTTGAGCTCCGCCACTCCCGCGTAGTGGAAGGTACGGAGGGTCATCTGCGTGCCCGGCTCCCCAATGGACTGAGCGGCCACGGTGCCGACGGCCTCCCCCGGCTCCACCAGGGAGCTCAAATGGGCTTCCTTCACGGCCTCTATCACCCTCTGGAGGGCCTCGGCGGTAATCGCCCTCTCCTTGCCCACCCTTAGGAGGGTGCGCTCCAGCTCCTCCACCACGGAGTCAGGCACCTCCCCCCTCAGCTTCCTGACCTCCGACCTTATGGTTTCCGGGGAGACTCCCGTCATTTCGCTCCACCTCCAATTATCTTCTCCACCAGCCTGTCCACCCTCACGGCCTTCCCGTTGTCCGTCCTCATGGGATCGGCCCCGTCCTCCCCGTAGAGGAACTGCACTATTACCCCCCTGTCGTCCCTCACCGTTCCGTCGTACTCCACGTGGAGGTCCTGCAGAGCGTTTATCAGCCTGCGCTGCATGTAGCCGCTCTGGGCCGTCCTTACGGCCGTGTCCACCAGACCCTCTCTACCGCCGGCGGCGTGGAAGAAGAACTCCAGGGGCTTCAACCCATCCTTGTAGCTTGAGCTCACGAACCCCCTGGCCTCAGCCCCCAGGTCCTCAGACTTGAAGTGTATCAGCACCCTCCCCACATACCCGCGGTTCAGCCTCTCTCCCCTCACGGACTGCTGCCCCACGCAGGCCGCCATCTGGGTGAGGTTGAGCATGCTGCCCCTGGCGCCCGTGCGCGCCATGATGACCGCAGGATTGGAGAGGGTGAGGTGCTTCTCCGCCACCTGCCCCGCCCTGTCCCTCACCTCGGCGAGAGCCTCCATGATCCTCATCTCCAGAGTCTCCCTCAGGGAGCGCCCGGGCAGCGGCTCCAGCTCTTCCCTGTTGTAGGCCTCTATCAACTCCCTGACCTTCTTCTTGGCATCCTCGATCTTCTCCTCAATCCTCTCCTTGGCGATGCGGGGTATATCCTCGTCATCTATGCTGGTGGTGAAGCCCAGCATCTCGGCCGCCGCTATGGAGAGCCTGGTCACGTGGTTGAGGAA
The DNA here is from genome assembly GCA_938074535.1 of uncultured archaeon. Taxonomy (GTDB): domain Archaea; phylum Hadarchaeota; class Hadarchaeia; order Hadarchaeales; family WYZ-LMO6; genus WYZ-LMO6. Next base: position 60,711 of record CALJER010000008.1, read on the forward strand.
CTCAGAGGCTCTCTCCACCCCGTACTCCTTGACCATCCTGTCCCACAGCTCACACTTGTCGAGGGCCTTGTAGGCGTGGGCGTCGATCACCCCCCGCTTCAGCTCCCCGTTCTCTATCACCACGTAGGCCTCCTTCTCGCACTCCTCCTCCTTACACCTGGAGCAGCCCTCGCATATCTTCGCCCTGTAGGTGAGGTTCAAATCCTTCGGCAGAAGAACGCTGAAGAGCTGCTTGCCCGTCCAGTACTCCACTCCCTCCCTCACCACGGCGGGTTCGGGAAGGACGGGCTCCACCCCGGCCTGCATCAGGAGCTGGCAGGCCTTCTCCCTGTCCAAGAGGGTTTCCTTCCTCGTCAGCAGGTAGGCCCCGGTGATGTGGTCCTGGATCCCCCCTATGATGGGTCCACCGAACCTCGGGGAGATGATCTGGTTCTGCACGGCCATGAGGATCATCGCTTCCACCTGGGCCTCCTCGCTCTGCGGCACGTGGAGGTTCATCTCGTCCCCGTCGAAGTCCGCATTGTAGAGAGGGCAGACGCAGAGGTTGAGCCTGAAAGTGTGCCCGGGCATCACCCTCACCCTGTGGGCCATGATCGACATCCTGTGCAGGGAGGGCTGGCGGTTGAAGAGCACGATGTCCCCATCCCTCAAATTCCTCTCCACCACGTATCCCGGTTCAAGCTTCTGGGCTAGCTCCTCCCGGTCGGCATACCTGAGGTCGTACCTCTTTCCGTCCGGGCTTATGACCCACTGGGCTCCAGGGTACTGCTCCGTCCCCCTCCTCACCAGCTCACGCATCTCCTCCAGGTTGAAGGAGGTCACCCTGCTCCTGACCGTCAGCACCCTGGCCACATATTCCGGCACCCCCACCTCGTCGAACTTCAGGCAGGGGTCCGGGGAGATCACCGCCCTGGCGGAGAAGTCCACCCTCTTCCCCGACAGGTTGCCCCTGAACCTCCCTTCCTTCCCCTTCAGCCTCTGACCCAGGGTGCGGAGGACCCTCCCGGACCTGTGCCTGGCGGGAGGCACCCCGGAAATCTCGTTGGAAAAGTAGGTGGCTACGTGGTACTGGAGGAGCTCCCAGAGATCCTCCACGATGAGGTGCGGGGCACCGGCTTCCATGTTCTCCGCCAGCCTCTGGTTGATCCTTATGATGTCCACGAGCTTGTGCGTGAGGTCGTCCTCCGACCTCACCCCTGTCTCCAGCGTGATGCTGGGCCTCACGGTTACGGGGGGAACGAGGAGGACCTGCAGCACCATCCATTCCGGCCTCACGGAGGGATCGAGCCCCAGGAGCCTGAGGTCCTCGGTCCTGATCCTCTCCAGCCTGGTCCTTATGTCGGAGGGGGTGAGCCGACCCTTTCCCTCCATGAAGGTGAAGGGCTTTTCGAACTTCACCTCCTCCTGTTCCTCCCCGCAGTGGGGGCACTCCTGCCTCCCCTTCGCGGTCTGCACGGCCTTCTCAGAAACCTTCCACCACTCCTCCTTCCCCTCCATCTCCTGCAGCAGCCTTTCCCTCTCCTCCTCCTTCAGGAGGATCCTGCCGCACTTCCTGCAGGTGGACTGCAGGAGTTCGAAGATGGTTTCCACGTAGTTCACGTGGATGACGGGCCTCGCCAGCTCTATGTGCCCGAAGTGGCCCGGACAATCCTTCGGCCCGCCCCCGCACGTCCTGCAGGTAAGACCCGGCTCCACCACCCCCAGCCTCCTGTCCATCAATCCCCTCTCTATGGGGAACCCGTCCTCGTCGTAGGTATCGGCGGTGACCACGCTGGTCACCGACATCTTGCGTATCTCGTCGGGAGAGAGCAGGGAGAAGCGGATGCTCTCGATCACCCTCTGGGGTCTCATCTCCCCACCCCTCAGGCCTTATCCCGCAGCTTTATGCGGGCATCCAGGCAGAGCGACCTGAGCTCGTCCAGCATCAGCTTGAAGGCGTAGGGCATCTCCACGGTGTAGATCTCCGACTCCTCCCCGCAGAAGGAGCAGTAGGTCCTTCCCCTCCTCCTGTCGTAAACCGCAAAGTGCCCGCACTTCCCGCAGACCAGGGCATCGAACTTGTCCGAGCTCTCCAGGAGCCTGTCCCTGAGGAGCCTGGCCGCACCGTACCCTATCAGGCAGTCCCTCTCCATCTCCCCGAACCTGAGCCCCCCTTCCCTCGCCTTTCCCTCCGTGGGCTGGTGGGTGAGGACCTGAACGGGACCCCTGGACCTCACGTGCACCTTGTCCGCCGCCATGTGATGGAGCTTCTGGTAGTAGCAAACCCCTATGAAGATCTCCGCCGGAATCATCTCCCCTGTCATCCCGTTGTACATCACCTCCTTTCCCACCGGCTGGAAGCCCCTCTCCTTCAGCATCTCCCTGATTTTCTCCTCGGGCTCGCCTCCGAAGGTGGTGCCGTCCATCACCCTGCCTGCCAGCGCCCCCGCCTTCCCCGCCACCATCTCCAGGAGCTGCCCTATGGACATCCTGGAAGGTATGGCGTGCGGGTTGATGATGAGGTCGGGAACGATGCCGCTCTCCGTGAAGGGCATGTCCGCTCCGTCCATCACCAATCCCACCACTCCCTTCTGCCCGTGCCTCGAGGCAAACTTGTCCCCCACCTCCGGTATCCTGAGGCTCCTCACCCTCACCCTGGCCGCCCTGTTTCCCTCGGCCGTCATCACCAGGTAAACCATGTCGGCTATTCCTTCCTCCCCTGGTTTTATCCGGATGGAGCTCTCCCTCCTTCCCACCTCCATCTTCACCCCGAACTCGTCCGTTTCTTCGAAGAACCTCGGGGGGCTGGTCCTACCTATCACCACGTCCTCCACCCTGAGCCTGGACTCCGGCTCCACTATTCCCTCCTCTCCCAGGTTGGCGTAGCGGGAGATGTCCGAGTACCCTCTTACCTCCTCGCTGGGTATCTCGAACTTGTCCCTCTGCCCTCCGGAGTACCTTCCCTCCTCGGCCTCGTAAATGGTGAAGGAGGTGCTCCTCCCCAGCCCACGGTCTATCGAATCCCTGTTGACGATGAGGGCGTCCTCCATGTTGTAACCTCCGTAGCAGGCGATGGCCACCACCAGATTCTGACCGCAGGGCCTCTCCCCCAGCCCCAGGAGGTCCACCACCTTGGTCCCCACCAGGGGGCGCTGGGGGTAGTGGAGGAAGTAGGCGTGGGTGTCGGTCCTGATGTGCATGCTCACGGAGAAAATTCCCAGGGCCTGCTTCGCCATGTTCGCCCCGTAGGTGTTCCTGGGAGACTGGTTGTGCTCGGCGTAGGGGATGAGGGAAGCGCTTCCTCCCAGCATGGCCAAGGGGTGAAGCTCCAGGTGGGTGTGCTCGCTCGTGAGCTCCTCGGGGTTGACCGCCACATAGGTGTTCTCCTCCTCGTCCGCGTCCAGGTACTCCACCACCCCGCTCCTGACGAGCTCGCTCCAGCTCATCCTGCCGCTCCTGAGCATCTCCAGGTGCTGGTCGGTGACCAGGGGCTTGCCTCCCTCAACCACTATCAGGGGCCTCCGCACCCTCCCGGGGTCGCACCAGACCGTTACCTCGTTGGTGTCCCTCTTGAACCTGACGTTCACCTGATCGCTGAGCTCTCCCCTCCTCCTTCTCTCCCTGATTTCCCTGGCAAGCTTCTCCCCATCCCCCACCGTTCCTATCACCCTTCCGTTGAGGAAGACCGCCACCCTGCCGCTGCGCTCCCCCCCCTTCCTGATGGGAAACACTCCTATCCCGTAAAGGGCCTTCTCCACCTTCTCCTCATCCTCCCCCGTGGAGATCTCAGCGGTGAGGGCAAGGTTCTTGACCAAACCGCAGTTGGGTCCCTCGGGCGTTTCCGACGGACATATCTTCCCCCAGTGGGTGGGGTGGAGGTCCCTGGCCTCGAAGTGCGGCTGACTCCTGCTCAGGGGGGAGATGATCCTGCGGAGGTGGGAGAGCGCCGAGAGGTAGTTGGTCCTGTCCAGGAGCTGGCTCACCCCCGTCCTCCCGCCGGGCCAGTTGCCCGTCGCCAGCGTATGCCTGATCTGCTCGGTGAGGAGGTCCGCCCTGGCCGCCGTCCTGAGGTTGAGCTCCCTGCCCCTGGAATGGGAGCGCTCCAGCTGGTACTTGATGTCCTTGATGAGGTTGACGAGGGCGACCCTGAAGATGTTCTCCAGCATCTCCCCGCTCAGCTTCAGGCGCTTGTTGCCGTAGTGGTCCTTGTCGTCCACCCCCCTCCTTCCCAGCGAGAGCTCTATCACCCTCTCCACCATGCTTCCCAGGAAGTACGCCTTGGCCGGCCTGTCCTCGGGGGAGGTGCCTATGTGGGGGAGGAGGTACTTGTCCAGGACCTCCTGGGCCCTCTGGAGCCTGTAGCTCTTCATCTGCCCTATGGCCACCCTCTTCCCTATGAAGTCGAGCGCGTCCTTCTCCGTTTTTATCTCCACCCCCTCCGTCAGGTTCTCGAAAAGCTCCCTCACGATCTCGGGGTCGTCGGAGACCGCCTCCACGATGTCCTTGTCCTTGACCAGGCCCAGGGCCCTCATCACCACCACCAGCGGCAGCTGTCCCGGAACCGAGGGGAAGGAAACCCGTATCAGGCCGTCCTTCTTGCGCTCCACCACCACCAGGGCGCGGAAGCCCCTGCGGCTGGAGAAGACCTTGGCCACCTCCACCCCCAGGCGCTCGTCCCTCTCCACCAGGATGGAGTTCGTGGCCAGGTCGTCCTGGATGACGATGACCCTCTCGGACCCGTTGATGATGAAGTACCCTCCCGGGTCCATGGGGTCCTCCCCCATGGCCACCAGCTCCTCCTCGCTCTTCCCGTAGAGAACGCATTTCTTGGACTTCAGCATCACAGGAATTTCCCCTATCATCACCGTCTGGGGTGGAAACTTCTGCCCCCCGGAGACGATGCTCATCTCCAGGTAGAGGGGGGCCAGATAGCTCATGTTGCGCATCCTGGCGATGTGGGGGGTAACGTTGGGTGGTCTGGAGTAGGACCCATCAGCTTCCCTGAACCAGGGCTCGCCCACGGTGATCCTGCCGAACTCCACGCGGGTTCCCTCTATGTCGAGGTCTATTCCGCCCACGTCGTCTATCACCCGCTGGAGACCCTTCTCGATGAACTCGTTGTAGGAATCCAGGTGCTGCCTGACCAGGCCCCTTTCCCTCAGGAAGGACTCCACCAGGACCCATCTGTCCCTGAGCACCAACCCCCTATCCCTCCACCACGTACCTGTACGCCAAGGCTCTCCCCGCGGTGAAGCTCTCCCTCTTGATCTCCACGATATCCCCGGGCTTGGCCCCGATGGCCCTGGCCACCGGGTCTGAGCTCTTTATCAGGGGGAGCTGGTGGGGCTTCACCCTGTATCTCCTTAGAACCTCCTCCCCCTCCTCCTTTGACAGCACCCTGTGTTCGGGCACCAGCACGTGCCCCCGGGGATCTAACTCCTCGCTCATCCTCCCGCCCATACGGGCCTGGTGGGATTCGAACCCACGACTCCCGGCTTAAAAGGCCGGTGCGCTAGCCAGACTGCGCTACAGGCCCAACTAAGCAAGGGGTCGAAACTACTTATATTTATCTCTTTCGGATGAAGGGCGGACCCTCCCTCCCGTCTCACCATCCCCGCGAAGGCCTACTCAACTTCGTATACCCTCCCCCTCTCCACCTCCCCGCTCTCGAACCTCTCCCTCATCTCATCCGCTATCCTCTGCGCCAGAGGGGTGGGGTACTCCCCGGTGAGGCAGCCGAGACAGAGCTCGTCCCTCCTCATCCCGGTCGCCCTCACGAAGCCCTCCAGGGACTGGTAGTGAACGGAATCCGCCCCTATCAGGCGCGCTATCTCCTCCTCCCCGTGGGTGGAGCCTATCAGCTCACCGAAGGTGGCCATGTCTATGCCGTAGAAGCAGGGGGAGAGGATGCGCGGGAAGGTGAAGTACATGTGGATTTCCTTGGCCCCGGCCATCCTGAGCTTCCTTATCACCCTCCTGGAGGTGTCCCCCCTCACTATCGAGTCCTCCACCACCGCTATCCTCTTCCCCCGGAGGTTCTCCGTGACATTCAATTTCTTGGAAATGATCTTTTCCCTCTCCTCCGAGCTCGAGATGAAGGCCCGGTCCACCACGTACCTGTGTCTCCTCACGGCCCTCTCCCAGGGTATGCCCGTTACCTCGTGCATCCCGTAAGCTGCGTCATCCCCCGTGGAGGGTATGGAGACTATCACGTCCACCCTCCTCTCGAGCTCCGGATCCTCTCTGGCGAGGTTCCTCCCGAACTCCTCCCTCACCTTGTACACCGACTTACCGTTGCAGAGCAGGGAGTCCGGTCTGGCGAAGTAGGCGAACTCGAAGCTGCAGAAAGCCCTTCTCTCCCCCTTCACTATCCTCTCCCTTCTGGCCCCCTCCTCGGACCAGATCAGGAGCTCCCCCGGCTGAACCTCAGCCTCGTACCTGAACTCGTTTATGTCCAGTCCCACGCTCTCGGAGGACACGGCGAAGGTTTGGTTGTTCGGGCTACAACCGTAGCACAGGGGCTTTATCCCCAGCGGGTCCCTGAAGGCGAAGAGTTCCCCCCTCTGGGTGATGCCCACCACGGAAAAGGCCCCCTCTATCCCCTTCATGCAGCCCTCCACCGCTGAGACCAGGTCGGAGCCCTTCAGCCCCTGGAGCAGCTTCCTGGAGAGGAGCTCTATGTCGGAGGAGGAGCGGGGGAGACCCCTCGCCTTCAGCTCCGCCCTGAGCTCCTTCACGTTCACCAGGTTGCCGTTGAAGGCCAGCACCACCTTCTCCTCCCTCCCCGCCACGAAGGGCTGCATGTCCCTGAGAAGCCAGTACCTGGTGCTCCTCCCCGAGGTGGCGTACCTCACATGACCTATTCCCACCTTGCCCCTGAAGCTCCGGAAGAGCCTCCTCACCACGGGATGCCTGACGGGGGGGAGAAGGCCGAGGGAGCGGTGGGCGGCGAAGTCCCCCTCCCTCAGCTCCGCAAAGCCGTACGAATGATGCCCGCGGTGGTTCTGAGAAACCAGGCCCCAGTACACGCACGGGAAGACTTCCTTACCCTCGAAGTCGAAGGCACCAAAAACTCCGCATGACTCTCCAGAAACCTCCAATCCCCCACCAACGGGTTTGGGGAGTCCCTTCTTAAAATTTCTTCCCCGTAACCCTTTCGTAACACTCCACGTACCTCCTGGAGGTCTGGAGGACCACCTCGGGAGGGAGGTGCGGAGCGGGGGGCTTCCTGTTCCATCCTATGCTGGTGAGGTAATCCCTCACGTACTGCTTGTCGAAGCTGGGCGGGTCTCCCCCCTCTTCGTAGCCCTCCAGGGGCCAAAAGCGGGAGGAGTCGGGGGTGAGGATCTCGTCTATGAGGAGGAGTTCCCCCCGGCTGGAGCCGAACTCGAACTTGGTGTCGGCTATCAGGATCCCCCTCTTCTCGGCCATGGAAAGGGCCCTTCCGTAGAGGGAGAGGGAGAGCTCCCCGATCTCCTCCGCCACCTCCTTCCCCAGCTTTTCCACCACCTCCTCCCATCGCACCTCCCTGTCGTGTCCGCTCTCCTCCTTGGTGGTGGGGGTGAGGATGGGCTCCGGCAGCCTGGAGGCCTTCTTGAGGCCTGGGGGAAGGCGGATTCCGCACACGCTCCTCCCCTTCGCGTAGCTCTCCCAGGCGGAACCGTAGAGGAAGCCCCTGACGATGAACTCGAAGGGAAGGGGGGAGGCCCTCCTCACCAGCATGCTCCTCCCGTCCACCGCCTCCAGGAAGTGGTTCGGAACGTCCCTGAAGAGAGTGAACCAGAAAACGGAGAGCCTGTTCAGGGCCTCGCCCTTGTGGGGAATGCCGTTGGGAAGCACCACATCGAAGGCCGAGATCCTGTCGGTGGAGACCACCAGCAGGCTCTCCCCCAGCTCGTAGATGTCCCTGACCTTCCCTCTCTTGAAGAGCCTGAGGGGAAGTTCCGAGTAAAGGAGGGGCTCCTCTACCTCCATCCTCTCACGGCCGCCTCGTCGGCGGAGAGGACTTCCTCCCTTCTCTTCCTCTGCCAGGAAGAGAGCTTCTCCGCCAGCCCTCTGTCCACCAAGGAGAGGATCTTGGCGGCTGCCAGGGCTGCCCCCTCAGGATCCGCCACCACCAGGGGAGCCACTCCCCGGGGCATGCGCAGGGAGGAGAAGATGTCGAAGGGGAAGTTCTCCACCTTCACGGGGCATGAGATCACGGGATGTCTCACCTGCGCGTCCACCATGCCGGAGAGGGCATTGGACCTTCCCACCACCGTAAGATAGACCAGCTCCTCCCCGCTGCGCTCGTACTCCTCCAGCATCCGAAGGAGCCTGTCGGGGGTCTTGTGGGCGGAAGCGACCCTCTCTTCGAACTTCACCCCTAGCTCCTTTAGGAGGACCCTGGCCGGCTCGGCGAATTCCACATCGGCCTTGGACCCGTAGAGAATCACCACCTTCATCGCATCCGGGTGAGAATTGGTGGGAGGGACTTTTAGTCCTATCGTTTCCCCGGTCGAACCCTGGGGCCCATCGCCTCCTCCACCGCCTTCCTGAGCATTCCTTCGGGTGGACAGGGGTAGCCCCTCCCCCTGCACAAGTAGATCCTGCACCCGAGCCTGCCTTCCCCCTTTCTGATCCCCTCTTGAACATCCCTCCCGTTTATCAGCACGGTGGGGGAGCCCTGGAACCCGTGCTTCCTAGCCTTTTCTTCCGTAAAGAGCTTCCACCTCCGCCTCCGCGCCCAGCCCCTTCATAACCTCCCTGAGCACCTCCCTGGTCTTCAAGAGGCTAGGGCAATCCGGTATGTACAAAACTTGAACCCCTATCTTCCCATCCACGAAATCACCTCAGCTCTTTCACCAGCGAAGAAAAAATCTTCCTCCCGTCTCCCCACAGAGGGGGGGACTCCCCCTTTGTCCAATCCGGGAGCTGCCAGCCGAAGACCGCCCTTTCGGGATGGGGCATCATGCCCATGATCCTGCCCGTGGGGTCGCATATGCCGGCGATATCGAAGAAGGAACCATTGGGGTTCAAGGGATATCTCCCTCCGGCGGGTCTTCCCTTCCCGTCGCAGTACCTGAAGACCAGCTGATCCTTCTCCAGGAGCCTCCTCAGGTACTCCCTCTCCCTGCCCGCCGGGAAAAGGAACTTCCCCTCCGCATGCGCCACGGGCATCCTCACCACCTCCCCCCTTCCCATCCCCCTCGTGAAAAGACACTTCCCTCCGTTCTCCACCCTCAGATACGTCCATCTGCACTCGAACCTCGCCGAGTCGTTGAGGGCGAGGGCCGCCTGCACCTCTCCCCACCGGAAGCCGGGCAGGAGCCCCGCCTCCACCAGCACCTGGAAGCCGTTGCAAATTCCCAGGATGGCTCCACCGTCCTCCACGAAGTCCTTCAGGGCGGAAAGCATCCTGCCGGCCAGCTCCTTTCCCAGAATGGCGCCGGCCCTCACCCTGTCCCCGAAGGAGAAGCCGCCGGGGATCACCAGCACCTCGCATCCCCTCAGCCCCCTCTCCAGCACCCTCCTGAAGTGGACCAGCTCCACCTCCGCACCCGCCTCTTCCAGGGCCACCTTGGTTTCGCCGTCGCAGTTGGTTCCTCCCGCCCTCACGATGCAGGCCCTCACCATGCTGGGCTCCTCCACGCCCTCCTCAGCTCCTCCGCCCCCACCTCCCACTTCTTCCCCCCCCTCCCCACCCTTAGGAGGCCTTCCTCCAACACCCGGCCTATCCTAGAGGCCCTCCTCCCCGCCACCCTCCTGAACTCCTCCTCCTTCTCCTTCTTCACCTCCAGCAGGAACCTGCTGTTGGACTCGGAGAAGAGGAGGAAGTCCTCCCTCAGCCTGCCCCCGGAGGGCACCAGCGAGAGGTCCACCTCCGCCCCCACCTCCCCGCCCAGCACCATCTCGGCCAGAGCCACTGCCAGTCCCCCCTCGGAGAGGTCGTGACACGCCCTCACCAGTCCCCTCTGCAGGGCCTCCTCCACCACCCCCAGGTTCCTCCTGGCTTCCCCGAGCCTCACCTTGGGAACGCTCTTCCCCAGGTATCCCAGCAGGGCATAGTACTCCGAGCCGCCCAGCTCCGGGAAGGTGGTTCCCACGAGGTAAAGGGGATCTCCCTCCCTCTTCAGCTCCACGGAAACGGCCTTTTTCACCTCGGGTATCACCCCCACCGCTGTGATCAGGAGGGTGGGGGTGACGGGTCCCAAAGGGGACTCGTTGTACAGGCTGTCCTTTCCCGAGATGAAGGGGGTTCCGAGGCCCCTGGCGAAGCGATAGCATGCCTCGCAGGCCCTGACGAGCGAACCGAGCTGCTCCTCCCTCTCGGGGCTGCCCCACACGAAGTTGTCCAGCAGGGCTATCCTTCTTCCCCCCACCGCCACGTTGTTCCTCACCGCCTCCTCCAGGCTCGAAGCCGCCATCCAGTAGGGATCTATCTTTCCGTACCTGGGCTTCAGCCCGCAGGAGAGGACCACCCCCTTCTCCGAAGCGGGGAGGGGCTTCAGCACCACTCCATCGTTGGGCGCCCCGTGCTCACCCTGCAGGGGCTTGAGGACGGTTCCTCCCTGGACCTCGTGGTCATACGTCCTGATGACCTCCTCCCTGCTGCACAGGTTGGGGGAGGAGAGGAGCCTGAGAAGGACTTTCCTGGGCTCGGGAGGGGAGAAGCTGGGCTCCTCCAGGGAGGGCGCCCTATACTCCCCCCTCCTCTCCACGAGGGGAGGGGAAAAGAGAAAGTCCAGATCCAGCTCGGCCACCCTGTGCCCCCTGTAGAAGACCCTGAGCGGACCTTCTTCCATGAACCTCCCGATGGGGGTGGCCTCCACCTCCTCCTCCTCGAAAATCCCCACCACCTCCTCCAGGTTCTCGGGCGGGACGCTCAGGGCCATCCTTTCCTGGGATTCCGAGACCCAGATCTCCCAGGGCCTCATCCCCGAGTACTTGAGCGGAACCTTCTCCAGCCACACCTCCACCCCGCATCCCGCCTCCCTCGCCATCTCCCCGCTGGCGCAGGAAATCCCCCCTCCCCCAAGGTCGGTGATGGAACTGGCGAGACCCCTGTCCGCTATCTCCAGGATTCCCCTCCTGAGCTTTTCCTCCTCTATGGGATCGGGGATCTGAACGGCCGGCCTGGAGACCTCCTCAGACTCCTCGGAGAGTTCCAGCGAGGCGAAGGTAACCCCGTGGATGCCATCCCTCCCCGTCCTTCCCCCCGCCAGCACCAGCAGGTCCCCAGGCTTCGTCCTCTTCACGTAGTTCTTGAGGGGGAGGAGCCCCACACACCCGCAGTACACCACGGGGTTGCCCACGTAGCTCTCGTCGAAGTAGATGGCCCCGGCCACGGTGGGAATGCCCATGTTGTTTCCGTAGGCCCCTATCCCGGCCACCACACCCCTGTAGACGTAGCGGGGATGCTTGACCCCGGGGGGGAGTCTGTCGTAGGGGAAGTTGAGGGGACCGAACCCCAGCACATCCAAGCAGGCTATGGGCTTCGCCCACACGCCCAGGATGTCCCTGATCACCCCACCCACCCCCGTGGCCGCCCCGCCGAAGGGCTCGATGGCCGAGGGGTGATTGTGTGTCTCCACCTTCACGGCGAGAGCGTGACCGTCCTCGAACTCCACGATCCCAGCGTTGTCTCTAAAGGTGGAGACGCACCAGGGGGGGGAAAGCTCCTCCGTGGCCCTGGCTATGAAGTCCCTGAAGAGCCTGACCCTCCTCCTCCCCACCCTCACCGTCCCCTTGAAGGTCTTGTGGAAGCAGTGCTCGGACCAGGTTTGGGCAATCCCCTGCAGCTCCACGTCGGTGGGGTCCCTGCCCTTCCTGGAGAAGTACCTGCGGCACTCCTCCATTTCCCTCAGGCTCATGGCCAGGCCCATTTCCCGGCTTATCCGGGAAAGCTCCTCCCTGCCCGCCCCCCGCAAGCCTATCTCGTACAGCTCGAAGGGGAGCGGAAGCCTCCTGTAGAGCTCGCTCAACCCTCACCTCCCCAGCTTCCTGACCTCAAAGGAGTAGTCGTCCTTCACGGGATTGGAGAGGAGCTTTCTGCACATCTCTTCTGTGAGCTTCCTGGCCTCCTGCAGGCTGGAGGCGGTGAGCTCTATCTCGTAAACCTTCGCCACCCCCACGCGGCGTACCCTGTACCTAAGGTCCTGCAGGGCCCTCCTGGTGCTCTCCCCCTCCGGGTCCAGGTAGCCTGGTTTCAACCTCACCTCCACCCTGCTCAGGTACCTCATCCCCTCACCCGTACTCGAACTTTCCCGCCCCGCTCTTTATGATCACCCGATTCCTCCCCTTTCCCCTTTCGCACCTGCCTATCACCCTCGCCTCCAGCTTAAACCCCTCTGAAACCCTCACCACCTCCTCGGCATCCCCGGGATCCACCACCAGCTCGAAGCCCACGCCCATGTTGAAGACCTCGTACATCTCCCTCCACCCCACCCTTCCCTCCCTCTGCACCAGCAGGAAGATGGGATCCGGCTCGGGAAGCTGGTCCTTCACGTAGACGAGGTTCTTCCCCACCCTGAGGCTCTTGGTGAGACCCCCGCCCGTGTTGTGCACCATGAGCTTCACCCCTTCCCCCACCCTCCTGAGGACTCTCAGGACCACGGGAGCGAAGAGGCGGGTGGGGGAGAGGATGGCCTCCCCCACCGTCATGCCAAGCTCGTCCAGGTAATCGTCGAACCTGAACCTTCCACGGTACCTTCCCCGGTCCACCAGCTCCGGATACTTCCTGGTGTACTCCCCCCTCATGAGAACGTGCCTGGCTAGGGTGATGCCGTTGCACATCATCCCGCTGTTCTCTCTCTTCTCGTACCTCGTCCTTCCCCCGCTCCTGAGGCCCACGATGAGGTCGCCTGCCCTTACCCTCTCCCCCCTCCTCACCTCCGACAGCCTCACCCTGGCAGCCAGAACGCCGGCGAGGTCCAGCGTCCTCACCTGGTCGGGAAGGTCGGCCGTCTCCCCGCCCAGGAAAGGTATCTCCAGCCCCAGGGCCTCGAGCTCCTTGAGGACCCTCCGGAAACCTGAGACCATGTGGAAGAGGAGCTCGCGCTTGGGGAGAACACGCGGGTTGAGGGTGAGGTAGTCCGCAAAGGCGAGGGGGCGGAAGGGACCCACGCAGACCACATCGTCCACATTCATGGCCAGAACATCCTGAGCCAGTCCCTCGAACCAGGACGGGTCACCCGTTTCCCTCCAGTGGAGATAGCTCTGCTGGGGCTTGCTCCCCGCTCCGTCCGCGTGGAGGACCAGGCCCGTCTCCCTTCCCTCCCTCCCCACCGGGCAGAAGGGCATCAGATCCGCATCCAGGAGGGGGAGGAAGAACTCCGTGCCCTCCTTCTTCGCATCCACCCCCAGGGAGCGGTAGAGGCTCACCCCTTCCCCTCCAGCGCCTCCGAAGCTAGGAGGGTGTTATGGAGGAGCATCACGCGCGTCATGGGGCCCACCCCGCCCGGCACGGGGGTGAGGTATGAGGCTCTGCGGCTCACGCCCTCGAAGTCCGCGTCCCCCACCAGCTTCCCGCTCACGTAGTTCATGCCCACATCCACCACCACGGCACCCTCCCCCACCATCTCGGCCGTGAGGACGAAGGAGGGTCTCCTCCCCACCGCCGAAACCAGCAACCTGGCCTCCCTGGTCCTCTCCCCCAGGTTCCTCGTCTTGGAGTGGCAGAGAAGGACGCTGGCATCCCTGTCCAAAAGGAGCTTGGCCAGGGGCTTGCCCACCAGATCGCTCCTGTTGATGATGACCGCCAGCTCACCCTTCACCTCTATCCCGTACTCATCCAGCAGCCTAAGGATGCCCCTGGGGGTGCAGGGGAGGAGGCTCCTCTCGGGATCGTACTGTCCCTTCCAGAGCTTCCCCACGTTGTAGGGATGAAGACCGTCCACGTCCTTCTGGGGGGAAATCTCCTCCACCAGGCGCCTAGGGTCCAGCTGCGGCGGCACGGGAAGCTGCAGGAAAATCCCGTGAACATCCTCTTCCTCGTTCAGGCGGTGGATGAGTTCCCGGAGCTCCCCCTCCTCCGCCGAGGAGGGGAAAGTGTAAAGCCTGAAGGAAATTCCCACCTCCGCGCAGTCCCTCCTTTTTCCCTCCACGTAGACCCTGGAGGCCGGGTTGTCCCCGACCAGCAGGGTGGCCAGGGTGGGGGCCACTCCCTTCCTCTTCAGGGCCGAGACCCTCCCGCGCAGCTCCCCCTTGATCTCCTCCGCCAGGGCCTTTCCGTCCATAAGCACGACCATGGTCTCCCTCAGAAGGAGGGGGCAGCCTTCTTCCCCAGCCTCTCCGCGTACCTGGAAAGCACCGGATTCACCTCCCTCTCGAGGAAGCTGTCACACCTCTCCACCGCGTCGCCCACGTGCCTGGAGGGATCAAGGACCTCTTCCAGCTCCTGGGGGGTCAGAAGGGGTCCCACCACGGGGTCCTCCCTCAGAAGGGAGGGCAGGGGATTTTCTCCCCCCTCCATGACCCTCTCCCACGCGCGGAGGGAGAGCCTCCTCAGCCTCTCGTGCATCTCCTGCCTGTTCCCCCCCTTCTTCACCAGGAGCATCAGGAGGGGCTCCAGGGCGGAAAAGGGGGAGAAGAGCTGGAGGTTCCTGGCGATCATGACCCTGTTAACCTTCATTCCCTCCACCAGGGTCTGGTACAGGATGAGGATTTCCTCCACCGCCAAAAAGCTCTCCGCCAGGATCACCCTTCGGTTGGCGGAATCGTCCAGGGTGCGCTCCAGGAGGGTGTGGGAGGCGTTCTCCCAGGCCACCCTGGGAAGGGAGGCCACGTACCTGGCCAGGGAACACATACGCTCCGAGAGCACGGGATTGCGCTTGAAGGGCATGGCGGAGGACCCCACCTGCGCCTCCCCGAAGGGCTCGGAGAGCTCCCCCCACACGGGGGAATGCAGGTGCCTGAGGTCCGCCCCGAACTTGTGGGCGCTCTGGGCTATCCCCGCCAGAACGGAGAGGACCATGAAATCCTGCTTCCGGGGGTAGGTCTGCCCGGAGATGGCGAAGTAGGGGAGGCCCAGCTTTTCCATCACCCTGGCCTCCACCTCCGCGGGCTTCGCCCTCTCTTCCAGCAGCCTCCTGAAGCCCGCGGAGGTCCCCACCGCCCCCTTCACCCCCTTACCCTTCAGGAACTCGGAGAGCAGGAGCTCCACCGCCCTCAGGTCCAGGAGGAGGTCCTGGGCGTAGCAGGCCAGCCTGTATCCCAGCGTAGTGGGCTCGGCAGGCTGCAGGTGGGTCCAGCCCATGCAGACGGTGCTCCGGTGCTCCTTTATCCTGAGGGAAAGGGAGTGGAGGCAGTTGACCAGCCTGGTGAGGAGGAGGTCGAAGGCCCTCCTCATCCTCAGCACGTCTGCGTTGTCCTCTATGTCCATCGAAGTGGCCCCGAGGTGGAGTTTCCCACCGCCCCTGGGGCACTGCTGGGAGAAGACCCTCAGTTCCGCCATGAGGTCGTGCCTTATTTCCTTCTCCACCTTCTGAGAGAGCTCCAGGTCCACATGTTCCTTTCCCGCCTTCTCCCTGATCTCCCTCAGCTCCTCCTCGGAAATCAGTCCGTACTCCGCCTGGGCCTCCGCCAGGGCCCTCCACACCTTTCTCCAGAGGGCCCTGTACTCCAGCTCCGAGAAAAGGGAGCGCATCTCCTCGCTCCCGTACCTCCAGGTGAAGGGGGACAGAAAGGTTCGGTGGTCGAAGCCCATTCTCCCTCCCTTTTCTTGGAAGGTTTTTAACTTTGGGGAGGAGAAAAGGGGAGAATGCGGGTCAGGAACGCCCTGATAAGCGTCTGGGACAAGAGAGGCCTGGAGGAGTTCGCGAGAGGCCTGGCGGACCTGGGAGTTCAACTCTTTTCCAGCGGGGGGACCGCCAGGTTCCTGAGGGAGAAGGGAATACCCGTGAAGGAGGTGAGCGAACTCACGGGCTTTCCCGAACTCCTGGACGGGAGGGTCAAGACCCTTCATCCCGCCATCCACGCCGGCATTCTGGCCCGGAGGGACCTGCCCTCCCACCTGAACACCCTGAAGGAGAAGGGGATACCCACCATAGACCTGGTCGCCGTGAACCTCTACCCCTTCGTCGAGACCATCAGCAGAACCGGAGCCACGCTGGAAGAGGCGCTGGAGAACATAGACATAGGAGGGCCTGCCATGGTGCGGGCCGCCGCCAAGAACTACAGGGATGTCATCGTGGTGGTGAGGCCAGAGAGGTACGCGGAGATCCTGGGGGAGCTCAGGGAAAGGGGGGACCTGAGCGAGGAAAAGAGGCTGGAGCTTGCCGTGGAGGCCTTCGCCCACACCTCCTCCTACGACTCCTCCATCCAGAGCTATCTGGCAGCCCTTACCTCCCGCAGTGGGTTCCCCCCCTTCCTGGGACTGAGCTACAGGAAGCTCTCGGATCTGAGGTACGGGCAGAACCCGCACCAGAGGGGGTCCCTCTACGTCGAGACCCCTGCCTGGGGGATAGCGAGCGCCAGGCTGCACCAGGGAAGGGAGCTCTCCTTCAACAACCTGATGGACCTGGACGCCGCCCTGGAGGTCCTAAGGGAGTTCGAGGAGACGACGGCGGTGGTGATCAAGCACACCAATCCCTGTGGGGTGGCATCCGACCCTGAGGTCAGGGAAGCCTACGTGAAGGCCAGGGAGTGCGACCCCATCTCCGCTTTCGGGGGAGTGGTGGGGATAAACCGAAAGGTCGACGGAGGAACTGCTGAAGAAATTACCTCCACCTTCATCGAAGCCGTGGTGGCACCCTCCTACGACGCGGAGGCGCTGGAGGTGATGAAAAAGAAGGCCAACATGAGGGTGCTGGAGCTTCCCTCCTTTGAGAGCAGGGCCAGGTACCGCTTCAGGCAGATAAGCGGGGGGCTGCTGGTGGAGGAGGAGGACTCCCTCCTGCTGCGCCCGGAGGAGCTCAGGGTGGTGACGGAGAGGAAGCCCACGGCCGAGGAGATGGAGCAGCTCCTCTTCGCCTGGAAGGTGGTGAAGCACGTGAAGTCCAACGCCATCGTGGTGGCCAGGGACAAGCAGGCGGTGGGGGTGGGGGCGGGACAGACCAGCAGGGTGGACTCCACGGAGATAGCCCTGAGGAAGGCCGGTCCCAGGGCCAGGGGGGCGGTGCTGGCCTCCGACGCCTTCTTCCCCTTCCCCGACTCCGTGCAGAAGGCCGCCGAGGCGGGAATTACGGCCATCATCCAGCCAGGCGGCTCCATAAGGGATCAGGAGTCCGTGAACGAAGCCAACCGGCACGGGATGGCCATGGTGTTCACCGGAGTAAGACACTTCAAACACTGACGCCCTCCGGCTCTTACCGGACCCCGGCGACCACGCCTGAAAGAGGGGAACCCCGCAAGCCTTCAGCGGAGGGGCTCCACACCCTCCAAATCGCTCAATTCCCCCCTAGTCTCCTTCGCCCAGACCGCCCTCACCCTCATCCCGATGTGCACTTCTTTCGGATCCGCACCTATCAACAGAGTGCCCAAGTTGGAATCGGCGCCGTCGAATTTGACGAAAACGGGAATAATAACCTCATCCTCCTGGATGAGGCCCTGCTCCACGGGATCCATCCCCAGCACCTTGATCTTCCCCCTTTTGATGGGCGGGCTTATGATGAAGCAGGTGACGGTACCTACGTCGGAAACCACCACCCTACCCTCCATCTTCCTGTGGCACCTCCCGCACAGGTTCCTGGGAGGCACTATCACCTTCCCGCATCCGAAGCACAGAGAGCCCACCAGCTTCCTCTGTTTTAAACCCTCCACGAATTCTTCGAGGAGTCTGTTGGCCTTCCAGGTGTAGGCCCCTATGTTCCACTCCCCCTCCACGCCCAGGGTTTCCGGTCTTTCCTCTTTGAGGTATGGCATCCCCTCACCTCGGAGAGTCACCCAGCACCGTCACCGTGGTGTAGTTCGTCACTCCCCCCCATCCGTGGGCCACGGCGTTCCTGACCTCCTTCGGGACCTGGTGCTCCTCGGCCTTTCCCATCACCTGCAGAGCGGCTTCCAGGATCCTCTGTAAGGCGGAAGACCCTATGGCGTTCGTGGCGAGAACCCCCCCGGAGGGATCCGTCGGCATTCTGCCGTCGATCTCCATTTCCCCCTCCTCGAGGGCCACCCAGGCCTTTCCCTCGTCAAAAAGCCCCAGCCTCTCGGCGAAGATGAGCTCCTGACTTGGGAAGGGCTGGTAAATCTCAGCCACATCTATCTCCCTCTTCGGATCCGTTATTCCCGCCATCCTGTAGGCCTTCATCGCGGAAACCCTGCACCCCATCTGCTCGGAGGCGTCAAGGATGCCCACTCCCCCGTAGCTCTCGCTCATGAGCTGGTTTTCCTCGTCGGAGTAGGACGCAAGCCCCTTAACCCAGGCTTTGTCCTCTTTCTTCTTTGCGATATCCTCGGCCGCCACCACAATGGCAGAAGCGCCATCACTCGCGGGGCAGATGTGTCCGAACCTGAAGGGATACGCCACCATCTCGGTCTTTGCTATGTCCTCCGGGGTGCACCCTGGCCACTGAAGGTGTGCGTACTTGTTCTTCGCGGCGTTTCTCCTGCTCTTTGCAGCCACCATGTCGAAGTGCTCGATTCTACACCCGGATCTGTGCATGTAGAACATCGCCTGGTAGACGGCGACCCCCGCAGCGGCCCCCACGACGGTGGTGGCCACCAGACTCTTGAGGTTCATCCCGTAGTTGAAGGCATGGAAGAAATTGGCAAGAGCCACGTGCAGGAGACCGGTGGTTGCCCCGGGCTCTTTGCTGTCGGAATGCTTCTCCCAGGCCACGGCCAGGACTTTGTCGTACATCCCCGAGGCCACCGCATAGATGGCCCCCTGCCCCACCGATCCCCCTGTGGTTCCACCCGTGGCTATTCTCATAACGGGCTTTCCCGGGGCGCCTATCCAATCCCCAATCCACTGGTCTGGCTGGGCGACGCCGCCGAACCCCTGCATGTTCCCCACCACGATGGCGTCAATCTCCTCTGGGGTTACCTGGGCATCCTCCATGGCCCTCCAGGCTGCCTCTTCAATCATTTCAGGCAGGCTGACATCCCTTCTCTTGCTCGAATGCTTGGTCTGTCCGCATCCTATTATGGCGACATTCCTGAACATCATCCCTCACCCCCAAGAATGAAAACCCAGTTCTTCTGGGCACACATCCCGAACTGGCCGTGAGCCAGGGCCCTTCGCACACCCGGAATCTGGTACTCACCCGCCTCGCCCCTTATTTGCTTGGCGGCCTCCACCATCCTCACCAGGCCCGTCGCGCAAACCGGATCGGCCGCGAGAGCCCCACCGCTGGGGTTAACGGGGATTTCACCGCCCTTCTCCGTTGCCCCCCTCTCCAAGAGGACCTTGCCCTTGCCCCTCCTGCAGAGGCCCAGGGCCTCGTATATCATCAGCTCCTCGTGGGCAAATTTTTCCGAAACTTCGAAGACGTCAAGCTCCGCGTAGGGATCCCTTATCCCCGCCATCTCATAGGCATCCTTTGCCGCCTTACGCAGGGAATCAAGCTCGAGGAGGTTCCTGTCACGGAGGTAGAAGTCCTGGCAGACGCCTACCCCCTCTATCCAGACGGGAGTGTCGGTGATCTCCTTTGCCTTTTCTTCCGAGGCCAGAACCAGGGCACAGGCGCCGTCGCTGATGGGGGACATCATCAACTCCCTTATGGGATGGTAATAAAGTTTGGAGCCGAGCACCTCCTCCACAGTCAGGTCCGGCATCCTCCTCTGGGCAAAGGGGTTCTTCGCGGCATTCGAGAGATTCTTGACGGAAACCATCGCGATTTCCTCTTCGGAGACTCCGTAGGAGGACATGTACATCCTAGCTTGGATAGCAGCGGCTGAAACATCGTTGAGAACTCCTATCTGCCTGTCAAAGAGGGGATCCAAAGTGTAGAAGGATACTTGGTGTGGGTTGAAGGTCGACCCCTGAGTGTGGGCCTCCACCAGAGCTACGTCATGTACACCGGAGAGAATCCTCATGAAAGCGTACCAAGCCGCGGAGGTACCATCTTCCTCTGTTTTCGATTCGTCCTTCAGGTAGGCCCCCACCGCCATGCTGAGAAAAACGCTTGAAATGGTCCTGCCGTCCAGAAAGTCCGTGGAGGCCGTGACCACGGTATCCACCTCCCCGCGCGTGATTCCCGCGTGCGAGAGGGCCTCTTTGACAACCTCAAAAACCATGTCCTCCCTGGTCTTTTGCATATCGAACTGATGTTGGGTCTGAGCGTAGCCCACTATGGCGACTCTCCTCAAAGGCTCACCTCGAGGGTTTGAAGTATTCTATGTCCGCCAGCTCGCCTCTGGTTGCCTCTCTCCATTTCGGCTCCACTTCCATTCCCTCCCTCACCCCCTCGGGGTCTATCTCTCCAATCGGCATGAAGATCGTGGAATCGGCTCCTTCCAGCTTTATGGCCCCTATCACCCTTGGTTTTTCCAGGTCCACAAAATTCCCCTCCCCATCCAGCCCAACATAGGCCGTGGTGTAACCGACCAGAACCCCCCTTCCGGAAAGCTCTACCAAGTTTTTCTCCCCAAGCTTGGTCAAGCATTTTCCACACCTCGACCTGGGCGGCACGTAGGTGTACCCACAGCTGGGGCACTTCGCCCCCAGAAGTTTCTTTTCGGCGAGTGACTTTATGAATCTCTCCATCAGAAAGCCCGTGGACCACTTGAACCGTGCAACGAAAGGCAGACCCTTTACTCGAACTATCCCTTCCCTCTCCAAATGCAACAAAAAAAGTCGCCTAACCCCTTTAATAAGCCTTTCGGAAGCCGGCGGTCCAAGAGCTATTTAAGCCCCAACACGGAGAGCTGTTTGGGGAATGGTCTCAGATTCTTTCTCCAGGTACAGACAAAAGTACTCAGACGGCAACAGAAGAAACAACACTTGGGGCGCCAGACTTGAGATGCTCGCCCACGTGATCCCGGACAGGAGCGCCTTCATCCAAGGAGAGAGGGAAGTGACTTGGGGGCACTTCAACGAGCGAGTTAACATGTTGGCAAACGCGTTTTTGGACCTCGGGATAAAAAAGGAAGAGAGGGTGGCCATAGTGGGCTTCAACTGCATTGAGTGGATGGAAACTTACTTCGCCGCTTCCAAGATAGGGGCCGTGCCGGTTAATGTGAACCCCAGGTTCGTTCCGGAGGAGGTCAGGTACATCCTCGAGAACTCGGACTCGGCGGCGGTGGTTCTGGAAGGCGAATTCCTCGAAACCGTAGAAAAGGCCTGCCGGGGTCTCTCCTCGGTGAGGCACTGCATCGTTTGGGAAGGGAGTCCCCCAGAGGGGATGCTGAGCTATGAAGAACTTCTAAAAAACCGCCCCCCCACCGAACCCGAGCTTGGGTGGGAGGTGACCAACGAAGATTTCTGCTTTCTCTTTTACACGGGAGGAACGACCGGATATCCTAAGGGAACCGTGTGGGATTATGAAAGCAGGGTGAGGGGCTTGGATATGCTGCTTTATCACGCCATGACGCCCCTTCTGGAAAATCTGGCCAAGATGCCGGAAGGTTCATACGTTGGAACCATAAACACCCTTATCCCGCCCGAAGCAGCTGAATTCTTGCTGCCCACTTTTCAAACACCTCCCGAGTTCGAACCATGGCTGGAGCTAATCAAAACTCTGTACCCTCCCGGGTTTGAGCCCGAGGCTGAAAAGCTCACGCGATCCCTCGTGGAACTTCTCCGGTCAGTACCGGAGCCGGTAAGGGAAAAAATGATGCGGCTGATGAACACGCCGGCAGAAGAACGCGGCACCACGCAGGAAATCTTCCGCGATCCAGCCGTCGTACACTTTTTGAAGGAAACCTTCAGAGTGCTTCTCGGCACACCGCTCGCTTACCTGCTCAACGGCTCGAGGGTAAGAATTCTGATTGCCGCACCTTTGTTCCACGGTGCAGCCTATGAAGCCAATTTTGCGTACATCGGCACTTCCGGTGCCACAAGCGTTTACCTCACCTCCCATCGCTTTAACCCGAGAGAACTTTGGGAAACTGCGGAGAGGAGAAAAGTTAATTATATCCTCATAGTGGGGGACGCCTTTGCCATTCCCATGGCCGAGGAGCTGGAAAGAAGGAGATACGATCTCGGCTCGCTAGCGGGCATCATCTCATCCGGAGTCACCTGGTCCCCCAAAATCAAGAAAAAGCTGCTCGCACACATGCCCAGAGGCCTGGCGCTGGACGAACTGGGGACTACGGAGTTCAGCGGTGCCCACTCCCACATCTCCACTCCTGCGGATGAAGAGATACCTGACCTCAGAATAAAAATCTCTTCGAACGGGGCCTATCCCTGCCGGGTCGTCGATCCGGAAACGTGCGCAGACACCAAGCCTGGAGAGAGGGGGGAACTCATTTACGGAGGCTATATGGCCCTGGGATACTGGAAGGATCCGGAAAGAACCGCCAAATATTTCAGGTGGATAGACGGCAGACGCTGGTTCTTCACCGGGGATGAAGGAATTGTCGATGAGGACGGATACTTTCATTTCATAGGGAGGGGTGCTCTCGTGATCAACACCGGCGGAGAAAAAGTCTATCCTGAAGAAGTTGAAGAAACCATCAAAACACATCCCAAGGTCAGGGATGCTATTGTGACGGGGGTTCCGGATGAAAAGTGGGGTGAGGCTGTCACGGCCCTCGTGGAGCTGAAGGTTGGAGAAGAGGCAAAAGCGGAAGAAATAGTGGAGTTCTGCAGGGGAAGGCTGGCGGGATACAAAAAACCAAGGCATGTGATCTTCGTGGAGAAAATTCCCAGATCCGCCAGCGGAAAAATAGAGAGGGGGGAGATAAAGAAAATGGCGGAAAAAATACTTAAATCTGGGAAGTCCTAAATACTGCGTGAACTTTGAACTCACGGAAGAGCAATCGATATTCAGAAAAACCCTTCGGGAGTTTCTGGACAAAGAAATTTCCCCCATCGCGGACAAAAGGGACAGAAAGGGGCCCCTCACAAAGGAAGAGGTAATAGGATTTTACAAAAAGTTCAAGGAGATAGGACTGGGCTTCGACCCGGCGACGGCGAGAGTTTGGCTGAAGGACCCAATGTTCTTTGGGATTGCCGCGGAAGAGATAAGTCGCGTCTGGGCCAGCCTGTTCGCGGTTTGGGCGTACCAGATCTTTGCCTCCCTTGCTCCCCTAGCTTCTGAGGAAAGCGCGGAAAGGTTGGCTTCTAAACTGGAGAGGGCAGAGCTCGTCGGCTGCATGGCCGTGACCGAGCCAGGAGCCGGCTCCGACACCTCCAAACTCCAGACCACTGCGACCCTGGAAGGAGATCATTATGTCATCCAGGGAAGAAAGTGCTGGATAACCAACGCTCCCATAGCCGACGTGGCTCTGGTCGCGGCAACCGAAAAGGATACTGGAATGCAGAACTTTTTCTTCATCGATCGGGAAGTTTCCCCCTTCGAAACGACCGAATTACATAAAATAGGTTGGAGAGCCGCGCCCACGGGCGAGATGTTTTTTGATAACTGCCGGGTACCCAAGGAGAACGCTTTAACGGAGATGCTCTCCAAAGCCTTCACGGAGAGGGAGGAGATGAGGCCCCCCCTCTTCGACCCAGAATCCGGGATAATGAAGTTGGCCACGAAAATTAAACCCCTGAGCGCCATCTTTTGCTTCATGCGGACGGGGATGGCGCTGCAGGCGACAGGGATTTCGCAGGCGGCTCTGGACGCCTCGATGAAATACGCAAAGGAGAGAACTCAGTTCGGCAAACCTATCGGGAAGTTCCAGCTCGTTCAGGAGCTACTTTATGAAATGACCGCCATAACGGAGTCCTCACGCCTTCTCGCATACCGGGCTTTGGATGTAGCGTGGAGGGGAGACCCCGAGGCGAGAAAGTGGTCTTCTTTGGCCAAATGTTACGCCTGTGAGGGCTGCATCAAAGTGACTTACAATGCGATACAGCTCCACGGCGGGATAGGTCTCTCGGAGGAACTTCCGCTGGAGAGATACTTCCGGGATGCCAGGATAATGACCATCGGTGACGGCACCACCGAAATTCAAAAAATGATCGTGGGGCGCGAACTCCTGGGCAAGGGATTCTCGGCCTACGCCTAGAAGCATCACCCGTTCATTTGCTGGACGGTCGGGGCAGGCTGAAAAAGAAAGTCCCTTCCCTTTTCACCACCTTTACCCTTCTTTCATTCTGCAGTTTAACGAGGTGGGCCAGGACAGAATTGTATGTAAAATACGGAAATCCCCCCTCCGGATAGACCGAGTTGACGAGCTCCGAAAGGTCTTTCTCACCCTCCCCCAGAATTTCCAGCAACTTTTGTTCCGTCCTGAATTTTTGCTGAAGGATCCCGTCTATTCTCTTGTGGACCTCCCCCACCTCCCCACCATGTGAAAGAAAGGCCTTGTCTATCCTCAGCTTTTTTAGACGCTGGAGCGATTCCAAGAATTCCTCCAGGCTGCCCTGTAGGCACCCTACGAAGGGCGTCCCCCTGACCGTGATCATGTCCCCGGCGAATATGGTGCGGCTCTCCCCTTCGTAAAGACAAATGTGCCCCGGTGCATGACCGGGCGTGTGAAGAACTTTTAGGGAGAGGTCAGCCGCTCCAATGGAGTCTCCTTCCCTCAATCTCATGTCGACCTTTGCCGTCTTCACTTTCTCGTAAATGGAAGCTCGCATTCTGGCATGATCCGCGATTATGCCAGGCATCTCGCTCAGCACTTCCTCTGGTGGGAGCTGTTTTTTCATGTCCTCTATCAAAGGCGCGGCTACTTCATGCGCCGCTATCTTAACCCCGGCTCTCTCCTTTATGGAGGCGTTCCCACCGAAATGGTCGATATGCTCATGGGTGTTCACGATCATGGAGACGTCGCTCAAATCGAACCCTATTTCCTCCAATTGAGAGGAGAGTTCTCCCACCGATTCCTCATATCCGCTGTCTATCAAAACCGGCGTTTCGCTCTCTACTAAGAAGGCATTTACCCTCTGCAGACCCGGGAAGCTTGGCTCGAGCGATATCGTGTGTACGCGCAGCCCCATCTCGGACTCACCACTTTTCTTCTCACCGCTACTTAAATTTGCGGACAGGATCGGGAAGAAAAGCTTTTTATACTGCGGGGCCCGGGAAAAATGTGATAAAAACCAGACTTTGTGACCTCCTGGAAATAAAACACCCCATCATCCAAGGGGGCATGGGGCCCTTCCAAACGAACAAGCTAGCAGTTGCGGTTGCAAACGCCGGAGCGCTCGGGGTTATAAGCACCAGCGGAATCGTGCTCAAGAGCATGGGCGTGGATCTAGGCCCCCTTGCACCCGAAGGGGGTGACCCCTACGAGGTGTTGAGAAGAATCATCCACCAAACCGTGGAAGCCACGGAAGAGCACGGAAAAATCGGAATAAACGTGATGGTCTCGGCCGAAATGATGGACGCTGCGAGGGAGCTCGTACGGGCCGCCGTCGACGCCAGGGGCGAGAACCCCTCGGTCCAAAAAAAGCTGAAGGCGATAATCACCTCGGCGGGTGACCCTCTGCCCTGGACCGACGTGATAAAGCCCTCCGGCCTCACATGGCTGCACGTAGTTCCCTCGGTTCGCGCGGCCAAAAGGTGTGAAAAGGCGGGAGTAGACGTGATAATAGCCTCGGGACAAGAGGGAGGGGGACACACCGCTTGGGAGCCGGTTCACTCGATGGTTTTGATCCCAGCTGTCGTCGAGGCCGTCAAAACTCCAGTGGTAGGGGCGGGAGGATTCGCGGACGGGGCTTCCCTGGTAGCGGCTTTGGCCCTGGGGGCTGTGGGAGTCCAGATGGGTACAAGATTCGTAGCGACCAAGGAAGCCGACTTCGTGCAGATGTGGAAGGAAAGAATAGTGAAAAGTGGGGAAAGAGACACGATCATCGCAAGGGGTTTTGTGGGACCCTTGAGGTATCTGAAGAATAAGGCCTCCGTCGAACTCGCTGAACAGACGCTGGAAAAAATTCCCAACCTGTTTTTGGGGCGTCCGGACGTCTCCCTGGATCCCGAAATCCTCAGCAAAGAGCTTGAGGGAACCATGGCCCTCCTGGGGGATGATGATGAGAGGGCCCTGTTTTACGGCGGGGAGGTCGCGGGGAGGATATCCGACATACCCACCGCCAGGGAACTCATTGAGAGGATAGTGAGAGAAGCGGAAGAAATTTTGAGGGAAATGCCAAAAAAATTCCTGAGATAGACGGGGCAGGATACTCGGCTACCCACGTCTGGTCCATCCGGCTCGACGCCGATTCGAGAGCGGATGCTGGCAGGATGGTTCCGTAGAAATGCTTATACGCTTCCCCTGCAGGATTTTTTGATGGAGAAACTGATCATCACCGCGGCAGTGACCGGGGGGGAGTTTGTTTCCAAGCTGCAAACCGAATATGTTCCCTGCACTGTGGACGAAATAGTTGAGGAAGTTATCAGGTGCAGGAAGGCGGGCGCCTCGGTGGTTCACCTGCATGCCAAAGATCCCGAAACCGGCAGACCCCATCCGGATCCCAATTCAGTTTTTCCGGAATACATCAGAAGAATAAGGGAAAGCGAGGCTTCGGACATCATAATCAATGTGACTACGGGTGGGGGAAGGCCCCTTCCTAGAGAGATGGCCGAGCTGTTCGGTATCGAGCAAAAGTACACCCCAGAGGAGTATGAGAGGATGGTGGACAAGTGGATGGAGGAGCGAATGAAGTTCGGTCAAGAGATGTCCTCGCTCAACATGGGATCGATAAACATCTGGGAGGACATGGGGCTGGAGCCCCTGAGGGACTTCGTGTTCAGCAACCCCATCTCCAGAATCGAGCGATGGGCAAAATACATGTACGAGAACAACGTAAAACCAGAACTCGAGATTTACGACACGGGCATGATAAACACGGCCAAAGCCTTGGTGAGGGAGGGAAAACTGAAGGAGCCTTTACATGTCCAGTTCGTCCTCGCCGGGGGGATGAGCTGTATGTCGCCAACGCCGAAAACTCTGTTGTACTGTGTTGAAAGCATTCCCCAGAACTGGACCTGGTCGGTTTGTGCGACCGGAAGATATGAGATGGAGATGGGAACACTGGCAGTTATCCTCGGCGGCCACGTGAGGGTCGGGATGGAGGACAACATATACCTGGAGAAAGGAGTCCTCGCAAAAAGCAACGCTGAACTCGTTGCCAAGATCGCTCGGATAGCCAAGGAACTTGGAAGAGAAACAGCCACTCCCGACGAGGCAAGGAAAATTCTGGGCTTGAGATAACTGCCCGGAAAGCAGGCGCGGATCCCGAAGGACCGTTCAGCGATGGCTCCCCAGCCCCGGGCGGTGCGGACCTGGAAAGAGGTTCAACCTGCTCTATGTCCTGTAACTCTTCGGCATGCCCAGAACATGCTCCGCGATGAAGTTCAGAGCCATCTGCTGGGTAACCGGGGCCAGGCGAAGCAGGTTGATCTCCCTCCACCACCTCTCCAGATCCATTTCCTTCGCGTATCCGTAACCCCCAAAAATCTGCATGGCCCAATAAACGGCCTTGATTCCCGCCTCAACGGCGACCGCCTTCGCCATATTTGCCGCGGCACCCACTTCCAACCTATGAGCCTCCCTGTCAAAAAGCCAAGAGGCCTTGAAATTCATCAGCCTCGCACACTCCAGGGTGGCGAAGGCCTCGGCGAGGGGGAACTGGAGTCCCTGATAGCTTCCGATCGGATCCTCAAACACCCTCCTCTGCTTTGAGTATTCCACGGCCTTGTTGATCGCAAGCCTGGCCGTACCTATCGCCGCGGCGGTGAAGCTCATTCTCTCGGCGTTTAGGGTATCGAGCAGGATGTACCATCCACCGTGGAGGGGGGGAATCAGGGCATCCTCCGGGAGCCTGAGGTTGTCTATCTGTACCTCGCAGGTCTCCGAGTAGTTTATCCCATGCTTGGGTATCGGGCTTATCCTCACCGCCTCGTTCGGAAGGTCTGCCAGGAAGAGACTTATTCCATGGGCCTTCTCCCTCTCCCTCGGCGCGGTTCTGGCCACTATGAGCATACCTCCCGCCCGGTCGGCGCCGCTGATGAAAATCTTGCTGCCGTTGATCACCCACTCTCCGCCCCCCTTGAGCGCCCTCGTCTTGGTGGCCAGGGTGTTGGTTCCCGCCTCAGGTTCGGTCAGAGCCATGCAAAACTCCATTTCACCCCTCGCCAGCCTCGGAAGATACTTCCTCTTCTGCCCCTCCGTCCCGTGCCTCACTATCGTCAGGGCCCCGAAGACCTCCGTGAGGATCAGGTACCACGCCCCGCCCATGCCGCAGCCATTCGCCGCCAGTTCTTCCATCACTATGAGGAGCTCCGTCATCCCCAGGCCCAGTCCGCCGTACTCCTCTGGGACCACTATTCCCATGAAGCCTCTCTCGCCTATCTCCCTCAGGAATTCCTCCCCCACTTCCCCCCTCTCCTCCTTCCTCCTCCAGTATTCGGGGGGGAAACGCCTGGCTACCTCCCTGGCGGCATCTGCGAGCATCTTCTGCTGCTCGGTAAGCTCGAAATTCACCTCATTCCCCCGGGGCTTCCCACCTCTTCATCACCATCTCCCTCGTTATCCCGAATCTCTCCTGCAAGAACTCGTAGGTTTTTTCCAGGTCCCTTCTGAGATCCTCCATAGCCTTGGCATCGGCGTGAAGACAAGACCACTTGGGTGGCTCCTGCCCGGGGACGGGGACGGCGTAGATGTCCATGAGCTCCCCCTTCCTCTCCTCCCTGAACTTTATGCGGACCCTCTGCCCCACCCACACGTGGGTGGGGGAAGTCAGGATCTGGATGGGCAGAGCTGTGTGGGCACCATCGATCTGAACGTATCCCAGCACGAAGGGAAGATGCTCCAGAAAGGCCTCGGCCGAGAAGAGCATGATGGAGAAGGTGTGGACCTTCCCGCTGGGGGGAAGCTCGACCCACTCGGTCGGCTGCGCCTTGCAACTAGGGTTCCAGCAGTGGGCCCGGGCAGGACAGTAAACCGTCCCGCAGCGGGGGCATCTGGTGCCGTAAAGCTTCCCCTCTATCAATCCCCTGAAGAACTTTGAGACCTTGCCTAGGCTGTGGTGATAGAGGACACCGTGGGGGCGGTAAACGACCATGAACTCCTCCTCCCTTTCCTCCCCCACCTTGGTGTTTCCTGCGGGACCCCTTATTATCCGGTATCCCCTGGGCCTCCAGTTCCCCCTTCTCGCGTACTCCTCCCACTCCCTCAGCACTTCCAAGACCCTGTCCTCCACCACCTTTTCCCTTTCCCCCACTCCCTCACCTCGAAAAGACGATAACTCCTCCCTGGCAGCCCGTGCCGCCGTGACCAGTGAGGAGGGCCTTCTCAGCTCCGGAAACCTGCAGCTTCGGATCCCCGAATTTTTCCGGTATTCTCTCCGCTAGCTCCCAGTAGAGGAAGAGGGTCTGGAGCAGGCTGGTGGCCCCCACCGGATGGGCAAAGGCCGTGAGGCCACCGCTGAGCTGGCAGGGCAGCTCCCCCCCTCTCATCACCGTTCCCTCCCTAACCATGGTTTTTCCCTCCCCTCTGGGACACCACAGAAGGTCCTCATACAAACAGAGCTCAACCCCGTCATAGGGCGCGAAGAGTTCGGCGAGGTCGAGTTCCCGCACGGGGTGGGTGATACCGGCCCTCCTGTACGCCTGCCTGGCGGCCTCCCTCGCAAAACCGAAATTGGCCATCTCCGGGTAGGGCGTCAAAGGCCTCTCCACGAAGCTGGGGTACCTCTCCTCGTCCTCCGGGTATGCACCCTTGTAGGGCCAGTCCACCAGCCTGTCCCCCGGCCTCATGGAATCCGTTCCGAGTCCTACCCCTTCTATCCACATCGGCGCATCCGAATACTTCCTGGCCACCTTTTCCGAAGCCAGGAGGAGGACCGCGGCCCCCTCGCTTATCAGGGCACAGTTCCATCTCCGGTAAGGCCAGGCGACGATCCTGTCCTTGAAGTAATCATCCAGCGTCACATAGCTCGTACCGTGCTCGGATCTCCACTGAGAGTACGGATTGTGGACGGCGTTGTTCCTGTTCCTGACCGCCAACCTTCCCAGATCTTCCACGGTTTCGCCGTAGAGCTGCATGTGCCTCACCTCGAGCGCTGCATAATACCCGTTGTAGTACCCGCCCACGGTGAAATCCCAGTCGGTGTCCGAAGCCGCGGCGATGAACTCGTTGGTGGTAGCGGTGTCCACCTCGGACATCCACTCCCAACCTACTACCAGAATGAGGTCGTACTCTCCGGATTTTATCAGGAAATACGCATTTATCAGGGCATCGAGGGGAGTGCTCCCCCCCGCCTCCACCCTGTACCCGGGCTTCCTGTGATGCCCTATATAGTCCTGGACTATCCAGCTCATGCAGAGCTGCTGATTCAGGTGGTCGCTGAAGTAGGAACACTGAACGAATTCTATGTCCCTGGGATCCAGCTCTGGAACCTCCTCGAGCAACATCCTGTAGGCCTCCGCCACGCCCTCTTCAGCGACCTCGTAGCGAACCCTATCGGGCCTGAAGAGGCCCCCTCCCACCACCGCCACCTTGGTCATCTCGCCCTTTTTCCTTCGGAGTGTATTAAGCTTTTTGACTCATGCATTAAAACTGGACTTAAAACACCTTGAAGGTGAAATAAAAAGCAGAGGAACTAGCCCTGCATGAGCTAGCCGGATTTCGACCTCACGCCCTTGCCTCCACGCTTGGTCAAAGTGGTAGAGAACAAAGCATGGCGAAACAGCTAATAAATACGAGAGCTCAACACCCAAATGGTGGAATACGGTGAGAAAGCCTCTTTGGACACCGTCGCAAGAACGCGTAGAAAGGGCTAACATAACCTCCTTTATAGAATTTGTAGAAAGAAAACACGGTTTAAAAACAGCCTCCTACCATGAACTGTATAAATGGTCTATAGAAAACATCCCCAGTTTCTGGGAATGTGTGTGGGAATTCGCTCAAATAAAAGCTTCCCACCGATATGAAGTGATAGTCGACGATCTAAGCAAGTTTCCGGGAGCAAGATGGTTTGTCGGGGCCCGCCTCAACTTTGCAGAAAACCTCCTGAAACACAGAGACGACCATCTTGCCTTCATATTCAGGAATGAGAGCCAAAAAACAAAAAGGCTAACCTACAGGCAGCTCTACGATTCGGTGGCCCGCTTGGCGAAACGGTTGCGCGAAATCGGAATTGGTCCAGGAGACCGCATAGCCGCTTACATGCCCAACATCCCCGAAACTCCAATTGCCATGCTTGCGGCGGCAAGTGTTGGCGCCATATGGTCTTCATGCGGAACGGAATTGGGTCCCAGCGCCGTCGTAGAGCGCCTGGGCCAAATAAACCCCAAAGTACTGTTTGCTGTCGATGGCTATCCGTACAGGGGAAGAACCTTTGATGTTTTGACCAATATTGAAAAGATTGTGAAAGGAGTACCTTCCCTTGAAAAAGTTGTCGTGGTCCCGTACACAGCAGAAAAGCCCAACCTTGCGAATGTTCCCAAATCGATAAACTATGAGGAGTTTACATCCGCCGAAGAAAAAAGTGGGATCAAATTCGAACAGCTGCCGGCTGAACACCCACTCTACATAATGTTTTCCTCAGGGACTACCGGCAAGCCAAAATGCATGGTTCAGAGCGCCGCGGGAGTCCTCATCAACCACCTCAAAGAGCTAGTCCTCCACACGGACTTAAAACGTGAGGACAGGATTTTCTATATAACCTCTCCGAGCTGGATGATGTGGAACTGGCTGATGAGCTCCTTGGCCGTTGGCGCCACTATCATATTGTATGATGGCAACCCAAATTATCCGGACTGGGGCGCCATGTGGAAGCTTGTCCAGGAGGAGAAAATAACAATTTTCGGATGCAGCGCCAGCTACATAAACCATCTAAGGAGTGTGGGCGCCAAACCGGGAAAAGTTTATGACCTATCCTCCCTGCGTGAGATCTCCCAAACTGGGTCGCCACTCTCAGCTGAAGGCTTTGAGTACGCCTACAGAGAAATCAAGGAGGACCTGCACTTCAACTCCATTTCAGGAGGAACGGACATAAACGGCTGCTTCGCCGCCGGAACACCCATCCAACCAGTGTACGCTGGAGAACTGCAAGGTCCGGCGTTGGGGATGAAAGTTAAAGCTTATGATGAAAAAGGCAACGAGGTGGTCGATCGCGAAGGAGAGCTTGTCTGCGAAGCCCCTGCACCGTCCATGCCGCTTTATTTCTGGAACGATCCAGACGGCAAAAAATACAAGGAAGCCTACTTTAGCTTCTACCCAAACGTTTGGCGGCACGGTGACTTGATTCTGATCCACAGCGACACGGGGGGAATAACCTTCCTCGGACGCTCAGACTTTACGCTGAAACCCTCAGGCGTGCGCATAGGGCCGGCAGAAATCTACAGCGTGGTAGAAAAAATTGAGGGAATTGCCGACTGCATCGCTGTTGGACAGGACTGGAAAGGTGACCAACGCATAATTCTATTCGTAAAGCTTGCTCCACAGTTTAAGTTAACCGAGGAGTTGAAAAACAAGATTAAAAAGGTCCTAAGGGAGGAAGCTTCTCCAAGACACGTTCCGGCGTTGATCATCGAAGTGCCGGACATTCCATATACTTTCAACATGAAAAAAGTCGAAAGTGCAGTTTCAAACATAATAAACGGTAGGGCAGTTACGAATAGGGATGCCTTAATCAATCCGGAGTCGCTTGACTTCTTTGAAAAAATTCTCCCGGAGCTTCAAAAAGAACAGTGAGCTGAAATAGCTTCCCTTAAATCCGTCTGGCTTGAAAAACCCCGGCAATATCCCTTAGGGAACTAATCCCGCGCCCGCCCTCATGCCAAGTATGGGCTTCCAAATCCTCAAATCTCAGATCCTGCACTTTCAAAATCCTCTTGATGAAGCGCGAGATACCCGCGAAAAGCTGGACTTTGACGGAGGGGGGCCTACCCAAAAGGCACTCACCGCAAAGGATGGTCAAGCGACCGGGCACACGAATTCGGGAGAAATTTCGGGCTTTGGGGGCCCCTCCGGGGGATGAAGGAAGCCCGACCCCAAGAAAACCTCAGAACCCCGGACGGGCTGGACAGCAAGGGGTAGTGGGGGGAAGCGACTAAGCGCCCCTCTCCGACTCCGAAGGAAGCAGAACGTCGTGGGGTCTGGTCTCCTGGGCCCCCAGCGGGGAGAGAACGGCGAACCTCGCCTTTTCCCAGAGCTCCCTGATGTTCCTGGCCCCCGCGTACCCCATGGAGGCCTTCAGGCCCAGCACCAGCTCCCTCACGGCGGTGCTCACCTCACCCTTGTAGGGCACCCATCCTTCCACCCCCTCCGCTATCCCCTTGGAGGGGATGGAGTACCTGTCCAGGGAGTACCTCTTGGCCATGGCCGAGGGACTCCCCATTCCCCTGTACTGCTTGTAGTATCTTCCCCCTATGCTCACCAGCGTACCCGGGGCCTCCCTGCACCTGGCGAGGAGATTCCCGGCCATCACGGCGGAGGCCCCTGCGGCGAGCGCCAGCGCTATGTCCCCCGGACCTCTGACCCCCCCGTCGGCTATCACGGGGAGCTCCAGCCCGTAGTCCCTCAGGGCATCGGCCACGCTTGCGGTGGCGTAGAGGGTGGGGGAGCCTGCTTTGGTGACCTCGGTGGTCACGCATATCGAGCCAGAGCCCACTCCCACCCTGAAGCCGGCCACTCCCTCCACCTTGGTGATCACGTCCTCCGCGGCCTGATAGGTTCCCACGTTCCCCACCACCAGGTCCGCCTCCACCTCCTCCACCATCTTCTTCGCGGCCTCCAGCACGGCGGAGTTGTGGAAGTGGGCCACGTCCGTTACCAGCACGTTGACGTACCTGTCCAGCTTCTTCGCCCTCTCCAGGTCGAAGGGGGAAACCGCGGCAGCGCACAGGAGCTGTCCCTCCTCGTCCCTTGCCGCCTCCGGGTACTTCCCCCTGAGCATGATGTCCTTGAAGGTGATGAGGCCCTTGAGGTTCCCGTTTTCGTCCACGATGGGCAGCTTCTCGATCTTGTGCTGGTGGAGCAGGTCCTGCGCCTCCTCCAGGCTTATTCCCTCCCTGGCCGTGACCACCTCCTTCGTCATCACGTTCTCCACCCTGAACTCGGGATTGGCGAAGCGCACATCCCTGCCCGTCAGAATGCCCACCAGCTTTCCCCCCTTCACCACCGGAAGGCCCGAGATGTGGTGGGTTTCCATGAGCTTCATGGCCTCCCCCACCGTCTGGTCAGGAGCCACGGTCACCACCTCCCTTATCACCAGGGACTCCGCCCGCTTCACCTTCTTGGCCATCTCCACCTGCTCCTCCACGCTGCAGTTCCTGTGGAGCACGCCCACCCCTCCCTCCCTGGCCATCGCTATCGCCATCTCGGTCTCCGTCACGGTGTCCATCGGGGAGGAGACGAGGGGGATGTTCATGGAGTAGTTCTTGGTGAACCTGGTCCTGATATCGATCTCGGAGGGCTCCACAGCCAGTCCCGGGAGGAGGATGAGGTCGTGGAAGGTCAGGGCCAGTTCGGCCCCCATCACCTTCTTCCTGAAGCCTCCCTCGGGCACCCTTCCACCTTTTATACAGGGGAGGGGGGAGTTTAATCCTATCGGAGGACCGTGGAGTTACCCTCGAACTCCCTCAGCAGCTCCTCCACCTCCCTCCTGGCCTTCCCCACCTCCACCACCACCACCCCCTCCCCCGGCTGCCCGTAGAGGACCACCGCACCCGGAGGTGACTTGACCACGGCAGCCAGCGTGGCCAGATCCTCCTCACCCTCCACCACTATCTTCAGGGGAGGAGGGAGATCGAAGGCCTCCCACAGTTCCCTGGAGAGGGTGGCCGGAGGGTTCGCCACCCTCCTCTCCGGAAGATCCAGCTCCTCCACCCTCCTCCTCTCCTCCCCGGTCAGGGGGGAGCGAAGGCTCTTGAAGTCCACCACGCAGACATCGGGCCTCACCCCCTCCTCCAGCAGGGTGGCGGTCACCCTGTCGCCCACCGCTACTATCCTCGCCGGTCTCAGGGACCTCGCGTACTTGAGGGCCTCCCCCATGCTGGGAAAGACCTTCCCCAGAGGTTTCTTCAGCCTGCCCCTCAGGTGCTCGGGGAGCCTCATCCTACACCCCCAGCCTCCCCAGCAAAAAAGCCAGCAGGCCCAGGAGCATCCAGAGGAGGGAGAGACGCTTCAGCTCCAGGGCCTCACCGGGGGAGGGATTTCTCACGGAGAGGACCCCCGTGAGGAGGAAGCCGGCGTCCGCCAGCACCACCGCAGGCAGATACCACACCGATACTTCCCCCAGCAGGAGGGGGAAGGGGCTGAGGGCCACCGCCAGGAGGTAGAAGAGGAGGACGAAGGGGGCCGCACCCGCCGGGCCCCTGGAAACGGCCAGCGTCCTGATTCCCCTCCTCCTGTCACCTTCCGCGTCCGCCATCCCCTTCAGAATCTCCCTCCCGGTGTTGGAGAGGAAGGCCATGAACAGGAAGAGGAGGAGGGCCGGGGGTGGGTCCTCTCCCAGCACCAGAGGACCGTAGAGGAAGGGCACGGCCACGCAGGTGCTCACCATCAGGTTGCCCGGCAGCCCCGTCCTTTTCCCCCTGGCGTTGTAGTAGGAGGAGAGGAGGAAGGAGAGAACGGCCACGAGGAGGGGGTAGAGGGTCCCCCTCTCCACCCAGCTCCCGGCCGCGGAGAGGAGGCCGAGCACCGCCAGCGCCGAAGAGAAGAGGAGGGCCTCCTCCGGGGAGACCAGCCCGCTGGGGATGGGGCGATGGGGCTGGTTCACCTCGTCCACGAAGCGGTCGAAGTAGTCGTTCACCGCCATGGAGGCACCGGTGAGGAGGAAGGCCGTGGAGAAACCCAGCAGGCTGGGGAGAACCTCCAGCCTGCCCGCCGCCAGGACCTCCCCCACCAGAACGGCGAGCCCCATCATGAAGCAGTTGGGGAGCCTGAGAAGGGAGAGGAAAGCCGAAAGCCTGCGCGAAGCCCTCCTCATGACTTCCAAGGGGGATGGGCTCTCAAGGCTTTAAAGTCTCTCCCGCTTAGATATGCGACAAAGATGGAACTCGGAAAGACCACCTCCCTCTGTCCGGAGTGCCTCAAGCTCCTCCCGGCGACCCTTCACGAGAGGGAAGGAAAGGTCTGGATGAAGAAGAGCTGCCCGGAACACGGGGAGTTCGAGGAGGTGTACAGCGGCTCCTCCGAGTGGTACAGGAGGGCCGAGAGGTATGCGATGGACGGAAGGGGGGTGGAGAACCCCCAGATCCAAAAGGAGGACCCGCTCTGCCCGAAGGACTGCGGGCTCTGCAGGCTCCATCTCAGCCACACGGCGCTCGCCAACGTCGTCCTGACGAACAGGTGCGACCTGGCCTGCTGGTACTGCTTCTTCTACGCCCAGCGGCTCGGCTACGTCTACGAACCCACGCTCTCGCAAATCGAAGAGATGTTCAAGATCCTCAGGAGCGAAAGACCCATCGCATGCAACGCGGTGCAGCTCACCGGGGGGGAGCCCTGCCTCAGGGG
Organism: uncultured archaeon; assembly: GCA_938074535.1. Lineage (GTDB taxonomy): Archaea > Hadarchaeota > Hadarchaeia > Hadarchaeales > WYZ-LMO6 > WYZ-LMO6. The sequence continues at coordinate 97,128 of CALJER010000008.1, forward strand.
AGACCTCATCGACATCATAAAGCTGGCCAAATCCTACGACTTCGACCACATCCAGCTCAACACGAACGGAATAAGGCTGGCGCAGGACCCTGAGCTCGCGCGGAAGGTCAGGGAGGCGGGGGTAAACACCCTCTACCTGAGTTTCGACGGGGTGAGCGAGAAGACGAATCCCAAAAACCACTGGGAGTTCCCGCTTGCCCTCGAGAACTGCCGCAGGGCTGGGCTGGGGATCGTCCTCGTGCCCACCGTCATCAGGGGAATGAACGACCACGAGGTCGGCGACATCGTCAGGTACGCCTTCAGGAACCTGGACATCATCAGGAGCGTGAACTTCCAGCCCGTCTCCCTGGTGGGCAGGATGCCCCGGGACGAAAGGGAAAAGTACAGGATAACCATTCCCGATGTCATCAAAAGGCTGGAGGAACAGACCAACGGTGAGATCACCCTGCAGGACTTCTTCCCCGTGCCCACGGCTCTGGTGATAAGCAGGTTCGTCGAAGAACTCACGGGCAAACCGAGCTACGACCTCAGCTCCCACTTCGCCTGCGGGGCGGCGACCTACGTGTTCAAGGAGGACGGAAGGATGATCCCGATCACAAGGTTCATAGATGTGGAGGGGTTCCTGGAGTACCTGAAGGAGAAGACGGAGGAGCTCAGGAAGGGGAAGAGCAGGACCCTCGTGAAGCTGAAGCTCCTGGCCTCCCTGGGGAAGTTCATAGATTCCAAGAAGAAGCCCAGGGATCTCAAGATGGGCGGGCTCCTCTATCACCTGCTCGTCAGGCGCGACTACAGCGCCCTGGGCCAGTTCCACATGAAGTCCCTCTTCATAGGGATGATGCACTTCATGGACCTCTACAACTACGACGTGGAGAGGGTGAAGAGGTGCTGCATCCACTACGTGATGAGCGACAGCAGGGTGGTACCCTTCTGCGCCTTCAACGTCATCCCCGAGTGGTACAGGGACAGGGACCAGGAAAGCCAGGGAATCCCGATCGAGGAGTGGGAAAGGAGGGCCGGGAGGAAGCTGAGGGAGGACCTCTACAAGCGGGACGTGGAGGGGCTCAAGCGGACGGAGGCCTACAGGAAGTTCGAGCGGGATGTGAGGGAGATGAGGTCGGGCCTCCAGTAGCTTCTGAGGGGGGAGGGCAACGCTTCCCTTATAAGTCCACCGGAAAAGGTAGCTGAAGATGCCGGAGGCGCGGGAATACGACGTGATCGTGGTGGGTGCGGGACCCGCGGGCCTGATGGCCTCCAGGGAAGCAGCGGAGGAGGGGGCCAGCACCCTCCTGCTGGAGAGGGAGAACTCGCTGGGAAGAAAGCCCTGCGGGGAGGCCGTCTCCGTGTCCACGCTGGAGGACGCCGGAGTGAAGGGGAAGAGGTTCATCCGCAACCGGGTGGAGGTCTTCAGGGTTCACGCCCCCGACGAGAAAAAATACGTGGACATTCTCTCCCGCAAGCTGGGAACGGCCGGGTACGTCATAGAGAAGGGGCTCTTCCTGAGGGAGCTGGCCTACCTGGCCGTGAAAAGGGGGGTGGAGATGAAGATGGGATCGGCCGTGCTGGACCTGAAGAGAGCGGAGGGGTGGTGGGAGGTGCTGGTCAAGCAGGGGGCGGAAAGGAGGAAGCTCAGGGGAAGGATAGTGATAGGGTGCGACGGGGTGAACTCGGTGGTGGCCGGAAAGGCCCTGGGGGTGAGAAAGCCCGAGGTCATCCCCTGTTTCCAGTACAGGATGGTGAACTGCGGGGTGGAGGACCCGCACACGCTGGAGGTCTACCTTGGAAGGGAGGTGGCCCCCGGAGGCTACGTCTGGTTCTTTCCCAAGGACGGAGGAGAAGCCAACGTGGGGATTGGGGTGAGGGGAGCCCCGGCCAAGCCCTACCTCGACCGCTTCCTCTCCTCCCATCCCGAGCTCTTCAGCAGGGCAGGGGTGGTGGAGGTGGGCGCGGCCCCCGTTCCTGTGGGGGGGGAGGTCGAGAAGGTGGTGGGGGAAGGGGTGATGGTGTGCGGGGACGCCGGCGGGCAGGTGATACCCCTCACGGGGGGAGGGATCCACTCCTCGGTGGTCGCCGGGAAGGTGGCGGGGGAGGTGGCGGGGAAGGCCGTGGAGGGGGGCGCGGGGCTGGAGGAGTACCCCAGGAGGTACGAGGAGTGGAGCAACCGGATCTCCCGCAGCCTGAAGGTGCTCAGGCTCATAGAGAAGCTGAGCGACAAGGAGCTCAACCAGCTGGCCGATCTCCTCACCGGACAGGACGTGGTGGACCTGGCCAACGGGACCAACCTCAAGAGGGTGGGAAGGAAGCTCCTGCGGCATCCCCACTTCGCCCTCCGCCTGGCGAGGGAGCTGCTGGGTGGTTGAGTTGGGGAGGGTGGAGAGGTACCTGTTGGAGGGTCTGCGCAGGCACCCGCTGCACCTCACCCTCGTGGACCCGGAGAAAACGGGGGGGAGGAAGGCGGGCGAGCTCTGCAGGAGGGCGGAGAGGGCGGGGACCTCCGCCATCATGGTGGGGGGATCCACCGTGTGCTCCACCGCCCTCGTCGACGAGACGGTGAGGGCCATCAAGAAGGAGGTGGAGCTCCCCGTGATCCTCTTCCCCAACAACCTCTCAGGCATCAGCAGGTACGCCGACGCCATCTTCTTCATGTCCCTCCTCAACTCCTCCAACCCCTACTTCCTCATCGACGCGCAGGCCCTGGGGGCCCCGCTGGTGAGGGAGTACGGCCTGGAGGTCCTCCCCATGGGCTACCTCATCCTGGGGCCGGGGGGGACGGCGGGCTTCGTGGGGCAGGCGAGGCACCTCCCCCTCGAGAAGGCCGAGCTGGCGGCGGCCTACGCGCTCGCCGCCCAGTACCTCGGGATGCACTTCGTCTACCTGGAGGCGGGTTCGGGGGCCTCCGCACCCGTTCCCCCCCAGACCATCTCCGCGGTCAGGAGGTGCGTGGACCTTCCCCTCATCGTGGGAGGGGGGATAAGAACGGGGGAGGATGCGGGGAGGGCGGCGAGGGCGGGGGCTGACCTGGTGGTGACGGGAACGGTGGTGGAGGAGGGAAGGGCGGAGGAAAAGATAGGGGAGATGGTGGAGGCCCTCCGAAAGGTGCGCCGGGGTAAGGGGCGTTGAGGGACATCCACACGATCGACCTCCCCACCAGGGTGGTGGTGGGGAGAAAGGTAATCGAGAAGGTGGGGGAGACCTGCAGGGAGCTGGGGCTGAAGGGAAGGGCCCTGGTGCTTTCCGGCCCCCGCACCCACGCCAGGGCGGGAAGGAGGGTGATCGCCTCCCTGGAAAGGGAAGGCTTCGAGCCGCATTCCCTGAGGGCGGAGGGGGAACCGCTGGAGGAGGTGGAGGAGGAGATCCTGAAGAGCAAACCCTCCTTCCTGGTGGGAGTGGGAGGGGGGAGGGTGATAGACCTGGCCAAGTACTCCTCCTCCAGGGCCCGCCTCCCCTTCCTCAGCGTGCCCACGGCGGCCTCCCACGACGGCATCGCCAGCTCCAGGGCCTCCCTCCGCCGGCTGGGGCCCCTCTCCGTGGATGCCCGCACCCCCCTGGCCATCCTGGCCGACGTGGAGGTGATCTCCCGCTCGCCCCGACGTCTCACGGCCAGCGGGTGCGGTGACCTGGTGGCCAAGTTCACCGCCGTGAGGGACTGGAGGCTCTCCCACCTCCTCACGGGCGAGTACTACGGTGACTACGCCGCCCAGCTCGCCCTGATGAGCGCGGAGGTGACGGCGCGCAACGCCGGGTTGATAGGGGAGGGAAGGGAGGAGGGGGTGAGGGTGGTGGTGGAGGCCCTCATCAGCTGCGGGGTGGCCATGTGCATCGCGGGAAGCTCCAGACCCTGCAGCGGCTCGGAGCACTCCTTCGCCCACGCGCTCGAGCAGGTGTCCCCTGACTCTTCCCTGCACGGAGAGAAGTGCGGGGTGGGGACCCTCCTCATGGCCTACCTGCACGGGCTCAACTGGAAGAGGGTGCGCAGGGTTCTCTCGGAGGTGGGGGCCCCCACCACGGCGGAGGAACTGGGGGTGGGGGAGGAAGAGGTGGTGGAGGCCCTGCTCAGGGCCAGGGAGATAAGGCCGGAGAGGTTCACCATCCTGAACAGGAAGAGGCTCGACAGGAGAAAGGCCAGGGAAATAGCGGAGAAAACGGGGGTAATCTAGGGGGGAGAGCCCTTCCCGGAAAGAATCCCCCGCGCAGGGACCATGTTCCCGAAGACCTCCTTCCTTATCTCCTCCAGCAAAAGATCCAGGTTCCTCCCCTCCTTCGCGGAGATGGGGAGAACGGGGAGGGGGAGCCTTCCCAGCACCTCCATCTTCTCCTCCAGCTCCCGGGGGGAGAGGAGGTCCACCTTGTTGAGGGCCACCAGCACCCTATTTTCCCTCCCCGAAAGGATCTCCAGGCTCACCTTGAGCTTCCTGAGGATCTCCGACATGGGATCGCTGCCGTCCACCACCAGCACCACCAGGTCGGCGGAGTAGATCTCCTCGAGGGCAGCCTTGAAGGCCTCCACCATCCAGGGGGGCAGGCCCTCGATGAAGCCCACCGAATCCGTCATCAGGACCTTCTCGCATCCCTTCACGGCCCTGGTCCTGACCGTCAGGGTGGTGAACATCCTGCTGTCCACCTCCACGTCGGAAAGGGTGAGGGCGTTGAGGAGGGTGGACTTGCCGGCGTTGGTGTATCCGGCCAGGGCCACCAGCCTGAAACCCCTCCTCCTGCGCTGGCTCCTCCTCTTCTCCCTCGACTCCGCCAGGGCCTTGAGCTTCCTCCTCAGGACGGCCATCCTCCTCTTCACCATGTCCAGGTACATGTTGAGCTCGTACTCACCCCTCCCCCTGAACCCTGGCTGCTCAGCCGAGAGGAGGTTCCTTATCCTCTCCCTCAGCCTGGGCAGCTCGTAGCTGAGCCTGGCGTACTCCACCTGGAGCTTGGCCTCCGGGGACCCAGCCCTGCGGGCGAAAATCTCCAGGATGAGCTGGAACCTGTCCATCACCTCCACCCCCAGCACCCTGCTCAGGTTGAAGAGCTGCGAGGGGGTGAGCTGGTTGGCGAAGATCACGAGCTCCGCGCCCTTCAGCCTCACGAGCCCGGCCACCTCCTCCACCTTTCCCCTCCCTATCTGGAAGGCAGGATCCGCCTCCCTCACCTGCACCACCTTCCCCACCACCTCGTACCCCATGGTCTCGGCCAGCTCCTCCAGCTCCCCCAGCTCATCCCTTCCGCCTGGCTGTATCCTCTGCACGAGAACGGTGCGCATCATGTTACTCGGAGGCCTGGGGGTTTAATCCCCGCCCCCTATAAACCCCCCCTCCCAAAAAAAGAGAAATGCTGGGGAAAGGCCTCCGAGGGGAAGGCAGGGGGTGCCCGCTCCTCCTGGTCGCCCTTTCCCTGGTCTTCTCCCTCCTCCCGACCGCAGGTGCCCTTCCCCCCTCCCCCTCCTACACCTCCGTGGTGGTGGAGTTCCAGATCCTGGAGAACAGGGACGTCAGGGTGGGGGAAAACTGCGTCCTCAACCTGCCTGGCCTCTACTCCTCCATCACCATCAGCCGCACCCTTCCCTCGGAGAACGTGAAGGGGCTGGAGGCCTGGTGCGAGCCGGGGGAGCTGAGGGTGGAGAGCCGACCCGCGGAGGGAGGGACCGAGGTGGTCCTCACCATCTCCTTCGCCTCCCCCTTCAGGGGGGAGCTGAGGTACGGACTCTCCTACGAGGTCTCCGGATGGGTGAAGGGGACGGGACCCAAGTACGAGGCCGCGCTGGGGGGGATAAGAATAGGGGGAGGAGGTTACCCCTACGAGAGCTACAGGATCACGGTCAGGGGTCCCCCTGGAGGCAGGCTCTTCTGGTACGAACCGAGAGAAGCTGTTCCCTCGGCCGACGGCCTTTCCGTCACCCACTCCACCTCGGTGGGGGCACCCGGAAGCTTCGAGGGAGTGCTCGTCACCTTCTACACCACGCCAGCCTACTACAAGCTCATCCTCACCGAGAACGTGAGGAACTCCGGGAAGGAAAGCTGCGACCTGGTGATGAACCTCCTCCTCTTCAGCGAGGGGGAGGCACGCTTTGCCTCACTGGTGACCTCCAGTCCCCGTCCGGGCAGCCTCTACGCGGACGAGGAAAACAACTTCTACGCCTCCTTCAGGATGAAGCTGGCAGCCGGTGAGAGCAGGCAGCTGAGGGTGGAACTGGTGTGGAGAGCGGAGCTGTACGACCCCGGTATCTCCCCCCAGAGCTCCGGGACCCTCGACGACCTGCCCCCGGGCATGGAGGGGTACACGGAGGGAAGAAAGTGGTGGGAGGTGGAGGAGCTGCGCCCGCTCTCCCTGCAGCTCGCCGGTGGGGAGAGGAACCTCTACCTCCTCTGCGGCAGCCTCCTCCGCTGGATGGACGAAACCATCACCTACGCCCCCACCCAGGAAAGACAGGGGGCCCTGGAGACCTACCGAAGGAGGGCGGGGGACTGCGACTGCCTGAGCGACCTCCTCCTCACCCTGCTCCGGGCCCTGAACATCCCCTCCCGTCTCTCCTTCGGCTGGACCCCGGCGGAAAACGGCGCCGGGAACCACGCCTGGGTGGAGGTGTACCTGCCAGGAAGGGGGTGGCAACCCGTGGACCCCACCTGGTCGAAGGGCTCCGGGAAGTACCTCTTCAGGATGGACCCCCTCCACCTCCCCAGGGGCTCAAGGGGGCTGACCTCCTCCGACTCCTACCTCACCAGGTCCCACTATGGGGGCTATCCCCAGGTGGACCCGGAGGAGGTCTCCCTTCTCTTCCTCTCGGAGGAGGAAGCCCTGCGGGAGTTCCTCCTCTCCGCCAGGACCATGCTGGAGCTGGCGGAGGAGGGGGGTGAGGATCCCAGGCTGGAGCTAGCCAGGGAGAGCCTCCTGAGGGCCGAAAGGGAGGGAAAGATGGAGGAGGCCCTCCGGTCCCTCTCCCTCTCGCTCGCGGTCCTGAAGGAGAGGGGAAAACCGCTCGAACTGCCCCGCAGGATCCCACTCTGGACCCTAGCGCTGCTCGCTGGAAGCGCGGCGGCGCTGGTGCTGGCGCTGGGGCTGAGCCTCAGGAGGAGAGCCTAGCCCGAGCCTGGGGAGCTGCTGCAGGGCCCTCTCCACCAGCTCCTTCGGGTACTCGAAGTCCTCCAGCTTCCCCCGCAGATAGGCGTCCCAGGCCGCCAGGTCGAGCAGACCGTGCCCGCTGCAGTTGAAGAGGATCACCTCCTCCTCCCCCGTGCGCCTGCACCTCAGGGCCTCGTCCACCACCGCCCTGACGGCATGGGCCGTTTCCGGTGCCACCACGAAACCCTCAGCCCTGGCGAAGAGACTGGCGGCCTCGAACACCTCGTTCTGGTGGTAGGCCCTGGCTCCCACGTAGCCCTCCTTGGTGAGCTTGCAGAGGAGGGGAGCATCCCCGTGGTATCTGAGCCCTCCGGCGTGGATGGGCGGGGGAACAAAGGTGTGGCCGAGGGTGTACATCTTCAGAAGGGGTGTGAGCCCGGCCGAATCCCCGTGATCGTAGGTGTATATCCCCTTGGTGAGGGTCGGGCAGGCCTTGGGTTCGCAGGAGAAGGCCTGCAGCTCAGGCTTCCTCCCCGTGAGCTTGTCCGCCAGGAAGGGGAAGAGGAGGCCCGCGTAGTTGCTCCCCCCGCCCACGCATCCGAAGATCACGTCCGGATACTCACCCGCCATCTCCATCTGCCTCTTGGCCTCCAGCCCCACGACGGTCTGGTGGAGGAGGACGTGGTTCAGCACGCTCCCCAGCGAGTACTTGGTGTTCGGATGGGTGACGGCATCCTCGATGGCCTCGGAAATCGCGATCCCCAGGCTGCCGGGATTCTGCGGATCCTCTTTCAGGATCCTCCTGCCGTACTCCGTCCTGTCGCTGGGGCTGGGAAGGCACTCCGCCCCCCAGATCTCCATGAGGATCCTCCGGTAGGGCTTTCCCTCGTAGCTCACCCTCACCATGTACACCGTGCATTTCAGCCCGAAGAGCATGGTGGCGAAGGCCAGCGCACTGCCCCACTGCCCCGCCCCCGTTTCCGTGGTCAGCCTCTCCACGCCCTCCTTCATGTTGTAGTAGGCCTGGGCCACGGAGGTGTTGGGCTTGTGGCTCCCTGCCGGGCTCACCCCCTCCCACTTGTAGTAGATCCTGGCCGGGGTCTTCAGCATGCGCTCCAGCCTGACCGCCCTGTAGAGGGGGGTGGGTCTCCAGATCCTGTAGACCTCCCTCACCTCCTCGGGGATGGGTATCCACCTCTCCTGGCTGACCTCCTGCCTGATCAGCTCCCTGGGAAAGATGGGCTCCAGGTCCTGCGGGCCCACGGGCTTTCCCGTGGCGGGGTTCAGGGGGGGATCCAGGGGGGAGGGAAGATCCGCCTGGATGTTGTACCAGGCCCTGGGCAGCTCCTCCTCGTCCAGCAGGAACTTGACGCGCTCCATCGGCTCCTTTTTTCCACAAAGGATAAAAATGCTCCTCAGCGCTCGAATCTGTACCTCCCCAGGGAAAGAAGGAACTCCCGGGTCTGCGTGCCCAGGCCCAGCGTCTCCGCCCTGAGGAGGTCCCCCACTCCGTCCACATCCGTGGCCACCGTCTCCGACCGGTAGATCTTGGGCCTTATCCCCGCCCTCAGGCTCTCCCTCACGTGAAGGGGGAAACTTTCCCCCCCGAACCTCAGGGGAATCACGCCCGGAGGGCGCAGGAGCAGGGCATTGGTCCCGCGGGCGCTGGAGGGAGCAATCACCACCTCCCTCTCCGAGGAAGCCATTCCCACCATTTTTTCCACATCCTCCACCCTGAGGAAGGGAAGATCGGCCGGAAGGATCAGGACCTCCCTCGCTCCCTCCCTGACCGCCTTCCCCACCGCCAGGGAGAGGGCCAGGTTGAGCTCCAGCCCCGGCTCCCTCACGGCCTCCGCACCCATCCCCGAAGCCAGGCGCAGGACCTCCTCGTCCGGTGAGACCACCACCTTCCTCATCCTCACCTGGGAGAGGATCCTCAGCATGTCCGAGAGCATGCAGAGGACCAGCTCCTTTCTCTCTTCGGGGGTGAGGACTCCCTCGAGGCTGGACTTGGCCTTCGAGAGGTGCTTGAGGGGCAGCACCACCCACCCTTCTTCCACCACCGTCTCCATGAACCACCGAGAGGGAACCTTTTACTTCCTTCGGAGGATACCCGGGTTTATTACCTGGAGCACCCAGGGAAGGGGATGGGCTCCTCCAGGGTGGTGACCTACTCCCTGAACGTGTTCGTGCCCCTCACCACCTTCTGCAGGAACCGGTGCGCCTACTGCGGCTTCAGGAGGGAGGAGGGTGAAGCCGTCTTTCTCTCCCCCCACGAGGTCTTCTCCCTCGTGCTCAAGGGGAAGAAGGCGGGATGCTCGGAGGTCCTCCTCACGCTGGGAGAGAGGCCCGAGGTTCACCCCCAGGCCAGGGAGAGGCTCAGGGAGCTGGGCTACCGGAGCACTCCTGAATACCTGGAGGACCTGTGCAGGCACATCCTCAGGCTGGGCCTCCTCCCCCACACCAACGCGGGGGTGCTGAGCGAGGAGGAGCTGGGAAGGCTGAGGAGGTACAACGCCAGCATGGGGCTGATGCTGGAGTGTGCTGCCAGACTCGAGGCCCATCGGGAGAGTCCTGGAAAGGACCCGGGGCTCAGGCTGGGGTTCATGGAGAAGGCCGGAAGGCTCAGGATTCCCTTCACCACGGGCATCCTGGTGGGGATAGGGGAGAGCCGAGAGGACAGGAGGAGGTCGCTGGAGGAGATAGGCAGGCTGCACGAGGAATACGGCCACATCCAGGAGGTCATCGTCCAGCCCTTCTCCCCCAAGCCAGGTACTCCCCTGGGGGGCTCCCCCCCTCCCGGGCTGGAGGAGGTGCTGGACGCCGTGAGGATGGCCGCGGAGATCCTCCCCGGGGAAGTGGGCATCCAAATCCCCCCGAACCTGGTGCCCGACGTGGTGCCCTTTCTGGAGGCGGGAGCCAACGACCTGGGGGGTCTCTCGGAGGTCACCCCAGACTTCGTGAACCCCGAGCGCCCCTGGCCCTCCCTGGCGGAGCTCAGGGAAAGGGTGGAGGCCGCCGGTTTCAGGCTCAAGGAGAGACTGCCCCTCTACCCGAGGTACGCGGGGGATGCCTCCTTCATGTCCGAAGAGGTCAGGAAGGTGGTTTCCAAGCTGGCCGACGAGAGCGGCTACAGGCGCCGCCCCCAAAAGGATTAAGAACGCGGAGACCAGAGGCTCCAACATGAAAGCGGCAAGGATGGGGGCCTCCCCCGCGCTGGAGGGAAGGACGGAAAGAAGGCTGGCGGACGCGGACCCCCTGGTGGCCGGGGCCCTCGACAGGGCCCTCTCGGGGAAGGATTTGAGGCTGGAGGAGGTCGAAGAGCTCCTGAGGGTGAGCGGGGGAGAACTGCAGCTCCTCCTCCTGACGGCGGACCTGGTGAGGAGGAAGCTCGTGGGGGAAGTGGCCACCTACGTGGTCAACAGGAACGTCAACCACACCAACATCTGCACGGGCTCCTGCAGGTTCTGCGCCTTCCGTCGTCCCCCCTCCCACCCGGAGGCCTACTCCCTCACCCCCCAGCAGCTCAGGGCCAAGGTGGAGGAGGCCGTGAAGATGGGTGCCACCGAAATCTGCCTGCAGGGGGGCCTCCACCCCGACTTCGGGCTGGAGACCTACCTGGGCCTCCTCCGCACCATCAGGGAGGTCTCCGAGGAACTCCACATCCACGCCTTCTCCCCGGCCGAACTCGACCATCTCTCCAGGAAGGAAGGGCTACCCGTGGACGAGGTGCTGAAACTCCTCAAGGAGGCCGGCCTGAACTCGGTTCCAGGAACGGCCGCGGAAATCCTGAGCGACAGGGTGAGGGAGACCATATGCCCGGCAAAGATCAGGACGGAGAGGTGGGTGGAAATCGTCAGGAGCTGCCACCGCAGGGGAATACCCACCACCTCCACCATGATGTACGGAACGGTGGAGACTCCCGAGGAGAGGGCAAGGCACCTCCTGCTCTTGAGGGAGATCCAGAGAGGGACGGGAGGTTTCACGGAGTTCGTGCCCCTCCCCGTGGTGCCCCAGAACACCGAGCTCTCACGCCTGGGCATCACCGGCCCCACCCCGGAGGACAACCTGAGGGTGCACGCCGTGGCCAGGCTGGCGCTGGCGGGGTACATCAACCACATACAGGCCTCGTGGGTGAAGCTGGGGCCCGAAGGGGCCAGGACCATGCTGCTGGCCGGGGCGGACGATCTGGGCGGCACCCTGTTCGAGGAGAACATCACGAGGGAGGCCGGGGGAAGGTGGGGGCAGGGCATGACTCCCCAACAGCTCAGATCCCTCATCCTTGGGGCCGGAAGGGTGCCCAGGCAGAGGTCCACCCTTTACGAACTTCTGGACTGATGGCCCATCTCCTCCAGGATCCTCCTGGCCAGTCTCCTCCTCTCCGCCAGGTCCCGCATCCAGAGGTTCGCCAGGTGCGCCTCCATCCCCATCCTCCTCACGGAGGGGGCGAACTCCCCGTCGGAGAGGTGCAGGAAGAGGTGCCCCGCCACCTCCCTGTAGTACTCCGCCACCCCCCTCGGGCTCACCTCGAAACCCAGGGCCTCCATGAGCTTCCCCGCCGGACCGCTCACCGGGGCCCTCCCAAGGATGGGGCTGACCACCGCCACCTCTTCCTTCCTCCTCTCCAGCGCCTCGCGGATCTTCCTGAGGGAGAGGATGGGTCCTATGCTCGTCACGGGATTGCTGGGCCCTATCACGACGAACTCGCTCTGCCCGAGCGCGCGGAGGACCCCCGGGGCTGGCTCGGCTTCCTCCGAACCCCTGAACCTCACCCCCCTC